>DATBGU010000079.1:0-94390 GCA_036557825.1 Gemmataceae bacterium
AGAGCCTGGGGTACTCCGGCTGCTGGCGCTGGCGGAACCTGCGGAACCTGTGTCAGACCGGCGTAAGGTTGCGTCTTGCCGCGCGAGTTGTACACCGCCGGCAGCGTAGCATTGCTCTGGATCGGCACGTTCTGCATGTAATCGACCGTCACGTACGGGTTGTAGGTGGGATCGACGGCGCCCATCGCGTTGACGGGGCTGGGGTTGAACGGCAGATACGGATTGGCCAAGCGGCGCAGCATCACCGTTAGTCCGGTGGTCCGCTCGTCGGTGGTTCCGGCGGCGGGCCAGGTCACGGCGGTCGGCGTGTACATTACGTTCGCCGTCCGCAGCGTGGGCGTGGTCGGTGGCACACCGGGGGTCATTCCGGCCGCGGCGACGAACGGATCCTGGTACGTCGCGCCGGGAGCCGGTGGGCCGATCAAAAAGAACCCCTGCGGATCGACGCCGGCGTTGATGGTGTTGCCCGATACCGGCACCGTGAAGGCTGCCTGGTTGCCCATGCCGCTCATCAGCGGCACCGGGTTGGCGAAATCCGCATCGGTCGTGCTTTGAGGCAATGGCCCGGCGACGAACGCTTTGCCCAGCACGTTGGCGCTGGTGTCCGGCAACGGGGAACCCATCGGTGGCGGGTTCGCGATCGTGAACGTCGGAGGCGGCTGATTCATCAGCATCTGGGCGATGGTGATGCGATACGGGCTGTAACCGCCGCCGGCGGGATTGGTCATGTACAGGGGAACGCGAAAGGCATCCTGAGGTTGCGTGTTCGTCGCCACCGTGGCCGGCATCGTGTTGAACAGTTCGAGCCAAACCTTCACGCTCTCGGTAGCCGCAGCCGCAGCCGCCGGACTGGGATTCGTGGCCTCAGCCAACACCTCGTTCAGGACCACCTTGGGCAATTCGGTGCCGAACACCCAATAGTTGGGGTTCGCCCCTGTCTGAGTGGCGGCCACCATGTTGACACTGTTATCATCGCCGCCCTGCGTCGCGCCGATGTTGGCGGCAGCCAGGCCGTCGGCCGTGTTGTAGAAGTTGAACGGCGTGCTAATGTCGTCCTCGTCGATGAAATCGACGATGTTGACGGCCAGTTGAGCGAGCCAGCGGCGCGGAGCGAGGTCCGTAAACAGCGGTGTGGCTGGTGCGGCAACAGGCGCGACGCCCGTGAGGGCCAGCAGGCGGCGATAGATGTCGTTGGCCAGCGATTGCCGGGCGTTTTGCGCCGCGGTGAACTGGGCGGCAATCGGAGCCTGTGTGAGGTTGTAGCCGACGCCGTAGGGGCTGGGGTTGTTCGGCGGTTGGTTCGTGTACGGCGGCGTCGCGCCCGCTCCCATGTGTGGATAAGGCGGCAGCGGACGATTCAGTCGAATGCGGCCTCCTGGCGACATGTACAGAAACGGATTGTTCCCCGGGAACAGATTGGTCGTCGCATAGGTAGCCGGATTGGGGCTGACCGCGCGCCAATCGGGTCCGAACTCGCTGGGCGGGGGGGGATTTGGAGCCGCATTCGGGAAGTTGGGGTTGTTCGTGACCGCGTAAGTGGGCGGAAGCACCGGGAACACTGCGGGAGTGGCCGCCAACGGGGCGAGCAGCGGATTGGGGTTCATCGTCAGATACGATGTAGCCGGCATGCCATTCCACCAGTACGGCGACACACCGGGCACGCCGAGGTCCATGCTCAGCGTCGTCACCATGTTGCGGAAGCGCGGGCTGCTGGCGTTGGGTCCGAAGTTGGACGGGCACAGACGGATCAAATCGGATAGCAATGCTGAGCTGCCGGCGTCCACGGGCGACGTATTCGTGAGCATGTTGGGCCGCAGCAGCGGTTCCATGTCGCCGGGACGGAAAAGACGATCGTCTGTATTGTTGTACCACGATGGCCGGAACAGATTGTACAGCAGCGGATGATTGGTGAGTTCCGTGCCGCCGCTGAGGTAGCCCTGCTGGAACAGTGCGAAGATTGGAATGGGAGCCGCCCCATTGTTCGGAGCGATGCCGGGCGGCACGGGACGAGTGCTGTACGGCGGAGTGGTCTCATTCAAGCCGTTGACATCGCCTGGTGCATAGGAGTGGGCGGGCGTGCCCGATGGGGCATTCGCTCCGGGCGTGGAGGGTGTGCCGTTCATCCCGTACTTGCCCCAAATCGTGTTGCCGGAACCGCTGGGCTTGCCCAGAATCAAGCCTTGGTATTCGACCGGCGCCGGAGCGTTGGTCGGGGGGAGCATATCACCGTAGAGAACCTTGGCGAGGTTGACCTCCCAGCCGCTGAAGCCCTGATTGGAAACGTGTGTGTTGCCGGGTCCGAGGATGTTGCCCGCCGTGCCCAGATTGATGCGGCCATCGAGATCGATGATGAGCGGAGCGACCAGCATTTTGTATTTCGTGCCGTCGGGGGCCGTCATCACCGGCGCGCCGATGTCCATCCAGATGCTATCGTTGCCGCCGGGCGCCCAGACCAGTTGCTTCACGTCGCCGGTCGCGTCGTCCGGTGCCGGGAAGTTGGGATGCTCGGCAGGGCGTGGCCGCAACGTCATGTATTTGCCCTGAGGGTTGGTCCAGTTGGGGTTGGTCATATCGTTGAAGGCCTGCCCTGGATTGAACAACCAGGGTCGGTGGAAGGACGGAACCAACACGGTGCCGTCCGCCTTCACGGCGGCGAGGAAGAAGTTGTTGAGGTCGGGATAGGTATAAGGAGCGTTGCCGCCGACGTAGAGAGTGGTTGCGGCCCTGGCCCCGGGAGCGGCCTGTGGCCCAGTTCCATACCACTCTGGATCGCGCGCGAAGGCGTCGCCCGAGAACCAAGTGTAATTCACCAATAGATAATCGTCGATGTTATAAGGGTTCATGTAGGGTCCGCCCGTGTGCAGTCGGCCGACGCCGCTGAACGGGATGAGGTTCACCATCGTGTTGTTGTAGCCATATATCGTGCGGGCCAGACTATGGCCGCGAAGACCGGAAGCGGCGCCAACCACATTATCCGGCACGTCGTAGATGAACTGGCTGAGGAACATCGCCAGCGCTTGTTCCGGCTCCATGTCGGCGCGCTGCGCCGTCTCCGACTCGCGCGCCACGCGCATGGCGGTGGCCTCGCTGTCGGCGTACAGCACGAACGTGATGCCGACAATGGCGAAAAGCGTCAACAACGACAGCACCACCAAGAGAATGACGCCGCGCCGTTCGTTTGTTCGATTGAATCGCATAGCTGCACTCCCTCAATGGGCGTACCCTCTCCGCCGGCCGTTTGCGACCTCGCGGATACGCAAGCGGTCACATCACATCGCCTGCACGATCGTCACCTGCCGCGTTTGATTCGTCTTCAAGTCCCAAATCCGGATCGAAATCTGGATCGCCTGAATAATCGGACCCGATGTTCCGTTCCATAAGGGGATGCCCGTCGCCTGCCCCCCCACGTTCCACTGCGCGTAACTGTTGCCCAACCCGTCATTGATGCTGCTCCAGGTGTCGAAGACCAACGGGCCGGTTATGGGGAACGCTGGGTTGGCGTTGTGATAGCCACCGCTGGCGACCGGCGTTGTCAGGAGCGGAGCGAACAGCGTCACGAAGGGATCAGGGCTGGCGGCGTTCACTCCTGGCGTCACCCCCTGGATCAATAAACGCACATCAAACGAGATCACGTCCGTCAGCTGAATGTCCGCGCCGGCGAGAGCGCCCGTCGCCCCCTGCTGTACAAGGGACTGATAGGCACCCGTACCACCGCCGAATCGCCGCTGCGGATCGGTGATGTCGATGGGATTGTTGAAATACAAGTTCGCGCCATTGGGCCAGCAACTCGTCTCCAGGAACTGCGCGGCGTTCGCAATCGGCTGCGCCGGCTGCACCAAACTGTTGTCGGGAACGAGTAGGCGTTGACGGCGCACGAGCGTCCACAGCGGAACCGGCTGGTACGGCTGACCGGTGAGAGGATTAATGTTTTGGGTGTCGGTAACCGTCGCATCCTGCGCTCCCGTGGTGAGATTCATGGACGGTTGCAGGAACCACGCGACCTCGGCCCATTGATAGTTGTACGCGCCGCCGGATGTGGTCTGATAGCGCGATTCCGTGGGTCCGAAGGTTGGGATCGCGCTCAGGATGGCGCCGCCGCCGGCAGCACTCGTGGACGGAAAATCACCCATCTGATTGCCGCGCAACTTGATCGTGAACGCCAACGAGTGATTCGTGCTGACAAACGAATTGATGCCAAGAACGTCGCCGGTCAAACTTTCCGGAGTGCCGGCGCTGCCTTGCAAGATCTGGAAGAAGCCTTGCTCCGGCGGGCCGTTGAGCCAGAAGTTCGGATTGCTGAGGCGCTTCTTGCCCTCAAAGTGATCGGCGGACAAATCGCGCTGTAACAGCTGCGTCGTGGCGCGCAGTTTCTCGGCCATGTCGCCGGTGGACTTGAGATTGCGGAACGTGCCGGTCGCCTGCACGAACGCCTGCGACAGAATGGCCATGATGAACATGATCAGGGCCATCGCCACCAGCAGTTCCACCAGCGTAAAAGCTTGTCGGCGTTTCATCGTCGCTGCTCCCGCATGTGTTCCGAAACCAGAGGAGCTAACCACAGAGTCACAGAGAGCACAGAGAAAGACACAGAACAAAAGCAAAACCAATAACAAGAAATCAAACTTTTTTCCTTTTTTTCCTCTCGGTGTTCTTCTCTGTGTTCTCTGTGACTCTGTGGTTAGCTCTTCTTATTGTTGTTAGCACCGTTTACGGTTGCGGCTCCGCCTCACGGCTGCCAACTCGTTCCTTTATCGAACACTTCCGCCACATTATCCAGAACGATGATCCCCGTAACGGCAGTCTTCAGATCGGGCGATACGTCCAGTACCATTGTGCCCGCGCCCGCTTCCGCGATGTTTGTCACCCGGTAGAAATTGCCGGTGGTGTCGAGAACCCAACCACCCCGCCGGATGTTGGGGGTGGGTTGAGGACCAGCCCACGTCACGATAAGACCGTTGGTACCCACGGGGGCGGCTGTGTAAGCCTGTTCGGGGGCCAACGAGGTGACGGGCCGCGCACTGTAAACGACCACCGTGAGATTGACTATTTGGTTTGGGTTCGGCTGCGGCTGGGTGAGCAGATACGCGAAGCTGTAGCGCCGGCCGCGATCGAGGACGCCGCCGGTCGGCGCGGTGTTCGCCGATCCGCTCGCACTGAAGGCAAGATCGTCGGGCAAGCTGAACCAGCGATCGGCCAACGCCGGAGTGGTGGCGAAGGATACCCCGACACGCGGGATGACTCCTCCCACCGGCCCCAAATTCTGGATCGCCCCATAGGGATCGACATACACGGGAAGGGCGGTGCCGGCGAAGCCGTTCACTACGAGCGGATCGTGGCGGACGTTCATGGCGATGGCGACGTTTTCGGCCATCGAGGCGGTGCTGGCGCAGCGGTCGTCCTTGAGCGCCTGTCCCATGCTGATGGCCCCCAGCGGGAACAGCACCAACAGCGCCAACATGCCGATGGCCATGATGAACAGCGTCACCAGCACTTCAATCAGCGTCACTGCGGGGCGGCGTGTCATCATGCGTCTCCCTTGTAGATCACAGTCCCGATCCACGGCCAAGCTCCGCGTAAACGAACGGATCGGCCCCCGGAGCCACGCTGTAAGCTCCGATGAACCCCGTCCGCGATTGAATACCGACAAGGCCCGTCTTGTTGATGTCGAACGGATTCATGGTGACATCGTGAATGAACAGAAACACCTTGGCGTTGCCGGCATTGGCTCCGACGACCGCCCCCGTGGGCGAAAACAGAATTTCGGCAGCGCCGCTGGAGCCGTTCGCCACATTGGTGCCAGGAACGGGCGGGTTTGTACCGGGTACCGCATTGAAATCGACGACGTAATTGTTGGGCATTTCCAGCGGCGTTTCGCCGACGAGGATGCGCGGCTGACGTAGAATGCGGTAATTCACCGTGGGACCGGAGGGCGGGGTCGTGCTCGGACCGATATTGAGCGCCTGCCCATAAACGGTAGCAAGTTGAAGCGTCGTGGGGCTGGGAACGGAACCGATCAAGTATACGCCACCATCCCGCAATTCCAGATAATCACCCGCTTGCACCAATCCCTGCGCCAACACCGCCCCACCCAGAGAGAAATCGACGCCCTGAAACGTCACCGTTCCACCGGAGGCCGAAACCAACATCCCACCGTTCAGGCCGGTTGCGGACGTCCAACCGCCCGACAGCGGGTCCGGTTGCTGAATGTACTGGAACTGCGAGCATACGCCCGGAGTCGTTGCGTCTGCCGGCGTCGGAACGAAACGGATGCCGGTGGCGAGGCCGTCGCGCTTGGCCCGCATCTTGGCTGTCAGCAGCCATTGTTCCATCTGGTCGATGGCGCGCGTAAGGTTGGTATTTTCCGACACGCGCGGCGCGAACGCCGCGGCCAAGGCGGCGATCGCCAGAATGATGGCGATCACCACCAGCAGCTCGATCAGCGTCAGCGCTTCGCGTCGATTGGCTGTCTGTTTTATCGCACACATGGCTGAGGACTCTTCTGTCGCTTACAAGCCCGAAGCGCCAGCGACGGGCCTGTCGGCTTCCGTTACGGGTTGCTAAACAGATCGTCGGTGCCCAGCGCCGTGGGCTTGAACGTAATCGGGTCGAACTGCGGCGTCTTGTCCGGCCCCGCCGAGGCGAGTAGCGGCGCCAGCTTGAACGACGTATTGCCGGGAGCCAATTGCTGCAAAGTCAAGGCCGTGAACGCCGGGCCGAATGTGGCACCCCATTGGGGAGTTTGCAGATAGCCCGAGGGGTCGCCCGGATCGTTGGCGCCCGGTTGCGGACCCTTCGGATTGAGGATCATACTGCCGGTCGGAAAGCGCGAGAAGAAAATCGGCTGACCCCAGGCGTCGGTCAGAAAGTCGATGTTCGCCCCACTCGGCAGCGCGACGCTACCCGCCGCGCCGCCTCTCGTCAGATCCGAAGGATCGATTCCGGCACCGCTTACACCGCGCTGCAAGGCCATCAGCAGGCACGCCGACGATTCAAAATTGCCGTAGGGCGTGTTCGGCGCGATGCCCAGCTTCGTGAGATACACGGTGTAGGCGGGCAAGGGGGGCAGCGGCGTCGGATTGAGGGCCTCGGCGAAAGACATCGGGAACGCTTGCCGCAGTTTCAGCTTGATGTAAATGACGCGCACCCGTCCCGTCGTCGAGTCGGACGCCTCGCCGGGAATCTGGGCTAGGTTCTGTCGAATCGACGAGTCGATGTTGGGAGGGATCGTCTCGCCCTTCGCTTGGTCCTTGACCTTCGACCACGCCTTGTTCAGCTGACTTTGCGTCCGGTCGAGGCTCGATTGCGTATTGGCCGCCTGCTGCGAGCCGAGGTATTTGATGACGGCCGAGGCCGACAGCGCCATCAGGGCGGCGATGATGGCGATCACCACCAGCAACTCGATCAGCGTGAAGGCGACGCGATGCGCGGCTCGCGGGACATTTCGAATCGTTTTGGTTCGCATGGCTTCCGCTCCCGTTATTGCTGTCCCGTGCCGAGGATTCTCGACGAGAAATTGGCCTGGTCGTCGCGGCCGGCCGCGTCCGGTGCCCCGGCCGAGGGGGTCCAAAGGCCGGCGCCGAACTGACCGTTCTGCCCGGCCGAGATGATCTGATACTTGTTGCTGAAGGCGAAGTTGTTGCCCGCGTCGCGATACGGCAAGGCGCCGATCGACTGGCAATCCTTCATGCCGTTCGTCAGGTAGCCGGTGTTATTTTGCCCCGAGGAACTGAAGTAGGCGTACGGGCTGCCGCCCAGCGTCGAGAACAGAGGGCTCGTTTTAGACTTCCACGCATCGAGGTAGACGAAGAAGCCGCTGGGGCCCTGGACCAGACGACTCCCCTGGAATTGCATGTAGGGGCCTCTTCGGGAGCCGCCGGCCATCGCCGGGTTCATGCTGTTGGTCGAAAAACCCAAACACTGCGGCGTACCGGACGCCATGCTTTGAATGCCCCCCAGATAGAAGACCAGACATTGTTCGCCTTCCAGAACCCAAGGGCCATTGAGTGTGCCGTCCCCGTTCCAATCGATGGGAGGAGTAAGGTTTCTCCCAAACGCTCTCCTCAGAAAGTCGCCGCTCGGATCACCGGCCGGATAGGACATGTCCTCGCGGAGAACGAGAACGCTCGGCGGAGGATCGCTCAGTTGATAGTCCGCCATGAACGAACCGAGGGCGGAGTCCATCTCCGACATGTCGGTGCGTGTCTGTATTTCAGGGATCTTGATCAAAACGCGCATGACCCCGGCGGCCGACAGGCTCACCAGGATGGCGATGATGGCGATCACCACCAACAGCTCAATCAGCGTGAAAGCCGCGCGACGCACGCCCCGCGAACGTATGACAGTCATCGGTCTCTCCTTGTGCCCCCAGGCCGCAGCCCGCTCCCCTACTTGCTCAAACCTTCCAGCAGCTTGATCAGCGGCAAAAACAGCGAGATGACGATCGCACCGATGATGACGCCCAGAACAATCGTCATCAACGGTTCCAGCAACTTGATGAGGCTCTCGACCATGACGTTGACTTCCTCGTCGTAGACGTCCGCGATCTTGTAGAGCATCGTATCCAGGTCGCCGGTTTCCTCGCCGACATCCACCATGTTGACCACCATGTCATCGACCAGCCGGCTCTCCTTGAGCGGCTGCGCGATGGTATCGCCCTCGCGAATCGACTCATATACGCGCGTGTACATGCGCTCGAACACCGCGTTGTTGCAGGTTTCGCGGACGATGCTGAGCGCTTCCAGGATGGGCACGCCGGAGGCGATCAGCGTGCCCAGCGTTCGCATGGTGCGGGCCACCACGGTCTTCTCGATCAATTTGCCGATCAGCGGTATCCATAAATAAATGCGGTCCAGGGCGTAGGCCCCGGTGCGGCTGAGGCGAATGAGTTTGATCATCAGCCACCAGCACAGGGGGAACAACGGCAGCGTGTACCAGTAGTTGGCGAACCAGCGCGACGTGGCCATCAGCGCCTGCGTCATCTCCGGCAACTTCATGTTGAAGTCTTTGAAGATCTTCTCGAACTTCGGAATGATGTACAACATGATGAACGTCAAGATGCCGACGGCCGTGAGGATGACCACCACGGGATAAACCATGGCGCCGGTGATCTTGCGTTTGAGGCTTTGCGCTTTCTCTTTGAAGTCGGCGAGGCGCTTGAGAATGATTTCGAGGGCGCCGCCGGCCTCGCCGGCCTTGACCATGTTGACGTAGAGGCGATCGAAGCACTTGGGATGCTTGGCGAACGCCTCCGACAGCGTGCTGCCGGACTCCACGTCATCGACGACGTCGATCAGGGCGTTCTTGAGGACGCCGGGCTTCATCTGATGTTCGAGGACGCGCAGACTTCGCAGCACCGGCAGGCCGGCATCTTGCAGGGTGGAGAATTGCCGCGTGAAGGTACACAGCTTCTTGGCGGAGACGCCGCCGATGGTGAAGGTCTGTCCCTTCTTGCGTTTGCCGGACTTCTTGCCCTTGCCCTTCTTGTCTCGGCTGGCGACTTCGGTGATTTTGGTCACGAAGTAGCCCATCTGCCGGATCTTTTGTTGGGCTTCTTCCTCGCTCATGGCCTCGACGGAGTCCTTGACCTCTCCGCCGCTGGTGTCCATCGCCTCGTACTTGTAGGTCGCCATCGCCGTCTCCAAATGGATAATTGCCGATTGCAATTGTTTTAGGCTTCGTCTTCCAGTACGGTCTCGCGGACAACTTCCTCGATGGTCGTGACGCCGTTGTAGATGGCGCGCAGGCCGGACTCGCGCAGACCGACCATGCCGTGACGCAGGCAGGCCGTCCGCAATTCGTCGGTCGAGGCGCCGCTGGAGATCAGGTCGCGCAGGTCGTCGTTGATGCAGACCAGTTCGTACAGTCCGGTGCGACCCTTGTGGCCGGTGTTGTTGCAGCGATCGCAGCCGCGGCCGTAGAAGAACTTCTTGCCCCTGACGTCCTCCGGCTTCAAACCGAGTTCCATCAGCATTTCGGCCGACGGCTCAAACTCGGTGCGGCAGTCCTCGCAAATCTTGCGGACCAACCGCTGCGCCATGATGCCCTCGACAGTGGCCGTGATCAGGTACGGTTCCAAACCCATGTCGCGCAATCGAGTGATGGCACTGGGAGCGTCGTTGGTGTGCAGCGTGCTGAAGACGATGTGCCCAGTCAAGGACGCCTGCACGGCGATTTGGGCCGTCTCCAGATCGCGAATCTCGCCTACGAGGATCTTGTCCGGATCCTGACGCAGAATGCTGCGCAGAGCGGAGGCGAACGTCACGCCGATCTCGTGATTGATCTGGCACTGAATGATGCCGTCGATGTCGTACTCGACGGGGTCCTCGGTGGTGATGATCTTTTCGCTGATGACGTTCAGCTCGTTGAGGGCCGAGTACAGCGTGGTGGTCTTGCCGGCACCGGTGGGTCCGGTGACGAGGATGATGCCGTTGGGTTTGGCGATGAGCTGGCGAAACTCGGCGAGCAACTCCTGCGGCATGCCGATCTTGTTGAGGTCCAGCGAGACCACGGTTCGATCGAGGACGCGGATGACGACGCTCTCGCCGAACATGGTCGGCAAAACGCTGACGCGCATGTCCACGGGGTTGCCGCCAACGTTCAGCTCGATGCGGCCGTCCTGCGGCAGCCGGCGCTCGGCAATGTCGAGGTTGGACATGACCTTGATACGGCTGGCGATGGCGGTGGCGAGGTGGCGCGGCGGCGGCACCATCTCGTAGAGCACACCGTCGCAGCGATAGCGCATCTTGTACTCGTCCTCGAACGGCTCGAAATGGATGTCGCTGGCGTGGTCCTTGATGGCCAGCAAGAACACCATGTTGATGAGCTTGCGAACGGGAGCCTCGTTGGCCATTTCCATCATGTCTTCCAGGTCGATGCTGGTCTCGGCCTTGCGCTTGCCCAACTCGGGATTGTTCTCGATCTCCTGGATGATGTCGATGATGCTCTCTTCCTTGCCGGCATAGACCTTGGCCATGGCGTCGGCGATGGCCTGCGGCGTCGTCAGCTGCGCCTGCACCTCGCTGATGTTGAGCAGGTTGCGCAGGTCGTCCACGGCGGCGAGGTTGTTGGGATCGCCGATGGCTATGGTAAGCACCTTGTCCTTGTAAGTGAGCGGCACCACCTTGTAAACGCTGGCCATCGTCTCGGGCACCAGTTGCAGTGCTTCGGGCTGCGGCCGGACCTCTTGCAGATTGACGACCCGCAGACTGTGCTGTTCGCCCAGCGCTTGCAGCAGCTGGTCCTCGTTGATGAGGCCGCGCGTCATGGCGACCTGGCCGACCGGCTGCGCCGTGTTCTTGGCCTCCTCCAGCACTTCCCAGAGTTGGTCCTCATCGACGAAACCGAGATCCACGAGAACCTGGCCGAAGCGGCGTTTGCCTCCCGTCGCCCCGCCGCCCTTGGCAGCGCCTTTCTTGGCGGCTGGCGGCGCCTTGGCGGCGGGCTTGCCGTTGCCGGGTTTGCCGGTCGTGCCGGCGGGCTTGCCGGTGGGCGCGGCGGGTTTGCCGGTGGCCGACGGTTTGCCGGTCGCGCTGGGCGGTTTGCCCGCCAACGGTTTCGCGCCGGGAACCGCCTTACCGGGTTGAGCGCTCTGCGGGGTAGGTTTCTTCGGAGGTAGTGAATCCGCCATGCAAGCCGCTCCTGAAAATAAATCCGAAACTCGAAATCCGAAATCCGAAAGAAATCCAAAGAGTCAAATCCGAAATCTCAAACGGCCGCTTTTGAATTTGGGCTTTGAGTTTTCCTTCGGATTTCGGATTTCGAGTTTCGGATTTCCCGCGCAGCGGGTTTAACGGCGGCGAACATTGGGACGACGACGATCGTCGTCGTCATCGTCATCATCATCGTCGTCATCGTCGTAATCGTCGTCGTCGTCGTAATCCTCGTCCTCGTCCTCGATTTCGCCGCGCTCGGCCTGGGCGATCTTGGCGGCCAGGTCGGTCGGCTTGGCCGCCCGCATCAGTGCCTCTTCCTTCTCGACCAGGCCGTCTTTCCACAGCTTGAATAGGCTCTCGTCGAGCAGGAACATGCCGTGTTTGCGGCCGGTCTGAATGCTGGAGTCGATACGATACGTCTTGTTCTCGCGGATCAGGTTCTGAATGGCCGGCGTGACCACCATCATCTCGTAGGCCGCCACCAACCCTTCGGGCTTGCGCGGCAGAAGCGCCTGCGACAGCACGCCCATGAGAGCCGTCGAGAGTTGCGTGCGGATCTGGTCCTGCTGCTCCTTGGGGAAAACGTCGATGATGCGGTTGATGGTGCTCGACGCCCCGCTGGTGTGCAAAGTGCCGAAGACGACGTGGCCGGTTTCGGCCGCTTCGATGGCGGCGTGGATCGTCGCCAAATCGCGCATTTCACCGACGAGAATGATGTCCGGGTCCATACGCAGCGCCCGGCGAATGCCTTCCTTGAAGTCGGGGACATCGACGCCGATCTCGCGCTGGTTAACGGTGCATTTCTTGTGCTTGTGGTAATACTCGATCGGGTCTTCCAGCGTGATCATGTGACGATCGTAGTTGTCGTTGATGAAATTCATCATGCTGGCCAGACTGGTCGTCTTGCCGGAGCCGGTCGGACCCGTGACCAGCAGCAGACCACGCGGCCGGGTGATCAGGCGCTTGATGGCGTCCGGCATTTGCAGCTGCTCGAAGGTCAAAAACTGGCTCGGAATGCGCCGCAATACCAGGCCGATGTTGCCGCGCTGCTTGAAGACGGCGACGCGGAAGCGATAACCGTCGGTGAATTCGATGGCGAAGTCCGATCCGCCCTTTTCTTGCAGTTCCTGCTGGCAGCGATCGGGCGTGATGGACTTCATCAACGACGTGCAGTCGTCGTTGTCCAGCGACTTGGTGTCCAGGCGGCGCATGCGGGCGTGGTGGCGGATGACCGGTGGTTGGCCCACGGTGATGTGCAGATCGCTCGCCTTGAGCTGAATGACCGTGGCCAGCAGTTTGTCGATCAGAGGCGTGGTAGCAGCCACGTTCTCTCCTTGCGTCTCAAGAGGACCATCGAATGCGGACGGAGGCATCGGACTCCGGCCGGCTTTGCGCGGGCGCAAAGCGGAAGCACCCACCCGGCATCGGGTGGCACCTTCACAACCTCAGTTCTTGGGCGTGCGGTCCCTGAGGGACGGCTGCTCTGGAAATGAGCAGGACGGGTGAGGTCTCCTCATTCGCATTATCCCATGCCGATTGTGAAGGATCAATTCAACCGAACCAAAAAAGACAAAATCTCCACTCGCCCGGAACGAATAAGAGAAATGGCTTTCGAGCCATCTCCGCGCTCGACAACGCGCCTCCATCCCCTTCCCATCCCCCCTCGTTCCCTCGCTCCGCTTGGGAACGCTGTCCGCGAAGCTCTGCTTCGTGTCCCACTTTGCCAGGCGGCGGGAAGCAGAGCTTCCTGGCGTGCGTTCCCAAGCGGAGTTTGGGAACGAGGGAGGACGCTGTCCCAGTTCTGCTTTGTCCGCAGCCGACTAGAGGGACGATTCGTGATGGCAGGTGTCCAGCACTTCCTCCAGCGTTGTCAATCCCGTAAGTGCTTTATGCAAACCATCTTCGAGCAGCGTTCTCATGCCCAGAAGACGAGACTGGCGGCGGATGGTCTGCGTCGGTTCGCGCTTGAACGTCATTTCGCGAATGGTCGAGTTCAAGCGCATCATCTCGAAGATGCCCTTGCGACCTCGGTAGCCGGTGTGGTTGCAGTGGCCGCAGCCGCGACCGCGCATGAAGTTCGCGTTCTTGAGTTGCTCGGGAGTTAATCCCGACGCCTTGAGTTCCGAGCTTGACGGCTGATCGGGAGACTTGCATTTTGGACACACGACGCGCACCAGACGTTGTGCCATGATGGCGATAACGGAGGAAGCAACGAGGAACGGTTGGACACCAATATCGACCAGGCGTGTAATGGCACTGGGCGCGTCGTTCGTATGCAGTGTACTGAAAACCAAGTGTCCGGTTAAAGATGCTTGGACTGCGATTTCAGCGGTTTCACGGTCGCGGATTTCGCCGACGAGAATAATGTTGGGTGCTTGTCGTAACATGGCGCGAATGATCCGCGCGAAATCCAATCCGATCTGATGTTTTACCTCCACCTGGTTGATTCCGGGGAGGTAATACTCCACCGGATCCTCGGCCGTGATGATCTTTCGATCCGGCCGGTTCAACTCGTTGAGCGCGGCGTACAGCGTCGTCGTTTTGCCGGAACCCGTCGGACCTGTCACCAGGAAGATGCCGTTGGGTCGCTTGATGATGTTCTGAAAGCGCCGGTAATCGTCTTCGGCGAAACCCAGATCCTTGATGCTCACCTGTATACTACCGCGGTCCAGGATGCGCATGACGCACGTTTGGCCCATGTTCGTCGGCAGCAGACTGACGCGCAGATCGTAATGCTTGCCGCTGAGGCTCATCTTGATGCGACCGTCCTGCGGTCGCCGCTTCTCGGCGATGTCGATGGAACCCATGATCTTGAGACGAGACAGCATGGGAGCCAGGAGACGGCGCGGCGGACTATCGCGTTCGACGAGCACGCCGTCAATGCGATAACGGATACGCACCCGATCGGCGAACGGCTCGATGTGGATGTCGGAAGCGCGCAAGCTAACCGCCTCCTGAATGATCAAGTTACATAACTTGACGACCGGCGCGTCGCTCTCCTCGATGGCTGCGGAGGAAGTCGATTCGGTCTCGGTGAAGTCGATGGCGGTATCCGTGAACTCGGCGAGCATGGAGTCCACCGATTCGGTTTCGGACTGCCCATAGTGCCGGTTGATGGCCTCGATGATTTGCTCGCGAGGAGCGAGGACGGGCTGTATATCTTTGTTCAGAATGAACTGAAGTTTCTGTACGGTGTCGAAATCGCTGGGATCGCTCATGATGATCTTGAGGGCGCCGTTGTCCTGAGCAAGCGGCAGGACGACGTTCTCGCGGGCCACCGATTCGGGCACGAGTTCGACGACGGCGGCGGGAATGGTCACTTCGGTCAGGTCGATGAACTGGAGCCCGTGGAACTCGGCGATGGCCGTCATGATCTGTTCCATCGTGGCGTAATCGAGCTTGATGAGCGCGTCCTGCAATTTGACGCCGGTCTGCTGCTGAAGGCCCTTGGCCTCTTCGAGTTGGTCGGGGCTGAGGATTTGACGGCGAACGAGGATGTCCGTGAAATCGCCACGCGTCTTGGCCATGAATCAGCACTCCAGGTTGAGAACCGGGCAGCGGAGAGGTCCACTCGATCGATTCCCATCCATCATATCTTGTGGGAACTCTACGTCCGCCGCCGGAAAGACTTGTCCGGCAGAGCCTAAAGGAACCTGAATAGGTATCATCTGTTAAGATATGCGGCCCACGTCTGTCGTTCAAGAGAAAAGCCGTCCGCGATGCGCGGAATCCGCCTCGCCCCATCCGGTCGCGGGAATAAATCCCCTCGCGACAGGATCAAATTCAATAACTCGTGGTCACGAACTCTCCGGCACGCCCTCGGGAGACGAGCGATGGGATACGGCATTTTGGCGGACGCGATCGTGGCGGTGCATGTCGCCTATGTCAGTTACGTGGTGCTCGGACAACTGCTGATCTGGTTGGGGTTGCTGCTGCGCTGGCAGTGGATTCGCAATCCGTGGTTTCGCTGGACGCATCTGGTGATGATACTCATCGTGGGAGCGGAGGCGGTGTTGGACATCGAGTGCCCACTGACGCGCTGGGAGAACGTTCTGCGCGGATGGGCGGGACAGCCGATCAACGGCGAATCTTTCGTGGGCCGCCTGCTGCACGATCTGATCTTCGTGACTTGGCCGCCGTGGATCATCAACTGTCTGCACATCGCCTTCGCGCTCGTGGTGCTGGGCACGTTCGTGCTGGCCCGTCCGCGACGGCGTCCGCGCGCCGCGTCCACGGAACTGCCGACGAGCGGTGGGTAGGTCCGGCGAGCCGAGCCGGACCTCACGGGTAGCTGAAGTCGTGAGACTTCAGTGAATGCTCGTCCGAAGTCTCACGACTTCGGCTACGCGAGTGCCGCTCGGCTCGCGGCACCTACTTCCTTACGACTGTGCATCCTCACGTAACAAACTGTTCCAGGAATCGCTTGCTCTGCCGCAGTGCCCGCTGGCGGTCGCGTAGCGAACCCTCGTAGGCTCGGTCCTCGACCTCGATGCACACGGCCCCTGTATAGTCGGCGTCGGTGAGGGCGGCGAAAAACGCGCTCCAGTCCACCTCGCCGAGTCCGGGCAGCTTGGCCGTTTGCCAACCAAGTCCGAGGATACCCGTCTCATAGAGCCGATCGCGGTCGATGCGCGTGTCCTTGGCGTGGACGTGGACGATGCGCGGGCCGAACTCACGGATGCAACGCACGTAGTCGATCTGCTGCCAGACGAGGTGCGACGGATCGAAGTTGAGTCCGAAGTTGGCGCTGGGCAGCGTCTCGAACAGTTCGTGCCACACCGCCGGAGAGACGGCGAGATTTTTGCCGCCGGGCCATTCGTCCTGCGAGAACAGCATGGGACAATTCTCGATGCCGAGCCGGACGCCGGCCGTCTCGGCGTGGCGAACCAGCGGCGGCCAGACCTCGCGCACGCGCGGCCACTGCGCCGCCATCGACTGCGCCGGATCGCGGCCGATGAACGTGTTGACGACGCCGACGCCCAGACGGGTCGCCGCGTCGATGACCTTCCGTAAATGCTCGGCAGTCGCGCGCCGATGCTCGGCGTCGGGGTCGAGCGGGTTGGGATAATAGCCGAGTCCCGAAATCGCCACGCCGTACTTGCGCCGCAGTTCCTCCACGCGATGGACTTGCGCGTCGTCGAGGTGGGTCACATCGAGGTGCGTGACGCCGGCATAGCGGCGGTCGGCGCCGCCGGGCGGCCAGCACATCAGTTCGACGCAGGCGAACCCCTCGTCCCGCGCGAAGGCGAGCACTTGTTCCAGAGACAAATCGCCCAGAAGGGCGCTGACGAAACCCAGTTGCATGACTCCCTCGTGCTTTTTTTCAAGAAGATGCCACCTCGATCCAGCGCCCCTCGCGATGGCTGCGCAGGACCGCCTCGCACAGCTGAACTTCACGATGCCCATCGCGGAACGTCGGGAAGGAACGCGGCGCCTGCATATCGCCGGCCTCGATGTACTCGTACACGTCGCGGAACAACTGCTTGAACGTATCGGGGAAACCCTCGTTGTGACCGCCGGGATAGTTCGTGAAGCGACGCAGCGACGGATGCAGCAGCGCCGGATCGCGCATCAGCAGTTCGTTGGGGCGATCGCGATGACCGAGCCACAGTTCATTGGGACGTTCGCTGTCCCAGGCCAGCGTCGACCGCGCGCCGGCGATCTCGTAGCGCAGGCAGTTCTTGCGGCCGGCCGTTACCTGGGACACCGTGAAGCAGCCACTCGCGCCGCCGCGAAAGCGCAGCAGAATCGAGCCGTAATCCTCCGTGTCGATCGCCACCGGCTCCGTCTCGGCCGGAGAATCAAGTTTGCTCTGAAACGTCTCGACGCCTCCCTTCGGACGGCGGCGCACCGGCAGGAAAGTCCGCAGATCGGCACAGACGCGCTCGACTTCCAGGCCGGTCATCCACGTCACGAGATCCAGCCAGTGCGTTCCGATGTCGGCGACGGCGCGCAGCGCGCCGCCCTCCTCGGCCAATACGCGCCAGTTGAAATCGGTGTCGTACAGCAGCCAGTCTTGCACGTAGCCCCCGGTAACGTGATAGACAGCGCCGAGTTGGCCGTCGCGGATGCGCTGATGGACCTCACGGCAGAGCGGATAGTAACGCACGTTGTAACAGACAGCGGCGACGTGCGGCGTGCGTTCGGCGAGGGCGGCCAGCTCGGCGGTTTCGGCGACGGTCATCGCCAGCGGTTTCTCGCAGAGAACATGCTTGCCGGCCGCGAGGGCTTGGCGGCACTGCTCGAAGTGCAGACGGTTCGGCGAGGCCAGATGCACGACCTGCACCGAGGGATCGCCCAGCAGTTCGGCGAAATTGCCGTAGGCGCGAGGGATGCCGAGAGATCGAGCGGCGGCCTGGCTTCGCGCCGGCGACGAGCCGAGGACGCCGACCACCGGCCGATTCAGGCGGCGCAGCGCCTCAACGTGAACTGGGCCGATGAAGCCGGTGCCGACGAGGGCCGCACCGAGTTGCGTGGAGTTCGCCACAGCCATGTCTCCCTACTTGTCGTCCGCCTTCAATACCTTGGCGATTGTTTTCGTCAGCAACTCCTCGCTCGGCCGGGCCAGGGCGACGGTCGGCTCGTAGCCCCCTTCGAGATAGGCGCGATCCGTCGGGATGTAGCCGGGTCCGCCGTCGCCGTAACCGGCCACGCACAAGAACACATCCTTACGTAGCTGCTGCGCCTTGAGCTGATACTCGACGAACGGCTCGCCCGGCAGATGCAGCACCAGCGCCTTGCCGAGATCGAGGCAAGCCAGGTCGATCGGACGGTCCTGGCGTGTGAGCCAGGCCAGTTGGAAGGCGGCATTCCCGCGCCGCGCTTTCGTGGCCTTGGCATCCTCCAGGACGGCGCGACTCTCTTCCTCGCCGAACGATTTCTCACGCCGCGGCAGCAAACGGATCGGCTCGGTGCGCCATTGCCAACTCGTCAGCGGATGGCGCGCCGTCGCCTTCCACGCCGCTTTCATCGCCGTGTAGATGCGATCGCGCAGCACCGGACGGTTCTCCTTGGCGCCGTCATTGTACTTGCCGGCCGTCACGTTGCCGGCGCAGCCGGTGAAGTAAATCTGAAAAACTTCCCGCTCCTCGTCCTGGCGCTTTTGGCGGGCCAGGCCGCAGAAGTCGGCGCTGACGCGGCCATCCCCATAATAGCTCATCGGATGTGTAGCATAATAAGACAGTGCCGCCAGCGGTTGCTCGTCTTTCCAGAAACTCAGCGTCCTCAGCCACGGGTCGATCAAGCCTTCCGGCTCGTCGCGCACCTTGGCGTCCTTGGTGGCGCTGGTGCGGGTGAAGCGGACTTTGCCGTCCTCGCCGACGATGCGTCGATTGGAGGCGACCTGCGCGACGCGCGCTCGGCCGATGCCGAGGTGCGTGAACGCCGACGTTTTCTTCAGCGACTGCCGCAAGGCGTCGGCGGACTGCTTGACGGCGCGGTCGAAAAACTTCAGATCGAGCGAGGGTGGCGCGCCCGGCACATTTTCGAGAAATCGCTGGGCTTCGACGTCGGCGAAGGGAGCGTTGTGCGGATGGACGCAATGGACGGCGACGCGTTCCGGCGTGGAGTGCGCGGCTTTGGCGAGCGCTTGACGCCAGGCGAGATTGGCGTCGTCGCGCACGCCGCACCAGTCCACGGCGCAAAGCACGACCGGCGCCCCGGAGCCGAGCAATACCACCCCCAGGGCGCGCAGCGGATCGTCCACACCGCGAACGGGTTCGATCCAGCCTCCGCACAGGGGATGGCCGAGCGGCGGCGTTACATCGGCTTGGAACGTGGCGAGGTGCAGTGCCGGCATAAGAGTTGCTCCCTAATAGGAGGTTACAAACGGCGCGGATGGATGGGTGCAGTTCAACCGGGAAACGTGGAGAAGTCAACTGTATACCGCAAAAGAAGTTCAGAACAGGACCGCCGACTCGTGGTTTCATGCGGTCCCGCGCCACCGTTAAGCGGAGTTAACGTGGGTTGTTACACATTCTTAACATTTGCAGGGTGGAACAATCGCGCCTCGGAAGGCAACGATTCGGGATCGGCCTTGGATTGTGTCGTCACCCGTCACACTGGCTGGAATGTGGCGTATCCTGTATGGGGTGGCTCCGCGACGCGCACGAGTGAGTTCGGATCACAAGTGGGGGAAGCGCGTCTGTTCATTATTTGCCGTTGCCAGCAAGCGAATCATTCGCTATAGACGCCCCTTCTTGTTCGACGAGTATCGGGGGAGAGATGCCGCGGGGGAGCCGCGTGCGCGCGGCGGCGGCGCGTGGGGGGACCGTACATGGTGGCGAATCCGTTGCTCCACCGCATTGTGAGCGACGAGCGTCTTACGCGGGGATTGGGGGATGCCGAGGCGCGCGTGCTGGTGGAATGGTTGGTCGAGCAAACCGAAGCGTTGATGCGTACAGAGCGGAGAGAGGCGACGGAATCGGCCGCGAACTGGCTGTACCTTCGCGGTCGGGCCGTGGCCCACTTCGTTCGTTTATGGTGCCTGGAAAACGCCCGCGGCGCGGCCGGACAACTGGCCGCCGCCGAACGCTTCGCCTGGCCGCTGCCGGACGCCGGCGTCGATCCCTGCGAACTGATGCAAGCCATCGTGGGCTGGGAAGGCGATCAGTTTTGGCAAAGGCGCCGCTTCGCCGCGGCAGCTTAACCTAGGATAGTCCGGCAAAATAAGTAAGGAAAACCCACTAGCCTCTTGCAAGTGGATCGCAAACAGACTAATGTGAAGTGCTTTTTTGCGCTGCTGCCTGTTATGCACCCGTGATACTCCCCTAGCACCCTAATGGAACGAGGTAGAGCCGTGAACGCCGCTCCGAACACTCAGGCCACGACCCAGGACCTTGAGCAGGAACGCCGACGAATCGCCCTCCGGCTCGAGGAAGTGGCCAAGCTCAGCGAGACCAACGTCCCCCCCGGCGCCTTTTACGGCGAGATGCTCAAGCGACTGCTGGAGTCGCTGGCGGCGCCGGCCGGCGCCGTCTGGGTACGTACGGCGCAGGGCAACCTGCAATTGCAGTATCAAATCAATCTCAAGGAAGTCGGACTCGATCGCGATGAGGAGTCGCGCAAGATCCACGAGGAATTGCTGCGCCAGGCGATCGTGCAGCCGCGCGCCTTTCACGTCCCGCCGCGCAGCGGCGTCGGGGCGCGGGAGGAAGGAAAACCCGCCGCCGGCAATCCCACCGATCATATGTTGTTGGTCGCTCCCATCCTGGTCAATCAGCAGCCGGCCGGATTGATCGAAGTTTGGCAAGGCGCGAACCGTCCCTCCCAGGCGATCACCGGCTACCTGCAATACATGAATTTCATGGCCGAGCTGGCGTCGCGCTACCAGCGCAACCAGATCATGGGCCAGCTCGCCGGTCAGCAGCAGGTGTGGACGCAGCTGGAAGCGTTCGCCCGCCAGGTCCACGCCAGTTTAAATCCCATGGAGGTAGCTTACCAAGTCGCCAATGAGGGACGCCGACTCGTCGAGTGCGACCGCGTCAGCGTCGCCATCCGTCAATTCGGCGCCAAGGCGCGCATCGAGGCCGTCAGCGGCGCCGACGTGGTCGAACGGCGTTCCAACCTCATCCGCCTGATGCGCAAGTTGTGCGAACAGGTTATCCGCTGGGGAGAAAAACTCGTCTTCAACGGCACACGCGACGACAGCCTCCCGCCGCGCGTGCTGTCGGCCCTCGACGCGTACCTCGCCGAGAGCAATAGCAAATTGCTCGTGGTGCAGCCGTTGCGCGACGAGCGCGAGACGGGCACTCGACCGTCGCGTTCGGCACTGTTAATGGAATGTTTCGAGCCGCCCGCGGAGCCGCAACAACTCATCGCTCGCCTCGAGGTCGTCGCCCGGCACGCCACGCCGGCGCTGTACAACGCCGTCGAGCATCGCCGCATTCCCGGACGCCTCATCTGGCAGCCGCTGGCCAAGGTGCAGGACGGCATCGGCGGCAAGGGCAAGGCCATCTCCGCCGTCGCCGTCGGTCTGCTGAGCCTGCTCGGCGCCGCCTTGTATCTGGTGCCCTACGAACTCAAGATGGACTCCAACGGCAAACTGGTGCCGTGCGCGCGCCGCTCCATTTATTCGCCTATTCCCGGCATGGTGAAGGAATTCAAGGTTGAGCAGGGATCGCCTGTCGGGGAAGGCAGCCAGCTGGCGATCCTCGACTCTCCCGAACTGGCGCAAAAAGTGAACATGCTGCTGGACGCGATCGCGAGCGCCCAAAGGGAGAAGCGGGTAGCCGAGAGCAATGCTGCGGTACCAAATCTCCCCCCCAATGAAAAAGTGAAATTCCGAGAGCAGATAAAGCTCCACGACGAGGCCTTGAATCGCAAGAGCGCCGAACTCACGGAGTACGTCCGTTACACCAACGCGCGGCTTGAGCGTCCCGGCTCGTTCGACTTGATCGCTCCGCAGTTCACCCTGCAAGAAAAGCGGCGCATCGGCCATGTCCAAAACCTCCAGTGGACAGTGCTCAACGGCAACTTCCACGATGAATGGCTCAACCGCACCGCCAAGCCTTCGGAGCCGATCCTGAAGCTCGGCGCCAAGGAAGGGCCGTGGGAGATCGAGTTGCGCATCCCGCAGAAACACATCAGTCAAGTGCTGAAGGCTTACGAGCACAACGGCGATCGACCCCTCGACATCGACTTCGTGACGCGCAGCGATCCGTCGCGCACCTATCGCGGCAAACTCCATCGCGATAAAATCGCCAGCGAGGCGGTTCCCAACCGCGACGAGAAGGACGAATCGGAGCCGGAAGTCATCGCCTACGTCTCCATCGACGACGACGACATCGACTCGGCGTATCGGCTGTCGCGCGAGGCGCTGACCAGCGGCACCGAGATCCACGCCAAGGTGCGCTGCGGCAAGGCCCGTCTGGGCTACGCCCTCTTCTACGGCGTCTGGGAGTTCTTCTACGAGAAAGTCGTGTTCTTCTTCTAAAGATTCACATCGCCATCGTGAGCGGGACGCGTCCGCCCCTTGATTGAGCCATCAAGGGACGGACGCCGCCGCTCGCCCCGGAGGACCGAAGCCCATGATTCGCTGGATATTCGTTTGTCTGTTGCTGTCCGTGTGCGCTGTCGCCGCCGTGTGGGCGATCACACCGACAATCCCGCCCTCCACATCATCGGAGCCGCCGCCCAAGCCCGACCCGGAGCCGCCGCCTGACCCGCAGCCGGATCTGCCACCGCTCCAACCCGTGAAGGCATCGAGGCATACCACCTCCGGCCGGCCCGTGCAACCCGTGCTGATCGAGTTCGCCAAGCAGAATCGAGAGATACTTACCGAAACGATCATCATCCCCAACGCTCCCGTGGTCATCGCCAGTATCCAGGAGGTGGCCAGCGAGAAAGAGGGTATCCTCAGCTTCATCGGCACCGACGTGCAGCCGGGCGAGGTCGTTCCGCCGGAAAAGCAACTGCCGCGAGCCGAACTCGGTTTCCTGGCCGTGCCCGTGGACATGAACGAGAATGTGCCTGCGGAGGAAAAGTTCCAATTGTACGGCCGGGACTATCGCCGACTTCGCGACGATGACGAGCTGGCGCCTCAGAAGATTGCCCTGGCGCGCGAATTTCGCCCCGTGCGCAAACTACAAGTGGGCGACCACGTCAAGCGCAACCAATTGGTGGGCCTGGTCAGTCCGAAAAAGGCGTTCGACGACGTCACGATGAAAGTGGCCAAGCTCAACGCCGCCGACTTCGACAAGAAAGCCTCGGAGAAGAAGCGGGATGAATACCAACGGCGTTATGACAGCATGATGGAGCAAAACCGCCGCGCGCCGGGCACCGTTCCGAGGGATGAATGGATGGCCGCCCTGCTCCAGCGCGACAACTACGCTTATGAGGCGAAAACCAAGGGGGCCACGGTCGTCGAAGCGCAACGGGCACTGAACGCCGCCCTGACCGATCTGCGCATGCACGAGATTCGCGCCGCCATCGACGGCGACGTCAAGGTCATTTACAAGAACCATCAGGGCGACGCCGTCAAGCCGCTCGAAGCGGTCTTGCAGATTCAGAACCCCTCTCGGGTGCGCGTGGACGGTCTGCTGGAGATTCAGGAAGCCCTCAAGCTCAAGGAAGGCATGGAAGTTTACATTGAGGCGAGTCGGCCGGAGCATCCGAAGCGGGTCATCAGCGGCCATCTCGACACGGTCAATTGCGTGGCGGTCAGTAAGGGCAAGAAGCCGGTCATCGTCTCCGGCAGCGACGACGAGACGCTGCGGGGCTGGGACTCGGCCACCGGCGAAAGACTGTGGCTGCTCAAGGATCTGAAATCGGCCGTTCGCGCCGTCGCCTGCACGCCGCCCGCCTCGAAGCACAACCTTGCTCTCTTCGGCACCGCCGACGGCATGGTTCGCGTCCTCGATCTCGACAATCCAAAGGCTGGGACGCGCGAACTGAACGAACGCCATCAGCAAGCGGTCAACGGCGTCGCCTTCAGCCCCGACGGCGAGGTCTGCGCCACCTGCAGCGATGACCAGACGATTTATCTGTGGAAGACGGAATCGGGCGACCTCCTGCACCGGCTTCCGTTCCATCGCGGCCCCGTCACGTCGGTCCAGTTCGCGTCGGCCAAGCGGCTGGTGTCGGTTGGTCGGGACAACAAGATCGCCGTCTGGGACATTGAATCCGGCAAACCGCCGCACCGCATTGATCCGTTGTTCGTCGGCCGCGGCGGCGAGGTCGCTCAATTGAGCGCCAGTCCGGACGGCCGATTCATGCTGTTCGACCAGGGCAAGGAACTGCGCCTGCTGTCGCTGGCCGACAAGCAGATTGAGGGCACACTGCAAAATCCCTCGGAAGCGATGAACTTCTCGACCATGGCTCTGTTCTCGCCCGACGGCAAGACGATCCTGACCAACGCCTCGGCGCCCGGCAAATTGCAGCTGTGGCGGACCCCGGCGTCGCAGGCGCGGGCTTCGGAATTGCGGCAGTTCATCTGGATGAAGGGCACGGCCACCTGCGGCGCGTTCGCTCCGGAGGACGGCTCCTTCGCCGTCACCGGCACGCAGGACCATCAGGTGCTGGTGTGGTCCATGCCGGGCAAGGAAGAAGTTGAGAGCCGTCTGAAGGCCCAGCTCACGCTCGTCGAGAAGAACCTCGATACGCAGTCACGGCAGGTCCGCGTCTGGGCCGAGTTGAACAGCCCCGAATGGCTCTTCCCCGGCATGAGGGCGACCATGGTCGTGCCGCCGCAGAAGATTAAGTAGCCAAAACGTCAGCGACCAGCCCGGAGCGCCAGCGACGGGCCGGAGCGCCCGTCGCTGGCGCTCCGGGCTGGTCGGCAAACGGTTCGTAACTCTCAGGTGTGAGACATGGACAGTACCGCTCCCGCCAACGACCTCGAACGACGCAAGCAAGTACGCGTCCGCCTGCGCCCCGATCTCGGGATCGAAGCGCAGAAGTACGAGGGCCGCACCTATCACGTCGTCAAGGATCCCGTCAGCCTGCGGTATTACCGCCTCAAGGACAACGAGTATTTCCTGCTCCGCTATCTCGACGGCAAGCACACCCTCGAAGACGCTCAGAAGGAATACGAGGCCCAGTACCGCCCCGATCGGCTGAAACTGGAGGATGTCGAGGCGTTCGCCCAGCAGCTCATCAACGCCGGCCTGGCGCAGAACGAATCGCCGCGCGCCGGCAAGCAACTCTACGAGCAACGCGCCAAGCGCCGCCGCAGCGAGTGGATGCAAGCGCTCACCAACATCCTCTACATCAAGCTGCCCGTCTTCGATCCCGACGCGCTCTTGAAGCGCATGCTCCACTGGGTGGGCTGGATCTTCTCGCTGTGGTTCTTCGCTCTCAGCGTCGGGCTGATGCTGTCGGCCGCCTTGCTGGTGGCCACGCACTTCGAGACGTTCCGCTCCAAGCTGCCCGAGCAGCACATGTTTTTCCGCTTCCAAACCGTCATGTGGATGTGGGCGGCGCTGGGAGCGGTCAAGGTCATTCACGAGTTCGGCCACGGACTGAGCTGCAAGGTGTTCGGCGGCGAGGTCCACGAGATGGGCGCGCTGCTCTTGTGCCTGTCGCCGGCTCTGTACTGCAACGTCTCCGACGCCTGGACGTTGCCGAGCAAATGGCATCGCATCATCATCAGCGCGGCCGGCATCTACGTCGAACTGGTCATCGCCTCGATCGCCACCTTTGTGTGGTGGAACAGCGCGACGCATCCGTTCATCAACAACCTGGCGCTGAGCCTGATGGTCGTGTGCAGCGTCAGCACGGTCGTTTTCAACGCCAACCCGCTGATGCGTTACGACGGCTACTACGTGCTGGCCGACTGGCTGGAAATCCCCAACCTGCGCGAGCGCTCCAACAAGTTTTTGAAGAACCTGGTTCTGGAGCACTGCCTTGGCGTCGAGGTGACGCCGGAGCCGTACATGGCGCTGGGGCGGCGCGTGTTGTTCGTGGTGTACGCGGTGGGCAGTTACATCTACCGTTGGGTGGTGACGTTCGCCATCTTGTGGTTTCTGTATTCGTTCCTGCGGCCTTACAAGCTGGAAGTGCTCAGTCAGATGCTGGCGCTCGGGGCGGCCAGCTCCATGGCCGGCTGGCCGTTGTTCCGCCTGGGCAAGTCGATCTACCGACGTGGGAGGCTCCCTGACATGAAGAAATGGCGTGTGCTGGCCAGCACGGCCGTGCTGACGGCGCTGATCCTGTTCGCCTGCCTGGTGCCGGTGCCCGTCAGCCGTATTCGCGGCAACGCCCTCATCCAGGCCGATCCGTCCGCGGAGGGGAAGGTGTACGTCCAGCACGACGGCATCCTCAAAAAACTGTACGTCCGGCCCGGCGACACGGTGACAGCCGGACAGGAACTGGCCGAGTTCAGCGACGTTGAACTCGACGCCGAACTGCACAAGTTCCAAAACGACCGCAATCACGCCGAGAACCAAATCAAGGCGCTGGAGGCCGCCTTACGGAAGACCAACGATCCAACCGAGCGCGGCAAACTCACGGATCAGATTGCCGAACTGCAAGCGAAACGCGGGGAGGCCGACGAGCAGGTCAAATCTAAGGAGAAACTGCGCGAGACCAAATTGGTGCTGCGCGCCCCGTGCTCGGGCATTGTGGGCCACGCTCCGTCCATCGACGACGTCACGCGGCTGTTCCCGACCGACCCGAACACGCCGTTTTGCACCATCAACAACCCCGGCCGCGTGCGCGTGTGCCTGCCGATGGTCACACCCGACTTCAACCGCCTCAAGGAAGACCTGGAGCACCTGTCTCCGGCCGCGACCAAAACGCGCGGGAAGATGAAAACGCGTGTAAGCCTCCAGTGCGACAAGAAACGCCTGGCCGACGTCCTCGCCGACCTGCAACATCAGGTGAAGGGGCTGCGCTTCCAGTTGGACAAGGAAGGCGGCGCCGCGGAAGATCTGCCGGTCACGATCAACGTGAAGGAACAACGGTTGGGCATGGTGCTCGACTGGGTATTCGAGCCGCTGGGATTGGGCTTCGTGATCCAGTCGGAGGCGGGCGACGAACACGACGGCTGGCTATTGGTTCGCGCCGGCCGCGAGCGCGGCGAACCGGAGGGCGGCCGGGCGCTGGCCGATCTCAACATAATCATCCGCATCCAGGGCCGCGACAGCCAGACGTGGAAGGGCAAGATTCGCGAGCTGCCCGAATCGGAGGCCAAGACGGTGCCGCTGGCGCTGTCCAACCGCGCCGGCGGCCCGGTGGCGGTCAAAGCCGGTACGCAAAGCACCGCTCTCGTTCCGGCGACGCAGCACTATCTCGTGTACGTCGAGCTCCTCGACCCCGATGAGGCCATCCTACCGGGCACGATGGCCCAGGTGAAAGTCTATTGTCAGCCAGAGACGTGTGTGCATTGGCTCTGGCGCACCCTCAACAACACCTTCGATCTGGGCCTGATGTAGGAAACCTACCAGCCCGGGAGTGCCAGCGACGGCCACAAGAACCCGTCGTTGGCACTCCCGGGCTGGTAGGCAAACCACTTCAAAACGAAACCTCTCAGCGGCGACGGACGAACTGAAACGCCCCGTTATAGGGCCCGAAGCCCATGCTGGTGATGCCATTGCGCGTCGAACCCGTGAAGGCCGCTTGCGGCCCCAAGATTTTGACGCGCACCACACCGGTCTGTCCGGGCTTGAGCGCGCCGGCATGAACCGCCGCCACCGCCAGCGTCGAATCCAGCGTGTAGATGTCCGTCCCCCACGCGAAGCCACCGCCGCCTCCCCACACAATTCCCCCCGGCCCACCGATCATCGCTCCGCCGCCTCCCCCCGCCGCCCCGGTGACGCGAAAGGCGTGGACCTTGCCGATCTGCCCCATCAGTGAATTCAGGTTACCCGGATCGGGAAGGGCGTTCGCCGGCTCCGCCTCGGTCGCCCACGGCGAACGCATTTCGCGCACGTCGGCCAGCTTGAGCTGTTGCTCGCCGAACTGGAAGGTGTGGACCTTGAGCGCCTCCGAAGCGATGCGGCCGGTGTTCTTCGAGCCGGCGGTATAAACGACATCGTCGGTAGGAAATTCCAGTTGCTCCTCGGGCACTTCCTCGCGGATCTTCGCCACCAGTTCGCGGGCGCGGCGCGCCACTTCCGCGTCGGACGACTTCTCCGCTTTCAGAAGGGCGGGGTAGGCGCGTTCGCGCAGTTCCAGCAGCGCGGCGGAGGCGGCCTCGCGGCGGCGGAATTCCGTCTTGCCGAGGTCCGCGATCGCTTCGTCGATCCGCCGGGCCACGTCCTCCGGAATGCGGAAGGCGACTTCGATCCGCTCGATGTCGCGCACCGGAATCAGCAGTTTGCCGTACGGCGTGTTGAACTCGATGCGCTCATCGCGCAGTTTCAACTTCATAGTGCCGCCGTCGATGTAGCGCACTTCGACGACGGGCGGCCGGACGACTGCCTGCTTCTTCGCGGTTTTGTCCTCCGAGTGCTTGGCGTCCTCAGTGCGCTTTTTGTCCGGTTGTTTCACCTCTTCTTTCTTCTCGGCCGCTCCTTTGTTCTGGCCGCCGATCAGCGGCGCGGCCAGGACAAGGCCGAGCAAGACGACAGCCGCCGTCGTGCGGCGCATCCAGATGACTCCGTAAGCGGTGCGGGCTGTGGGCTTCATAATACCCCCATCGAGGAGAGAAGTTGAGGACCGTATCTCTAACCCGATGGTAATGTGTCCGGCGTGTCGTCGCAAGCCGGCGTAAATGTAACATCTAAATGCAGGTGCAGGGCGCGAAAGAGATTACCAGCCGGCCGCGAGTTCCTTCCCTGTTTTTGTAGGATGGGTCGATGAAAAAGGCTTGCCCTGGGTCGGTGAGCGAAGCGCGTAAGTCGGTCTACTCTCCAACGCGCACAACGAGGGAGATACATGCGTCTGCATCTCCACGATAGCGACAATCCGACAATTACTTGCTCGCATGCGGTGAAAGTATCTCCAGCTTTAGATCCTTGAACCGCACCTCCATCGGCCCGCCTGAGTGGATTTGCAGCCCGAAGATGCCGCGGCGCGACAGCGCAGGGTCGTCGAGATCCACGCACAGCTTGCCGTTGATGTAGGTCCGCACGCGGCTGCCCTCCACGACGATCTCGTACTCGTTCCAGGCGTCGGCCTTGACGTGCTTTTCCCCGGACTTGTCCCATAAGAGGCCACGGCCGGACTCCTCGTAGAGCTTGCCCCACCAGCCGGCGCCGGCGTCGGCCTGCGGGCCTTTCATTTCGCCGCTGGGCAGCGGTTCACTGCGGAACTGAATGCCGCTGTTCTCCTTGTTGGGCGTCAGCTTGATCTTGAGCGTCAACCGGAAGTCGCCGGCCATCATTTGGCTTTTCAGAAACTCGTTGTGCTTCAGGCCGGGACTCTTGCCGACGATCTCGCCGTTCTCGACGGACCACAACTTCGCATCGCCGTCCCAGCCGGTCAAATCCTTGCCGTTGAAGAAATCCTTGGCGTTGTCCGCCGTCGCCAGAATTGGCACCTGCGATGGATGCCGCAGGTAGGCGGTCAACGCTCGCACCTCGTCGTCGCGCAGCGGCTTGAGCACGTCGTCGGGCATCATCGACGTGGGGCTGGGCGAGCGATCGTCCACCTCGTTGGCCGGCACGGTCAGCGTCTCGTTGGCGGTCACGACCGTCAGCGCGGCGGCCGTCTCCGCGCGGACGATGCCGGTGACGACCCGGCCGCTCTTGAGCGTCAGCACCGTCACCTTGTAATCGTTGGGAATCACCGCGCTGGGATCGAGGATGTTTTCCAGCAGATAATCGAGGTTGGCGCGATTGGAGCCGGTGATGTCCGGGCCGACCTTGCCGCCGACACCGTAGAGCGTATGACACTGCTGGCAGGTCTTGGCGAAGACGGTCCGTCCGTGCGACAGGTCCGGCGCCGGCGCGGGGACGGTCAGCTTTTTCTTCCAGGCGGCGATGAGCTTGGCGCGATCGGCCGGTGTGGTGCGGACGATGCCCCAGACCTTGGCGATGCGCTCGTCCAGCGTCTTGTCGCGCAGGTTGCGCAGTTGGCGCACGATCTCGGCCGGCACATCGGCGGCCGGCACTTTCTTGGCCGCGACGGACTCCATCAGCGCCTTGCCGTAAGCGGCGCGCGAGGCCAACGTGCTCAGGGCGTCGCGCTTCTCTTCGGGGCTGAGCGAACCAAACGCTCGCAAGATCACTCCCGGCGTCTCCGCATCATCGTAGAATGCCAGACCGCGCAAGGCGGCGGCGCGCAGCGACTTCTCGCCGACGAGAGTTTGCAACAGCGGCGCGAGATCCTTATCGTGGGCGTCGATCAGCGAGGCGAGTGCGCTCTGCCGTACGGCCGCGGCCGCGGCGCGATCGCGCACAACGCGACGCAGGTCGGCGAACGCCTTGGGATCGCCAAAGGTAACGGCCAAGGCCGTCGCCTGACTCCGTATCTCGGCGTCCTTGCTGCGCGACAACTTATTGAAAGCAGCGGACCATCCCTCCGGCATCTCGACCCGGCGACGTCCCTTGAGAGCCTCGTGAACGGCGCGGAGGACCGCCAACTGACGGCCCGCGTCCTCTTCATCGGCGAGCATCTTCACGACCAGACTTAGGGCTTCCGGCGTGACCGATGAGGCGACGCGACGGGCCATGAACGGCAACAGCAGCGGCGACGCCTTCGCCGACGACGTCAACCGCAACGCCTTCGCCGACGATTCGGCCAGTGGTTCCAGTGCGTACCAGTACATCAGCGGCAAATTGTGATCGTTGGCGTCCTCGGCGTGCATCAGCAGCCCGCGCAGCACGTCCCAGCGCTGTTTCAGCGGAAGACGCTGCATCGCCGACGCCAGGAAAAGACGCACTACCGGCGATTTGTCCTTGATCGACATCTCGGCCATTTTTTTCAGGACCGCCTCGGAGGCCTCGCCGTCCTCCAGCGCCAGTTGCATCGCCCAACCGCGGACGTGCGGTCCTTCCTCGTCGAGCGCTTTCAACACCCGTTCTTCCGTCAGTCCTCCGGTAGCGTGCAGCGCCCACAGGCCGCGCAGCCGCCGTGCCTCGTCCTTGTGGTTGAACGCGATCTCCGCCAGCGCCGTGTGCGTCTGAGTATCGAGTTTCTTGTTCGCGGCCCGCTCCTGCAAAAGCCGCCGAGCGTGCCGCACGAACCACTCGTTTTTGTGCGGCAGCAACTCGACCAACTCCTTATCGCTCTGTTTGCTCAGGTCCACCGTCACCGGCTTGGTGCCGCGATAGCTCACCTTGTAGACGCGGCCGTTGGTGCGGTCCCAGATGTTGGGGTCGCCGTGGTGGCACGCTTGTTTGTCGTACCAATCGAGCAGGTAAACATTGCCGTCCGGGCCGTAACGCATGTTGATGAAGCGCGCCCAGGCGTCGTTGGCGAGCAGGAAGTCGGGACCGTGCGAGGCGACGAAGCCGGAGCCTTTGGTCTTCAGCACGTCCATGTTCAGGCGATGGCCGTGGACGTTGCCCATGATAAGCGTGCCGCGATACTCCTCCGGCCAGGCGCCGCCCTGGTAGATCATCAGACCGCAATGAGCGTGGCCGCCGCCGGTGCTGCTGGAACTGGCGTTTCCCGCCCACGGATTGGCGCCCTGCCAGTGCAGATGGTCGGCGATCGTTTGGATGTCCGCGTATGTGTGCGGATTAAAATGCGATCCCGCTTGTCTCTGATAGCGTCCGCCCTGGATGATGTGGAAAGCGTGTGGAACGACGCACGCTTCGATGAACGCCTGACCGTGTGCGTCGAAGTCCAACCCCCACGGGTTGCTGGTGCCGTGGGCGAACACCTCGAAAACGTGCTTGGTCGGATGATAACGCCAGACGCCGGCGTTGATCGGCACGCGGTCCTCGTCCGGCGTGCCCGGCTTGCCCACGCGCGAATGCGTGAAGACGCCGTGACAGCCGTACAACCAGCCGTCGGGTCCCCAGCAAAAAGCGTTCAGCGTCTCGTGCGTGTCCTCGTAGTGCCAACCGTCCAGCAGGATTTGCGGTTTGCCAGCCGGTTTGTCCTCGCCGGGCTTGATCGGCACGTACAGCAGATAGGGAGCGGCGCCGATCCACACGCCGCCGAAACCGACTTCCAGGCCGCTGACGAGATTCAGCCCCTCCATGAAGACGGTGCGCTTGTCGAATTTGCCGTCACCGTCGGTGTCCTCAAAAATCAGAATGCGGTCCTTCGCCTCCTTGTCGGGTCTCCGAATCGGGTAGCTATACGCCTCGGCGATCCACAGCCGGCCGCGATCGTCGAGGCAGAACGCGATCGGCTGATGCACGTCCGGTTCGCCGGCGAAGAGCGTCACCCGAAAGTCCTCCGGCACCGTCATCGCCGCGGCCGCCTTTTCCGGCGGCAGCCCGTCGTTCTTGTAAACGTCCGGGGCCGCGGGGCCTTTGCGGATCGGGAAAGTCGGCTTTTCGGCGTGAAAGCGGAAGTCGTCGAAATTGATGTGCCCCCACCCCCCGGAATGTTTATCGACTAGCCGGATGAAAATCTCCTGCCCCTGGTGCGAGCGCAGATCGACAGTCACCCGGCGCAGATTCTCTTCGTCCAAACCCGATGTGCGCGCGATCACTTTTTTGCTGTCGTTCCGGACCAATTCGACGCAGGTTTCCGGCCACTGCCCGCCGCCGATGAGGAATGACGCCCACGGATGCGTCACCTTGAACGCCACGGATGTGAGAGTGCCCTGCGGCGGATCGCCCTTGCGCTCGAACGTGCCGATCCAGTATTCGCCCTGGTGTTGGCTCTTCATGTCGCCGCGCCGACGGGCGACGGTGTCGCCCTTGATGGGCTGATCGCGAAACGCTTCGCCCTCGACGGTCCAGTCCTTGAGGGTGCCGGTCTCGAAATCGAGGTTGAGCGGCTTGCCGTCCGCGTCGACCGGCCGCACTCCCTCCTTCGGTTCCGCGGCTAACGCCGGCGTGAAGGACGAAACGACAACGACAACAAGTCCCAGCAAACGACGCATGACAGGTCTCCGGCAAGGCGCGCGACGAAAACGATGGTGCTATTCTCCGGCCAAGGCCGAGGATGTCAACGTCCTGCTTTCGCGGATCGCCGGGTTTGGGAGCATTTCCGCCCCACTGCTACGTACAATAGACCGGAGATGAAGGTAGTCTTCGGTCAGGGTAGGCCCATGCCCCGGCGTTTCATCTGTCGGCACGATCACGAGTGGGAGGCCTCGTTGGCTCCCGGCGACGCTCTCGGTGCGCACGTCGCCTGCCCCGTGTGCGGCATCACGGACTTCACCTGCTTGCAAGACGAATCGCTGTCCGACGATCCTCCGACCGGGTTCGCACCGTCCCTGCCCGGTGCCGGTTTGCCCCTGCCGCGCGTGCCCGGACATGACATCGTGGAGGAACTGGGTCAGGGCGGCATGGGGGTGGTCTACAAGGCCTTCGACCGACGACGACGACAGATGGTAGCGCTGAAGACGCTGCAAGGACTGTCGCCCGCCGCTCTCTACCGCTTCAAGAAAGAGTTTCACACGCTGTCCGAGGTGACGCACCCTAACTTGATAACCCTGTTCGAGCCGATCTCCGACGGCACGCACTGGTTCTTCACGATGGAACTGGTGGAGGGGGTCAACTTCCTCCGCCACGTCCGCGGCGGCGTCCTCGCTTCCGCCCAGACGCTCCACGATCTTCCGCCGGACGAAGACGCGCCTGGCGAGCCCTCGATGTTACGGCTGCCGCACCGCTCCCCCGGTCTCAGCGCCGAACAGATCGCCCGGTTGCGCGACGCCTTGCGGCAACTGACCGAAGGCGTCGCCGCCCTGCACGAAGCGGGCAAGCTGCACCGCGACATCAAGCCGGGCAATGTGCTGGTCACGCCGCAGGGCCGCGTGGTGCTGCTCGATTTCGGCCTGGCAACCGACTCGGAGCCAATGGGAAATCAACAGAGCAGTCAGCAGCACCTGGCCGGCACGGTGCCGTATATGTCGCCGGAACAGATGGCTTGCCAGCCGCTCACGCCGGCCAGCGATTGGTACAGTATCGGCGTCATGCTCTATGAGGCGCTGACCGGCCGTCTGCCCTTCGGGGGCGATCTCCAGGAGGTTCTGCAAGCCAAGCAGGAACGGGAACCGCCTCTCCCTGGCAGTCTCACGACCGATGTGCCGGAAGACCTCGAATCGCTGTGCATGTCGCTCTTGCAACGCCGCGTGGAGGATCGAGCATCGGGTCACGATATCCTCCGCGGGTTGGCGAGCCGGGAGGATGAGCGACCTGAGGAAAGCTGTGTTCGCGCACCCTCCCGGCTCGCCGGCACGCCCTTCCTCGGCCGCCAGCGCCAGCTCGCCGCCCTGCGCGACGCTTACGAGGAAACCAAGAGCGGCCGGACTCGAACGGTGCTGGTCCACGGCCCATCGGGCATGGGCAAGAGCACGCTCGTCCGTCGCTTCCTTGATACCGTGGTCGCGCATCAAGATGTGGTGGTCTTGGTGGGCCGCTGCTATGAGCGCGAATCGGTGCCGTACAAGGCGCTCGACAGCTTGGTGGACGCCCTGAGCGGTTACCTGCGCCGCCTCCCCGCTGCCGAGGTGCCGGCCCTGCTGCCGCGCGACGCGGTCCTGTTGGCACGCGTTTTCCCCGTGCTGCGGCGCGTGCCGGCCGTCGCGGCGGCCCCGCGACGAGGAGAGGATCTGCCCGACGCGCACGAGTTGCGCCGCCGCGCCTTCGCGGCCCTGCGGGAACTGCTGGCCCGTCTGGGCGATCGTCGCCGCTTGATTCTCTTCCTCGACGATCTGCAATGGGGCGATCTCGATAGCGGTCTCTTGCTGGCCGAGTTGGTGCGGCCGCCCGACGCGCCGGTGTTGCTACTGCTGGCCGGCTACCGCAGTGAGGACGGGGACGTCAGCCCCTGCGTGCGCGCCCTCCGCGAACCACAAGAGCAGTCCGCCCCGGATCGCCGCGAAGTGGTCGTGAACTCCCTGGATGACGCCGAGGCCCACGAACTCGCCCGCGCCTTGCTCGGACCGGATGCTCCCGCCGCTCAGGTGGATGCGATCGCCCGCGAATCGGCCGGTAACCCGCTGTTCGTTCAGGAACTGGTGCAACATTTGCAAGCGAGCGGCGAATCGGTAGCTCCGGCCGTGACTCTCGATCAGGTATTGTGGACGCGAATCGAAAAGCTGCCGCCTGACGAGCGGAGGATGCTGGAAGTCGTGGCGGTCGCCGGTCGGCCGCTCGGTCAGATGCTGGCGCGGCAGGCGGCCGAGATCAAGGCTGACGAGCGCGCCCTGGTGGCCCGCCTGCGCGCCGCCCGCCTGCTCCGGAGTACCGGCTCGGCCGAGGCGGACGAGATCGAAACCTACCACGACCGCGTCCGCGAGACCGTGACGGCCCATTTGTCGGCGGACGCGCTGATCGCCCATCATGCTCGTTTGGCTCACGTTCTGGAAGCGTCCGGGCAGGCCGATCCCGAACTGCTGGGCGTTCATCTGCAACAGGCGGGCGAGCCGAAGCGGGCCGGGGTCTGTTACGCGCGGGCCGCGGACCAGGCGGCCGAGGCGTTGGCGTTCGACCGGGCGGCGCGCCTGTACCGCCGCAGTCTCGAACTGCGCACTCTCCACGGCGACGAGGAGCGCAGCCTGCGCGTGCGCCTCGCCGAGGCGCTGGCCAATGCCGGACGTGGGCCGGAGTCGGCCCGCGAATACCTGCGCGCCGCTGCGGGCGCTACCACGGACGACGCCCTCGATCTGCGCCGCAACGCCGCTCTGCGTCTGTTGACCTGCGGGCATTATGGTGAAGGCATCGAGACGCTCCGCCCCGCGCTGGACGCGCTCGGACTCGGCTTACCAGCCAGTCCTCGCCGCGCCTTGGGTCCGCTTTTGCTGGCACGTTTGCGCCTGCGCCTTCGCGGCCTCCGCTTCACCGTGCGTTCCCCGGAGCAAATTGCACCCGACGACATCCGCTATATGGACGTATGCTGGTCGGTCGGCGTCGGACTGTTCCCACTCGATTTGCTCAGCGCCTGGACCTTCCTGACACGCGCGCTCTTGCGAGCGATGACGGCGGGAGACTCGCTGCGCATCGCGCGCGGACTGGCGCTGGAGGCGTCCTTCTTGTTTAGCGGGAGCGGCCGGCGGAGCGTTCGGCGCGGCGCGGCCGCGCTGGAGACAGCCGACCGTCTGGCCCGTGAGGGCAATCATCCGGGGGTGGCGGGGTTGGTGCTGCTGACGCGCGGCATGGCGGCCTTCAGTGAGGGACGTTGGGCCGACGCCTGCGATCTGTACGACCGCTCGGAGTCCGTCTTCCGCGAGCACGGCGTCGGCGCGGCTTTTGAGATCAATCTAGCCCGTCTCTACTCGCTCATCGCCCTCTATTACCGAGGACGCCTCGACGACATTAGCCGTCGCGCCGCCCTGCTGTACCAGGAGGCCCGCGAACGAGACGATTTTCTGGCAACGATGCTTGCCGGTCTGATCAAACTGTATGGCCCCTTGTCGGCCGACGACCCCGAAGGCGTGCGCCGAGGATTGGCGGAAATCCGCGAACACTGTCCTGAGGAGGGCGTGGAACTGCTGCGGCACAATGTCCGCATCTGGCAGATGAATCTCGATCTGTATCGCGGCGATGGTGCCGCCGCGCTGACACGCCTGGGTGAGCCGATCACCGCGATGGAACGCTCGCTGGTGCGTGGCAGCCGGCACCTGCGCATCCCGTGGCACTACAAGCGCGGCTGTTGCTTCCTGGCCGCGGCGGAAACGGCCCGCTCCGCCGGCTCGCTGACCCAATCCGCCGCGCGCTGCACCCGCCAGTTGCAGCGCGAGAAACTCCGCTGGGCCGACGCACTCGCCGGCTTGCTCCGCGCCGGCGTTGCCTTCTGCCGCGGCAACCGGGATTGCGCCCGTACTATTCTTTCCGAAACGATCGCCACCTTCGAGGACTGCGGAATGTCGTTGCACGCCGCCGTCACCCGGCGACGATTGGGCGAATGTCTGCAAGGCGCGGAGGGATTGCGCTTGATCGACGAGGCCGACGCCGCGATGACCTCCGTCGGTATTCGCAATCCGACCCGCATGACGGCCCTGTATGTGCCCGGTTTTCGGGCTTGCTCTTGACCGCCCCTCCGGTAGATCAATCGTCGGGAAAACCTGTTCGCCCATCAGGGGGGATCTTCAATGAAGACACTGCGTTTGGGGATGATGGGGGTGGTCTGCATGGTGTCCGTGCTCGTGTCGGGGGCGGTCCCGGCGGACAAGCCGGCGGAGACGCCGAAGGCGTTCCTCGACGGCACCGGCCCGGACTGGAAGGCGCTGGGCGAGGATGATTTCGAGAATGTCAACTGCGACAAGGACACCTGGACATGGAAGGACGGCGAGATCCACTGCACCGGTAAGCCGGTCGGCGTTTGCCGCACGAAGAAGACGTACACCAATTTCGAACTGGTCGCTCAGTGGCGGCACAACAAGAGCGCCGGCAACTCCGGCATTTTCGTCTGGACGCCGGAAGCGTCGCTGAAAACTCTCAAGCCGAACAGTCTGCCGTCCGGCATCGAGGTGCAGATCCTCGATCACGGCTACGCCGAGCAGTACGAGAAGCAGACGAAGAAGAAGCCGGATTGGTTCACCACCAACGGCGATGTCTTCCCGGTTGGCGGCTCGAAGATGAAGCCGTTTCCGCCCACATCGCCCAACGGCAGCCGCAGCTTCCCGCGCAAGAACCTGAGCAAGGGCGTCGGCGAGTGGAACCACTACTACGTCCGAGCGATCAACGGCGAAATTCGTCTGTGGGTCAACGGTGAGGAAGTGTCCGGCGGCAATCACATCGAGCCGCGCACCGGCTACCTGTGCCTGGAATCGGAAGGTTCGTCGATCGACTTCAAGAACATCCGCATCCGCGAACTGCCCTGAAGCGCTTTTGTGGCGGCACGTTTTCAACGTGCTGTAGCATTCACATTCGGCAAGTTGAAAACGTGCCGCCACATTCGGTTAGTTTTTCTTGGGACGCGGAATCATCGTTCCGCCGGGAAGGATGAGAAAGTGGAGATCGCCGCCGGGGTTGCCGCGGAAACGAATCCGCGTATCGTCGGCGAGCCGACCCTCCACGGTAAGGAGATCGTCGCCGCCGGCCTTGAACGTCTCGGTGATCGGCTTGCCCTCCGGCACATCCTGGAACGATTTGGTTTCTCCGGCGAGGGTCACGTTGAGGACTTTCACGGTCTGCCCCGAATGGTTTTCGATGATGACACCGCGCGAGCGATTGGTAACGGTCCACACCAGCACGGCGAGACCGACGACGAGCACGATGGCCACACGGAAAAGCGTTCGTTTGCGCGTGGGGTTCATGAACGCCCAACATTAGGTTGTAGGTCCGGCGAGCCGAGCCGGACCCCGAGTGCCGCTCGGCTCGCAGCACCTACTCTCTGACGATTCTATGTATCCGCCACTGTCCTCGCTGGCGTGAAAAAAATCGCCAGCGGCAGCCCAACAGCCCCTTGCAAGTCTTTCGTCTCTTACGCACAATAGGAGAAGTTGAAAGTCCCGCCTTGAAGGCCCGCCTGAAACTACCCGCCTTGATTCACGCCGATCCTCGCGCGATCGGTCGAATTGTGGACGACTTCGGAAGCAAGGAACCTGCGATGCGGACCCTCCGTCTGATCCTGCCGCTTGTCGCCCTCTTCCCCGCCGTATCCGTGGCGATGGCCGACGGACTACTGCCGCCCGGCCAACCTGTCGAGCAGGTCGTCGATCATTATCTTGCTGTTCGCCTTAAGGAAGAAGGCATTACGCCCGCTGGTCCGGCCGGCGATGCCAACTTGATCCGCCGGCTTGCCCTCGACCTCGCCGGTCGCATCCCCACCGTGGACGAGACGACGGCCTTCGTCGCCTCCACCAGTCCGAACAAGCGCGTCGAACTCGTCGAGCGCCTGATGAGTTCGCCGGCGTTCGCGCGGCACCAGGCCACCGAATTCGACACCATGCTGATGAACGGCACGCGCGGCAGCGTGCGGCCGTATCTGCTGACCGCTCTGACGGAGAAACGCAGCTGGGACCGCATCTACCGGGATCTGATGCTGCCCGATGAGAGCGACCCCAAGCTGAAATCGTCCACCGAGTTTCTGCGTCAGCGCGTCCGCGATCTCGACAAACTGACCGCCGAGGTCAGTTCGATCTTCTTCGGCGTCAATGTTAGCTGCGCCCGCTGCCACGATCATCCGCTGGTGCGCGACTGGAAGCAGGACCATTTCTTCGGCATGAAATCGTTCTTCAGCCGCACCTACGAGGCCGGCGGCAAGCTGGCCGAGCGCGAGACGGGGTTGGTTAAATTCAAGACGACCAAGGGCGTCGAACGGCAGGCGCGTCTGATGTTCCTGACTGGCAAGGTGATCGAGACGGACACCCTGAAGGATGCGCCCGGCGGCACCCCCAAGGGAAGGAAAGGACGCAAGGACGGCGACAAGAACGCCCCGCCGCCGCCAGCGCCGAAGTTCAGCGCCCGCACGGAACTGGTCAAGCTGTCGCTGGAACCGGGACAGCGTGACTTTTTCGCCCGCTCCATCGTCAATCGCGTCTGGCACCGCCTGTTCGGCTACGGGCTGGTCATGCCGCTCGATCAGATGCACTCGGAGAACCCGCCGAGCCACCCTGAACTGCTCGACTGGCTGGCCCGCGACACGGTCGAGCACAACTACGATCTGCGGCGGTTGATTCGCGGCCTCGTTCTCAGCCGTGCCTATGCCCGCGATAGCCGTTGGCAGAACGGCGACGCACCCCGTCCGCAGATGTTCGCCGTGGCGCGCGTCAAGCCGCTGACGCCGATGCAATTGGCCGTTTCGCTGCGGGTCGCTGTCGCCGATCCGCAGAGCTTGCCGGCGAACCTGAAACCGGAGGAGTTCGATAAACGCCTGCAAGGGTTGGAATCGAGCGCCGGCGGATACGCGCGCCTGTTCGAGCAGCCTGGCGACGATTTCCAAGTCGGCGTCAGCGAGGCACTGCTTTTCAACAACAACGATCGCATCCAGAAGGATCTTCTGGCTGACGGCGGCGATCGCTTGCTCGGACGCATGAAACAACTTAAGGACGTGGATGCGATGATCGACCTGGCCGTGCGGACAGTGCTGAGTCGTCCGCCGCGCGACGAGGAACGCAAGCTGCTCGGCGACTACCTGAAGCAACGCGCCGACCGGATGGCCGAGGCCCAGCGGCAACTTGTGTGGGTGCTGTTGACCAGCGCGGAGTTTCGGTTCAATTATTGACCTTGAGCGCCGCTTGCGGCTTAGCGCTTGCTGAACGCTAAGCCGCAAGCGGCAAACGTGGGAGCAATCACATGGCCCTCAACCGACGCTCGAATTTCTGCGGCTCGCCGATGCACGCCGTCGATCGGCGCAGCTTCCTCGGCACGATGGCGGCCGGCGCCGCCGCCTTCGCCGCGGACATGACGCAGCTGAACGTCCTGCAACATCCGGCGCTGGCCGGCGAACTGAAGAAGCAGCAGAAACGCTGCATCCTTCTTTGGCTCGCGGGCGGTTCGAGCCAACTGGAGACGTGGGATCCCAAGCCCGGCGCGCCGACCGGCGGGCCGTTCCGCGCCATTCCAACGGCCGTGCCCGGCATCCATATCTCGGAACTGATGCCGCAGATGGCCAAGCGGATAAAGCACACCTGCATCGTCCGCTCGCTGAACACGCGCAACGGCGATCACGGCGGCGGCGCACAACTCATGATGCGCGGCCGGCGCGATGAGCCGAACCTGAAATACCCCGACCTCGGCGCCGTACTGGCGCGCGAGTTGGGGCGGACCGACAGCCAGGTGCCCGATTATGTCTCGTTCTACTTCGCCACGGAGGGCCGTGGAATGGCTCCCGGAGCGGCCGGTTTCCTCGGCTCGCGCTACGCGCCGATGGAACTGTACACGAGCATGATCCCGGAGAACATCCGCCGACTGGACGGCATCAGCGACCTCGATCACAAGCAGCGCGGCGAGCTGCGCGAGCTGCTCAGCAAGCAGTTCGCCAAGGGCCGCGCGTCGCAAAGTCTCGGCAGTCACGGCGAGGCATACCAGCGCGTGCGCGGCCTGATGGCGAGCGAAAAACTGTTCGACATCGAGCAGGAGCCGCAGAAGGTCCGCGACTTGTACGGGCCGACGCTGTTCGGCGAGCAAGTGCTGGTCGCGCGCCGTCTCATCGAGGCCGGCGTGCCGTTCGTCCGCGTCGGCCGGGCGTGGTGGGACAGCCACGGTCAGAACTTCGAGACGCATCAGGAATTGGTGCCGGAACTCGATCACGTCATGGCGGCGCTGATCGACGATCTGAAAGATCGGGGTTTGCTCGACAATACGCTGATTATCACGCTCGCGGAGTTCGGCCGCACGCCGGGCATCAACCCCAGCCTGGGCCGCGATCACTTCGCCACCGCCTGGAGCGCGACGCTGTCCGGCTGCGGCATCCAGGGCGGCAGCGTCTACGGCAAGACCGACGCTAAGGGCGATCGCGTCGTCGAGGGTGAGGTCGGCGCCGCCGAGTTGTTCGCCACGATTTACCGAGCGCTGGGCATCAACCACCAGAAGAACTACTACGTCGGTTCGCGTCCGATCCCGCTGACCGAGCCGGGCACTAAGCCGATCAAGGCGGTGTTGGCGTAACAATCAATTGATGATTTCAGATTGATGATTGATGATTTGTCCTCCGTCTTTCAATCATCAATCTGAAATCATCAATCCGATGTGAGGTTTCCCATGAAGGTCATCAAGGACATCTCCAGTCGCGGTGTCGCGTTCACATTGGCTCGTGTGCCCGGGGGTGAACGCCTTCTGTACGGCTGCTCCGACTTCAAGGTCTACGATCTCGATCTGTCGCAGGCCAAGCCGGAACCCAAGGAACTGGGCGCGCACACCAGCTACGTCACCGGCCTGGCGCTGTCCGGCAAGACCGCCGTCTCCGGCAGTTACGACGGCCGGCTCATCTGGTGGGACATCGAATCGCGCAAGCAAATCCGCGCCGTCGAGGCGCACGGGAAATGGATTCGGAAGGTCGCCGTCTCGCGCGACGGCAAGACGATAGCCAGCGTGGCCGACGATATGGTGTGCCGGCTGTGGAACGCCGCCGACGGCAAGATGCTCCGCGAACTGCGCGGCCACAAGGAAAAGACGCCGACCAACTATCCGTCGATGCTGTTCGTCTGCACCTTCTCCCCGGACGGTCGCTTCGTGGCCACCGCCGACAAGGTCGGCCACATCGTAGTCTGGGAAACCGCCACCGGCAAGCAGGCGGCGACGATGGAAGCGCCGGGCATGTACACCTGGGATCCGGTGCAGCGCAAGCACTCGATCGGAGGCATCCGCTCGCTGGCATTCTCCTCCGACGGCAAACTGCTGGCCTCCGGCGGCATCAGCAAAATCGGCAACGTCGATCACCTCGACGGCAAGGCCCGCATCGAGATTTTCGACTGGCAGAAGAGCGCCAAGACGCACGAATACGCCGACGACAAATTCAAGGGTCTCGTCGAGCACCTGGAGTTCCATCCCAAGGGCGATTGGCTGCTCGGCGGCGGCGGCGCCAACGACGGTTTCTTTCTGTTCTTCGATCTGAAGGAGAAGAAGGCCGTGCGCCACGAAAAGGCGCCAATGCACGTCCACGATTTCGTCCTCAACGAGTCCGCCGAAACGATCTACGCGGCCGGGCACAACAAGATCCAGGTGCTGCAAGTCAAAAGTTGATCCGGCGAGGTCTTCCGCTTGGTGAGCACTTCTTCATAACCCCGCAAGAATTCGTCTCGACTTTTTTGTCGCGATGAAGTATGAAGCCGCGCTTCGGGTTGATGGTTGGCGATCGCCGAACCTGGACGCAGCCGGTCCCCTCTCTTTGAATCGGCAATCCACAATCCGCAATTGGGCAGAAGGAGAGTCCTCTTTATGAGGAAGTTCTTGCTCAGTTCCGTGATGGTCGTGCTGGCCGGATCGGGCCTGGTCCTCGCCCAGGATAGCAGCCCCTCGACGCCTCCCGCTGCCGGCGATTCGGAGATCGCTGCTCCGCAGGCGCTTCCGGCTCATCCGGTCCCCGTCGTCGCTCCCGCGCCCACACCGCCGCCCGGGGACGGCTTGCCCCCTCCCCAATCGTTGCTCGTACCTCCGCCGCTTGGCTCACCGCCGCCGCCGCCGTTGGCGTCGCCACTGTTCGCCGACGCCGCCCTCGACGGCTTCGCCACGCGCTTCTGGCTGAGCGCGGATTATCTGCTGTGGTGGCTCAAAAGCAACCCGCTCCCCGCCCTCGTCACCAGCGGATCGCCCAACGATGCCGTGCCGGGCGCCCTCGGTCAACCGGGCACCCAGGTTCTCTTCGGCGGCGATGTCGATAACACGATCCGCTCCGGCGCGCGTTTCCGCGGCGGTTATTGGTTCACGCGGGATCAGTCGTTCGGATGGGACGGCACGTTCTTCTTCGTCGGCGGCCGCTCCGACCATTTCGGGGCCGCGTCCAACGGCGTGCCGATCCTCACTCGGCCGTTCTTCAACGTCAACAGCAATCAGGAAGATGCCAACATCATCGCCTTCCCCGGCCAGCAGACCGGCGCGATCGTAGCGGCGGTCAACAGCCGTCTGTGGGGGGCGGACACGAACCTGCGCGGCATGTTGTTCCGCGGCGCCTCCTACCAGGTGAGCCTGCTGGGCGGCTTCCGTTTCCTCGATCTGCACGAGGCGCTGGGCATGAAGGAGATGGATACCATCTTGCCGCAGAGCGCCGGCGGCGACTTTGTATCGGTGACGACGGCGGACCACTTCCGCACCAGCAACCAGTTTTACGGCGGACAGATCGGCACGGACGTGATGTGGTGCCGCGGTCGTTTCTTCGTAGATGTGCTTGCCAAGGTGGCGCTGGGCACCTCGGTCCAGCGGGCCGGCATCGATGGTTGGACATCGTTCGCGACCACCGCCGGACAGAGCGGCACGATCGGCGCCGGCCAACTCGCACTGCCATCGAACATCGGCGATTACGGCAAGAACCAGTTCGCCGTGGTGCCGGAGTTCGGCCTCAATCTCGGCTACGCGGTGACGCAGCACATCCGTCTGACGTTCGGCTACACCTTCCTGTTCTGGAGCCGCGTCTTTCGGCCGGGCGATCAGATCGACCGCGTTATCAACACCAGCGAATTTCCGGCGCTGGTCGGCGCGGGAACGCTGAAAGGTCCGCCGCGGCCGGACTTCACGTTCAAGAGCAGCGATTTCTGGGCGCAGGGACTTAACTTTGGGCTTGAGTTTCGGTACTGATCGCGAAATCGCCCTCATGGTTCCTCGCCACAGAAGTGCTTCGTAGTTCAGCCATCTGAACTCTTACGAGTTCAGCTAAAACACGTTCCGGCTGCGAGGAACCGCTAGCTACTTCTTGGGACGGAACGCGCGAACGACCGCCTCGTTCGTCGTCAGATACGGCCCCTCAATCAGGTCGATACAGTAAGGGATGGCCGGGAACACCGCGAGCAAGCAATCGCGGATGGCGCTGGGCTTGCCGGGCAAATTCACGATCAGCGAGCGGCCGCGGATGCCGGCGATCTGCCGCGACAGGATTGCTGTCGGCACGAACTTCAGCGACACCGCTCGCATCTGTTCGCCGAAACCGTCGAGCAATTTGTCGCAGACCGCCTCTGTCGCCTCCGGCGTGACATCGCGCCGCGCCGGCCCGGTGCCGCCGGTCGTCACCACCAGACAACAATTCTCCTCGTCGCACAGTTCCTTCAAGGTCGCCTCGATGAGCGGCCGTTCGTCGGGGATGACGCGCGGCACCGCCTCCCACGGACACGATAGGATTTCGCCGAGACAATCGCGGATGGCGGGTCCGCCGAGATCCTGATACTCGCCGCGGCTGGCCCGGTCGGACACAGTGACGATGCCGACGCGGACGGCTTGACTTGCGGTCATGATGCGTTCCCTCCCTCACCGTCGATTGTATGTGATCCGCGGGCAATTTGTTGACATACCGTTGACCATGATGGCAACGCACGGGACAATACCGCGGTTGCCTTCACGGGAGTCGATCATGCGCACCACCTGGAATTTCCACTCGGCCGGCGAGTTGATTTTCGGCCGGCACGCCACCCAGCAACTCGGCGAAGTCGCCGCCCGTCTGGGCGCGCGCCGCATTCTCCTCATCACCGACCCTGTCCTCCTCAAGGCCGGCGTCGTCGAGTCCGTTCATGTGCCACTGAGTGAAGCGGGCGTCGTCGTCGAGGTCTTTTCCGGCGGCGAACCGGAGCCATCCATCCGGGCGGCCGACGACGCGATCGCGCTGGGCCGCGACTTTCTCCCCAATGCCGTGCTTGGACTCGGCGGCGGCAGCAACATGGACCTGGCGAAGATCACCGCCGTCGGGCTGACCCACGGCGGCAAACCGCTCGACTACGCCGGCGACGACAAGATTCCCGGTCCTGTCATGCCGCTGCTATGTCTGCCGACCACGGCGGGGACCGGCTCGGAAGTGTCGGCCGCGGCGGTGCTGACCGACACCGAACAGAAAATCAAGGTCGGCATCCTGAGCAACTACCTGCGGCCGAGGGTGGCGCTGGTCGATCCACTGTTGAGTGTGTCCTGTCCGCCGAAGGTGACCGCCGACAGCGGCATCGACGCCCTGACGCACGCCATCGAAGCGTACACCGCCGTGGACAACGCGCATTTTCCGCTGCCCCACGGAGAGCGTTCCGTCTATCAGGGACGCCATCCGTTCGGCGACATGTTCGCGGAGAAGGCCGTCGCGCTGATCGGCAGGTATCTGCGCCGGGCCGTCAGCCACGGCTCCGACCTCGACGCGCGCGAGGGAATGGCCCTGGCGGCGACGCTGGCGGGCCTGGCCTTCTCCAACGTCGGCGTCGCCGTGGTCCACGCTCTCGAATATCCCGTCGGCGGGGCCACCCATTGCTCGCACGGAGCGGGAAACGGACTGCTGCTGCCGTTCGTCATGCGCTACAATTTGTCGGCGCGCCGCCAGCCGTTCGCCATGATCGCTCATTTGCTCGGCGCGGACGTGAAGGGCATGAGTGAGCGGGACGCGGCGGAGGCCGCGATCAAGGCCGTCGAGCAGCTACGGGCCGACATCGGCATTCCGCTGCGCCTGCGCGACCTGGGCGTGACCGAATCGCAGTTGCGGCCGTTCGCCGAGAAAGCGTTCGGCATCAAGCGCATCCTGCGCGTCAACCCGCGCACAGTAACGGTGGAGGATCTGGAAAGCATCTTGCGCGCGGCCTTTTGAGGGCGGAAGAAGAAAAAACCACAGAGGCACAGAGACACAGAGAAGAAAAAAGAAGATGCTCGTTTTGAGTATCCTCTTTTTTCTTCTCTGTGTCTCTGTGCCTCTGTGGTTAGTTCGTCAATCCTTCTCCGCCGCAGGTAGCTCGTGGGTTTGCATCGGCAGCTTGATAATGAACGTCGATCCCTTGCCGACCACGCTTTCGACGCGGATGCGTCCCTGGTGCTGCTCGACGATTTGCCGGCACACGCTCAGGCCCAGGCCGGTGCCGCCGTGACCGTGGGCGTCCGGCTCCTTGGTCGTGTAGAACGGCTCGAAGATCAAGCGCAGCCGGTCCGGCGGGATGCCGATGCCGCTGTCGGCGACGCTCAGCTCGACCATCTGCGTGCGAGTGTTCTCGCGCACTTCCAGGCGCAGATGTCCGCCGCGCGGCATCGCCTGCCGGGCGTTGATGATAAGGTTCAGCAGCACTTGCTCGATCTGCGCCGGCACCACCGCGGCACGCGGCCGGCCGTGATACTTCTTATCGACGTGGATGCGGTGCTTGCTCAGATCCTTGTCCGTCAGCACCAGCGTCTCCTCGACGAGGGCGACGAGGTCGGTCATCTCGCGCTGCGCTCGGGTGTTGCGGGCGAAGCCGAGCATACTGTTGATGATGGTGGCGGCCCGCTGACTGCCCTTGAGGATCTTTTCCAGCGCCTGGTTGCGCCCCGCCTCGTCGTGCTGGCGAAGGGCGAGGCGGGCGTAGTTGATGATCGTCGTCAGGATGTTGTTGAACTCGTGGGCCACGCTGCTGGCCAAGGCGCCGACGCTACTGAGCTTCTGCGCTTGCAGCAGTTGCTGGCGAAGTTGGTCCGCTTCGCTGCTGGGAACCATCACGTCCTCGCCGATCATTTTGGGTCGCCTCCTGACCTTCCACCGCCTGCCGGCTCGAACACCCAAGCGTCGCCGTCCGCTAAAAGGAAGTATCGGCTTGATCGGAGAATCTCTTCATCCGAACCCCTTGCGACGCTTGCAATTCGGGCGAGGAAGCTGGGACGCCGCCGCAGGCTGCGCCAACATGGAAACGTCCGAGCGATGGGAGATGAGGAGGGCGAATGGAGGCTGGGCGATTTGGGTATCACTTGCGGCCTTCGGGAGCGTGCCGCAAACGCTGGGTGGCGCTGAGGAGGTCGAGGACGCCGCTGTCGGGATCGATTCGCAGGGCGTGGAAAAGGTCGTTCACTTGCACGACCTCGCGGTTGTAAAGAACCTTGCCCGTTCGTTTGTCGAGGCTGCGCGTGGCCGTGATGGGAACGCTCTTGTCGTTCGTCGCGTTGCCGCGGATGAAGAACGCGCTGCACACGAGGACGGGCAGTTGCTCGAATTGCTCCAGCAGCAGCCATTGCGGCGGCAGCCGACTCGACCACTTCCGTTCCCCCGATTCGCGGTCGAAAGCGTACAGAGGGCCGTTGACCGGCACGGCGGCGAGTCCTCGGAAGTTGGCGCTCGGCTCATCCTGGATTTTCAATTCCGGATCGATCGGTCCGCGCAAGGCGACGTAGAACCGTTCGCGGTCGGTCAGCAGATGGCCGTCGCGCACCTTGCGCAGATCGCGCGGATCGAGGCGCAAGTGCGCGACTTCCTCGCGCCGCGCCAGATCGACGACGGTCACGTTCCCATCCGGTTCGACGACGCCGAGCCAGTGCGGCTGCGGCGAGTGCAGCAGGAACGAGCCGGCGCGGGCGCTCATCCGCCGTACGTCCTTGCCCGTCAAGGGATCGTACAGCCGCAGGTTCGTTGTCTGTCGCGGCCCCGTTTCGGCCACAAGCAGATGGCGGCCCAGGATGCGCAGCCGATTGGCGTAACTCGCGGCGGCGTCGGGGATGGTCACGGACAGGCCGTCGCGGGCGCGAACGGCCCGCACGGCGCGGACCTCGGCGGGACGATCAACTAAAAAGAGATACTCGCCGTCGCCGAAAACGGCCAGGTCGCGCGGCGCGTCCGAGCGTCGCCAGCGCTCCTCGCCGGAAGCCGGATCGAGGGCGAGCAGCCCCTGGCGCGTTTGCACGCACACGGCCGAGCGACCGGCGGGGCCAATCAGGCCGAGGCGTCCCACTTCCCGATCGTTGCCGAGATGGAAACCGCCGTCGGGCGACGGCGCCAGCCACACGCCCGGAGCGGACAGGCCGCTGACCACCTGCCGGCTCCAGCGCACGCGCCGCTCGAATAGATCGACCCCCAGCAGCACCGGACCCACACTCACGATAATTAGGTGATCGACGGCCTGATAGTAAACCTCGCCGTCGCGGAGGTACGGCGGCACGCTGACGAGAGGCAACGGGACGCCGTACAGTTCCGTGCCCATGGCTGCGTCCAACACGCGCAACTGCAACCGGGAACCGTCGAGCTGAAACCGCAAACGACGACACCACGGGGGCGCTTCGCTCACGCTGCCGGAGGGTGGGCCGGCGTTCTCGCCGCTCCCTCCTTCGTAGTCGGGTGTGGTTCGGCAAGGCAGGCAGGGCAGGCGGAGCGGGTGGACGGCCAACCCGCGCGGCGACAGAGTCGGCCTGAGTTGCCTGCCTTTCCAGGGATCGGCGATGGGTTCAAGGTGGGTGAGGAATCGCTTGTCGGTCCGCAACTCGTCGAGAAGCTGAGCGCCGCTCTCGCCGTCGTGGACGAGGACGCCGGGGTGCTCGCGCGCCAGCTGCCGATAGTCGGTGACCGCCTCTTCCAGCAACCCGTGCTGCGTCAGCAGCGCGGCGTGCTCGTACAGAGCTTGCGCCACCGAGATCGCCGATTGCGCATTCGTTTGAGGATCGAGGATCTCATGCAGCATCAACTCGGCTTCGAGCGCGTGGTGTCGGCCTGACGTATGGGCCAGATGTCGCGCCAGACGCAGACGGGCCTCGCCGACCAGGGATCCCGCTTCGCCCTCGATCGCTCCGAAGAGAGTCACGAAGCGGCGAAGTGCGGTGCGATCCGAATTGGCGGAGAGCTTCTGCCCTTCTCGGCGAACCTGCTGCTCCAGAAGTTGCCGTTGCGAGGGATTAGCATGGGCCAGCAAGGCAGCGACGCGGCCTTGCGCCCACAGGTCCGGCCGTGTCTGCACGGCCGGCTCGTCCGGCACGGTCATCAACTCCCCCGAGTGCCGGCTCAGTTCTCGATACGCTTCGAGCGCATCGAGGACGCGCCCCTGTTTCTCGCGGCCCCGCGCGATCAGCGCCAGCAATTGCGTCTGCCGGCGCTGTCCTTCTTTTTCCAGGGCGGCCCGCTGTTGCGGCCCCGCGGAGGCGGGGATGGACGGCCGGCACAACGCTCGATACTCGTCGAGATACTTCTCGGCCGCCGGGAAATCGCGCTGCAACAGTTGCGTCAGGGCGGCGAAAAGCCGATCGCGGACGGATACCCGCAGCGCCGCCGGTGGGTTGTGCGTCAGGGCGTCGTGCAGGTCGGCGGCGGCGGCGGTCAGGTCGCCGCGATCCAGATGCAGCCGGCCGCGCTCGTACAGCAGCGACGGATCGCCCGGCGCGCGGCGCAGGCGGTCCTCAAGGCGAGCCAGTTGCGTGGTCAACGGCGTCAGCGCCGTCAACTCGGTCGCGCTCTGCGACCACAGCGTTCCGCCGTGAAAAACGAGATTGCCGAGGTCCGCCTTCGCGCCGCGCGCTTCGAGGCGCACCGATTCGCCTGGGGTGTCGAGATTCAGGGCCAGAATCGAACCGCCTTTGAGGGGCAAGTAGTAGATGGACCCGGCCGCGATCCCCTGGCCGGCCGGTGAGCCGGTCGCTTTTCGCCACAGCACTTCGCCCGTCTCCAGGTTCAGCGCTCGGCAGGACGTCTTGCCGACCACCAGCACGGTGTCGCGGTGGACGCAGCCGACGTACAGATCCTCCTCGCCGCGCGTCGCCTTCCAGACCGGCGAGCCGTCGCGCAGATGCAGACAGTACAAACCATCGTCGTCCGGCGGCGCGACGACTATGCGCCCACGGTGAACGATGGGAGCGCAGTCCTTCCATCCGCCGCTGGAACGCGCGGAAGTCGCTTCCGGCGCCCCCTCCATGCGCACAGTCGGCGGCTTGGCATAGACATGGACCCAGAGGAGGCTGCGCGACAGCGGATCGACGCCGAGAATGGCGCCGCTGTTCGTCGGACAGACGAGGACGCCGTCGGCGTAGGCCAGGTGCGCTGCCTGCGTATGCCGCACCACGTCAAGCAGCATACGATTGGGGGCCGTCGCCAGCATCTGCGCCCAGCGCACCGTACCGCGCTCGCCGTCCAGGCACACCAGCCGCAACTCCTGCTGTTTCTCGACGAGGGCGAACACCTGTCCGCCCAGCGGCAAGGGCGGCCCCAAAAAATAGGCGTCGCGCAGAGGACCGTCCGATTTCGGATTTCGGATTTCGGATTTCGGATTTCGACCGGAAGGGCCGCCGGCCTCCCAGACGAGTTTGCCGGTGTTCGGATCGAGGGCGCGCAGACAGTTGTAGCCGACGAAATGACGCATGGGTCCGAGCCCGAACGACACCGGAAGGCCGGCGTCATTTTGCAGCAGTTCGGGTGGCGGCGGCAGTGGCAGATCCTCGACGGCGTACACGCGCCGGCCCTCGCCGCTGAGCGTGCCGATCGTCGTGTTCTCGACCAGCGCGGCGGCGGCCGGGCCGGACACATGCAGCCAGTTCTTCACTTGCACCTTCTGGCCGGCGTTGCCGAGGATCGAATCCAGGGCCAGCGACGAAGGGCGATGCCACAGCGGCCGGCCGGTCCGAGCGTCGAGGGCGCGCAGGCCGTCGCTGCCGCGGTAAATCAGCTTGCCGTCGAGGGCGATCGGCGTCGCCGCGGGCAGGACCGTCCGTGCCGCCCGTGCAGCCTGCGCCACCCATTGTCGCGCCTCGCCTTCCGCCGTGGCGATGCGCCACTGCGGTTCGAGGAGGAAGAAATCGCCTCTTCCCTGCGCCGAACGCGCTGGATCGCCTCGATACAGCGGGTAATCGTCGGCCGATGCGGCCGGCCAGCTTTCGAGGATTTTGCGGAGTTTGGCGACATCATAAGTGTTCGATCCAATCCGCAGACCCTCCTCGCCCATGCGCTGGACGAGTTTCTTCCACGCTTCATCGCGATGCTCGCCTTTGGTGCGGCTGGCGCGTCCGGCGAGGGCCGCCTTGAACAGTGTCAGCGGGGCGAGTTGATCGGCGCCGGGATCGCGGAGCAAGCCCGCGAAGCAAGCGGCGGCGAGTTCCGTCTGTCCGCGATCGAGGTGATAGGAGCCGAGTTGCTCGAGCGCCTCGGTACCCGCGCGCGTGCGGCGATAGCGCCGTGCCACCTCCTGCAAGGCGGCCGGATCGCGGCGGGCGCGGGCCGCGTCCAGCGCCGCGCGCGCCTTTGGCTCGTACGTCAGCAAATAGAAATCCTTGCCCTCCTTCGGCAGATTGGCCAGTAGTCTCTCGGCTTCCGCGCGAATGCTCGTCCAGCGTTCGGCGGACTTGCCGTGCTTGTCGCGGTAGGGTTCGCGCCGAAAGCTGTCGGCCGGCGCGTCGAGCAGCGCTTGCAGCAGACGCACCGTCTCGGCCCACGCGCGCACCTTACTGTAATCGTGCGCCGCCGCCAGTTTTTGCCGCGCCGGCACATCCTGCGGCAGTCGCACCGCTTCACGAACCGGCGTCGGAGAGTTCGAGGGTGGCCTGGCTGGCTGCCCCCGCGCCGGCAGGGACAACCAGCCCCCGGACGCGAAGAGGAGCAGAGCGAACAGAAGGGATCTCGCTCCGGGCGAGCGTGACATGGTGGTGCGTCCTCCGGGCGTGTAGACCTATGCACATCCTATTATGCGGCCGCGATGGTCCGGCCGCGATAGGATTCCGCCCGACGGGAGTCGGTTTTCCCCGTGCACGACCTTCAACCGGCCGCCTCCAGGCCCGTGAGCGTGCCGGTGCTGGAACTGAACCTGTCCGTCTCGACGCCCAGCCGCTGGAGCATGGTCACATAGAGGTTGCACAACGGCGGCGGCTTGCCCGGATCGAAGGCCAGGTGCCGGCCGTGCTTGAACCCTCCGCCGGCCAGAAGCACCGGCACGTTCTTGACGGCATGTGTCGCGGCGTTGCCCAGGTTGCTGCCGAAGAACACCATCGTCCGGTCGAGCAAGCCGACGCCTTCCTCCTTCGTCTGCTTCAGCTTGCCCAGAAAATCGCGCAAGGTTTTCATCTCTTCCAGCTCGACCTTCTTGAGCTGCTCGATCTTGGTCCGGTCCTGGCCGTGGTGGGACAGGTCGTGATGGCCATACGTCACGCCCGCAACGGGCGGCACGCTGCTTGTGCCCAGCAGTTGTAACGTGATTAAACGGGTCGAATCGGTCTGAAGGGCCAGGTGGATGAGGTCGAACCAGAGCCGGCTCTTGCCCACGAGGTCGGCTGGGTTGGCCACGTTCTGAGGCGGCTTGACGTCCACCTTGGGCTTGGGCTTCTTCGACCATTCCTCGTCCTGAGCCAGACGCTGTTCCAGCTCCCGAACGCTGGTGAAGTACTCGTCGAGCTTGTCGCGATCGTCGGCTCCGAGGTCGGCCTGCATTTTCCGAGCCTGGTCGCGGACGGTGTCGAGAATGCTGCGGCCGTCCCGCAGCCGCCGGGCCTGGGCCTGGACCTCTTCGGGACGCCCTTCGAGGAACAACGCCGCGAACACGCCGGACGGAAAACTCTGCGACGGCACGACGGCGCCGCTGCGGGTCCAGGACAGGCTGAAGCCCTCGCACGACAACGCCAGGCTGCGGAAGCGCGTCGCGCCGCCGATTTGCTCGGCCGCGACCTGATCCAGCGAGATACTGTTGCGGAAGCCGGCCCTTCGCTCGGGATGCGGAGCGCCGGTGAGGAAGCTGAAGTTGGAATCGTGGCTCGGCCCCACGTCCGGGTGCGACAGGCCGGACACGATCGTGAAGTCGTCGCGAAAGTCCTTGAGGATCTCCAGGTAGGGCGTCAGCTCGTACTCCTTGCCTGCTTTACGCGGGAAGAAAAAAGGCGGATGCAGTCCCAGCGGCGTGTTGATGCATACCATGCGGCGTCGCGGCCCGGCGGCGGCGTACGCGGGAGCCAGGGCGTCGAGCCAGGGCAGCGCCAGCGACACGCCGGCTGCCCGCAGGAACGTGCGTCGAGTAAGCCTCATGGGAAAGTCCTTGTTCGAGATCACTTGTTCCAGAACAGCTTGCTCTGAACGATCGCGTGGACGAGCGTCCGCAAGCCGTACTTTTTGTCGCGCGCCTCACGCACGATGGCCTCGACCTCCGCCTTGTCGGCCGACGCGGGCGCCGCGCCCGTGGCGTAGGTCAGCAGCTTTTGGGTCAGGGCGCGGGCGAGTTGGTCCTTGTCTTTTAGGAGCAGTTGTTTGAACTCGTCGCTATTGCGAAATCGCCGCCCATCCGCCATCGCGCCGGTGGGGTCCACCTTCGGTCCCTTGAAGTACGGCATCCGGCGTCCGTCCACCCTCACCTCGTCGCCCAGGCCGGTGGTCCGGTAGTTTTCGCGCCAACCGCCGATGACATCGAAGCTCTCCAGCGCGAATCCCGGCGGATCGATCTTGGCATGGCAGGTCGCGCAGGCGGCGATTTGCCGGTGCTTGGCGAGCTGCGCGCGGATGGTCGTGGCGCCGCGAATGTCCGGCTCCAGGGCCGATACGCCTTCGGGGGGTGGAGCGGGCGGCGTTCCCAGGATGCGGTCCAGTATCCACGCACCGCGAACGACCGGCGACGTGGTCGTGCCGTTGGCCGTCACCTTCAGCACGCTCGCCATCGTCAGGACGCCGCCGCGGTGACTTTCGGGAGGGAGCGACACCTTGCGGAACGCCCACCCCTCCGCGCCGGGGATGCCGTAGTGCTTCGCCAGCCGGCCGTTCAGCATCGTGAAGTCGGAGGCCACGAAGTTGGTCAGGCTCAGGTCGTCCTTGAGGATCTCCGCGAAGAACAGCTCCGTCTCCCGGATCATCGACACTTTCAGCATGTGGTCGAACTCCGGGTAGAGGATGTGACTGGGTTCGGTGAAGTCGATGTCGCGCAGGCCGAGCCATTGGCCGACGAAGTTCTCGGTGAAGGCCGACGCCTTCGGATGCTTGAGCATGCGTTCGACCTGCCGACGAAGGAAGTCCGGCTGGCCCAGTTTGCGCTGTTCGGCCAGGGTGAACAGCTCGTCGTCGGGCATCGTGCTCCACAGGAAGTAGGATAGCCGGCTCGCCAGGGCGAAGTCGTCGAGCTTGCCGGGCTTCTCGCGCAGGAACAAAAACTCCGGCGACACCATCACTCCCAGCAGGCCGACGCGCACCGCCTGCTCGAACGAGTGCTTCGCCTCCAGCCGGGCCTTGACGAGGGCGACGAACGGTTTGATGTCGTCGTCGCTCACCGTCCGGCGAAAGGCGCGGCGGGCGAAGGCGCGGAGGATGCGCTCGGCGTCGGCCGTGGCGTCCTTCGAGACGACCTCGACGCGGTCATGGTACTGGTGGTTCGACGCCGGCGCTTGCGCCAGGTCGCCGAAGAGCCGGCGGTGGCTGGCCGGCGGCCAGGCGTCGTGCAGCGGCCCCTCCACCTCCACCCACTGGACCGCCAGCCCTGGTCCCTCGTACTTGTCGGCCCCTATTTTGTCCACGCTCTGCGCCGATGCCAGGCCGTAAGGGAGGATCGAGATGGTGGTGCGCGGCTCCATTTGCTGGACGAACTCGACGACGGTCGGCTTATCGGCCGGGGCGTCGAAGTAGCCGATCAGACCGCTCTTTCCCGCCAACCGCGACCCATTCACCGCAACCCGGTAGCTGACCAACTTCCCGGCACTCTGAAAGCCGGAGGCCGAGATGCGGAATCGGTAACAGCCCCGCTCCGCCGGATAGAACTGCGACAGCACGACGTCGTTCCAGGCGGACGAGGAGAAGCAAACGACAGTGTCGTCCAGGCGGCGATACACGCGCTCCGTCGCGACCTTGACCTGGTGTTGGTCTTTCAGACGGTAGCGTTTCTTGATCGAGGGCGGCCTGGGTCTGTTGGCGATGGCTTGAGTCAGAGTGGTGTCGGCCGCTTCCAGATAGCGCTCCATCAAGAAGGAGGAGGTGTGCAGCGCCGCGGCGGCATTGTCAAAGCCGTCCGCCGCGCCATCCTGGGGCAGTTGTTCCTTCAGACGCACTTCGATCCCCAGCAGATCGCGCACGGTGTTTTCGTATTCGACGCGGTTGAGCCTCCGCAAGACCACACGGCCTTGTGCCGCTCGCCGGGCGGCTTCCGCTTTTTCCGCCGCTTCCGTTCCCCTGGTGATCCATTCGGCCAAGGCTTGCACCTCGTTCCGCGGCGGGCGCGGTTTCGACTTCGGAGGCATCTCGCCCGCCTGAACCCGCTTCAGCACAGTCAGCCATCGTTCCCGGTTCGCCCCATCGGCAAAATCGGGAGCGAGCCGGTCCAGGCGGAAATCGCCCTTGGGTTTCTCCGTCCCGTGACATTCCAGACAGTGCCGCACGAGAAACGGACGGATCGAGTCGGCCGAGGACTTGGCGTCTGCTCTTCGGTCGCCGGGCGCCGCCGACAAAGCCGGAAGCGTCAGCGCACATGCAAGGATGGCGGTTAGCGCACGCATCGGTGCATCCTCGGGACAAGGGTCTGTCGATCAATCTCCGGAAGGCAAGGCTCGCGATCGGGAGGGTCATTCGACTTTCGGATCGCCCGCGCCGACCGCCTGGCGATAGCACCAGTCGAAGAGCAACTCCCACTCGCGTTTCTGAATCCGCTGGCACAACTCGACGCAAGGCGCTCGACCGACCAGGGCGGCGGCGCACAGATCGACGAACGCGAACGGCTCCCAATCGGTCTGCGTGTGCAGGAAGGCGGCGGCCGCCGGCGCGTCGCCGGCCAACTCCACCGCGCTCCGGCGCAGTTCCGTGTAGACCGGATGCGCGCCGACGCGGCGAAACCAGTACTTGGCGTTGTCGAAATCCGGTTCGCGACGATGCATCAGCGCGTGCCAGTAGCTGCCGGTCGTTGTGTGCAGTTCCTGGCTGATGGCGTGCGATTCGTCGAGGTAATTGTGATATAGCCATAGGCCCGCCAGGCAGGCGGCGGCCATGTCGAGGTCGCGCACCAGAAACGGTGCGAAGGCGTTGTCATTGGTCAGGGCCGTGAGTTGAGCGTGGACGGCCTTGTTGGGCCGGCCGGGATCGAGCGGGGCCAGTCGCGGCTCGCGCAGCAATTCCGCGACGGCGGGAGAGTACACGGTCGGGTCGAAGGTCGTCATGGGGCAGGTTCTCCTCGCGAAGCGATCGGGGTTTTCAAGGAGCCGGAACCTCATTCGGCGCGACGCTCCGTTCCTCAACCGGCGCCGGCTTGAGCCGCACCGGCAGGCTGCCGGCACGGAGCATGATTACCAGATCCTCCACCTGCCGGTGAGTGAAGCCGCCGCTGATCTCACCATCATTGCGGATTGGCGAATTAAGCGATGGCGCCGACACGATCTGTCCGTCGAGAACGATCGCGAGCCGGCGCTTAAACGAACCTTCTCCTCGATCCGGTTTGTTCTGACTGGTCAGTTCGTAGAAGAGTTCGCCGCCTCGGGCGTTGAAGTGAAAGTGGACGGCGGGTTCTCCGCGCTGGTTGTCGCCGACCCGCGCGCGCTCGATGTCCGCCCCCGTGACGGCCTTCGACTCCCGGGTAATGAGGTCGCGCTCGGGATCGCGGCTGAGCAGGAACCAGTCGTACTTCTTTTGTGTGCGTTCCTCCTCGGTCAATTTTCGGTTGCGGCAAGGACGGCTGTAGAGAAGCAAATCCACGAGCGGCAGGCGGACGGCTTCCCCCTTGTCGCGAGCTACGGCGACGGATGCCCGCATTTCCTTGAACAGGAAATTATCCTCTTCGCTACCAATCAGGTGCAGCGATTGAAGCTCCGCTGGCGGCACTTCTAACCATGTATAAGTGAACACATGATCCTGGACGGACACGAAGCCTTCCTTGCTGACGGGTGGCGGTGGCAGCTGGCCGCGCGTGGCCCGGTCGTCGAGTTCCTTGCGGATCTTCTCCTCCGTGGCCGCGCGGCGCAGGTACGCCTCGGCCGCCGCGATGGCGTCCTTATCGTCGATCGAATTGGCCAGGATGCGGAACTCCAGGCAACCCGTCTGAGTGGCCAGCGACTTGACCCAGCGGACATGCTCGTCGTGCCCCTCGGTCCGGGGGACGCCGACCTCGACGCGCGTCGGGCTGAGAAGGCGAACCGTGATGCCCTTTACGTCGCTGGGATCGAGCCGGCGCTTGAGGACGGGCGCCAATTCCTCGGATTGGAAATTCGCCGCTCGTTCGTCGTCCTCGTCCACCTCGAAGACTAGCAGGGTTCCGCCGAGTTTCCGCATGTCCGGCCGCGGCCGCAGCGCGCGGTAGAGATACACCCCGCCGGCGCCGAGTCCGGCGAGGACGAGGACCGCGAGGAAGCACAGGGCGATTCGTTTCCACATTCGGCTCATGGCGAGTTCCTGGAGGGAGCGATCGACTCGGCGCTCGCTTCAGAGATTCTTCTACAGCCCGAACGCGGAAAAGACAACGCACCGCGCCCGGATCGCAACGGCTTGCGATTTACGCGCGGCCTCTGGGGATGGTAGAGTGCCGGCCATGAAAACGCCAGGAGGGCCGCTCGCCGCATGGACCGTTCGCGCCGCCATCAAACGATCCTCCTCGCGCTGTTGGTCTTCGGCGTTGTGCTGCGCGTCCGGCAGTATGCCGCCTGCCCTTCCTACTGGTACGACGAAGCTTACCTGCTGCTGAACGTCTTTCACAAATCCTTCCTCGATCTGCTCGGCCCGCTGCGCGAGGATCAGGCCGCGCCGCCATTGTTTTTGTGGGCCTTGCGGGGGCTGTATCAAATCGCGGGGGGTAGCGAATGGTGCATGCGTCTGCCGGCGCTGGCGGCGAGCGTGGCCGGTCTGCTGATAATGGTGCCGCTGGCCCGCCGCGTTGCCGGTCGGCGCGGCGGGCTGTGGGCGGTCGCTTTCTGCGCCTTCGGCCATCACGCCGCCGCACACGGCGGCGAGGTCAAGCCGTACACCGTCGATTTCCTGATGACGGAGCTGATTTTGCTGGCCGCGCTCCGCTGTCAAGCCGTTGTCAGTAGCTGGCGTCCTCGCATCGCCCTGTGCCTGCTGGCGGCAATCGCGCCGTGGGTATCGTATCCGTCCGTGTTCGTCCTCGGCGGCGCCGCGCTGTCGTTTCTTCGCCAGCCCGCAGCGCCAGCAAGGGACACGAAAACCCTTGCCGGCGCTGCGGGCTGGCGAGCGGCGTTCGTCGTCCTGTTCGCGCTATCCACATTCATTCTGTGGCAAACGGTCGCCCGCCATCAGGCGACTTCCGCCCTCGGTGAGTTCTGGGCGTCGTCGTTCCTCGATTTGTCGTCGCCGGGCGCGGCGGCGGCGTGGATGGGTCGCTGCCTCATCGAGATCGGCAATTACGGTACGCGCGAGATGGGCCTGCCGCTGTTGGTGCTGGCGCTCGTCGGCGCGGCATCGCTGTGGCGCCGCTGGCCGTCGCGCGTCGTCTTGTTGGCGGGGCCGCTGCCGCTGGCGCTGATCGCTTGCGCCCTGCACCGCTATCCGCTGGGCGGTCGTCTGCTGTTTTTCCTGGTGCCGTGCGTCTGGCTGCTGGCGGCGCGCGGCGTCGGCGCGTTGCTCCAGCGACTTCCTTCACGTCTGGCGCAATGGGGTTGGGTCTTGCCGGCCGTGCTGCTGGTCCCGGCCGCACTGTGGTCCGGACGACTGCTCCTCGTGGTGACACCTCGCTGTCAGTTCCGCGAGGCGTTCGCCTACGTCGAGTCCCACCGCGAGCCGGACGATGTGTTGTGGGTGTCGCATCCGCAGGTCTACGAGGTGTATTACGGCCGCGCGCCGGACCTCGACGCGTATTCGCCGCCGGAGACGGTGGAACAGGCCGCCTGCACGGGCCGTCTGTGGATGGTCTGCGCCGTCGCCGGTTCGCGGGAACGGTTCACGGCCGGCGCGACGGTGGACCGCGTGCGTGCCGCGCCGTGCATGGCTGCGGATCGCCGGCGATTCAAGGGGCTGGAAGTGATTCTGTACGCGCCCCGGATCGAACCGAGGCCACTCCTCCCTTCCGATTCCGAAAGCGAGAAGTGACCCCGGTTCCACGGCGAACTCACTTCTTTTTCTTGTCGTCCTTCTTCGGCTCGGGTTTCTTCTCCTCTTTCTTCGGCTCGGGCTTCTTCTCTTCCTTCTTGGTTTCAGGCTTCTTCTCCTCTTTCTTTGGCTCGGGTTTCTTCTCGTCCTTCTTGGGTTCGGGCTTCTTCTCCTCCTTCTTCGGCTCCTTCTTTTTCTCTTCCTTCTTTTTCTCTTCCTTCTTGGGTTCGGGCTTCTTCTCTTCCTTCTTAGGTTCGGGCTTCTTCTCTTCCTTCTTTGGCGCCGGCTCCTCCTTGAAGCCGAGGTTGACGTCCAAGCCCGGAATCGCCTTCTTGAGCTTGGCCGCGCCGGCGTCCGTCACCTTGGTCTGCCACACATAAAGCTTCTTGAGCTTCTTCATGCCTTCCAGGTTGACCAGCCCGGCGTCGCTCACCTCGGTGCCGTACAGGTTCAGGTATTCGAGGTTGACCAGCCCCTTGAGATTTTCCAACCCCTTATCGGTGATCTTCGTCTTCTCCAGATGCAACTCCGTCAGTTCCGTCAGCGGCTTCAGGTGGACCAGCTGCGCGTCCGTCACCGGCTGACTGCGCAGATTGAGGTGGACGAGGCCCTTCAGATCCTTGAGCACGGCGAGGTTCTCGTCGCCGAATTTGCCGTCGGTTTGCAGGTAGGACACTTCCAGGTGCTGATCGTTCTGGGCCAGTTCCAGGGCCAGGCCGCCGGACTGGCGGACCTTCGTCAAAGCCTTCTTGCCGGCCTCAGTCTGCACGACCGGCGCCGGCGTGTCGGCCGCCAGCACGCTAATCATCAGGCCCAGCAGCAACGCCACGGACAGCATCTTGTACATGGGGAATTATCTCCGCTTGATACAGGGGGGATGCCAACGCCTCTTCGTCCCTTACTTCAGGTTCTATCGCAAACGCGGTCGAATCGACAGATCCTTGATGATAAGGGCCGATTGCTCCGTTTGCAAAACGCGCCTTCGCGAAGCATTTGAGACAGCTTCTCTTGACTACTGTACGCACGTTCATTACAAGAGAGAAACCCGTCTCTCCCAGCGGCGGGCAGCGGACAGGCACAGGTCATGCGATCTCCAGCCGCCGTCGGTCATCTCGACGCCGATTGTTTCTACGTGTCGGCGGAGCGGGTGCGCGATCATTTCCTGCGCGGCAAGGCCGTCGGCGTACTAGGCAATCAGGGCGCCTGCGTCATCGCCAAGAGCTACGAGATGAAGCACGCCGGCGTCAAAACCGGCATGCCCGTCTGGGACGCTATCCGCCTCTGCCCGCAGGGCGTCTATGTCAAGCGCGATTTCCGCTGGTACGAGTTGCTCAGCCGCCAAATGCTCGAAGTCGTCCGCGCCTTCTCGCCGCGCGTCGAATACTACTCGATCGACGAATTCTTCTTTGAGGTTCCCTCCGGCGTGAACTTGCAGGAAACGGCCGAGCGGATGCGCGACGCCGTGCTGCGTCAAGTCGGCGTGCCGGCGACGGTCGGCATCGCCCGCACCAAGACGCTGGCCAAGCTCGTCTCCGACACGGCCAAGCCGTTTGGAGCGCTGGCCCTGCTCGACGCCGACGCCGAGCGCGTCTTAATGGAACAGCTGCCGGTCACGGAGGTCAGCGGCATCGCCGAGCGCCGCGCCGCCCGGCTGGCCCCGCACGGCATCACCACCTGTCTCGATCTGGCCCTGGCCGACCGCCGGCTCGTGCGCTGGCTGCTGACCGTCACCGGCGAGGCGTTGTGGTACGAGCTGAACGGCGATCCGGTGCTGCCGTTTTACACCGAGCGTCCGCCGCACAAGATGCTGTCGCGCGGCGGCAGTCTCGGCGGTCCGACCGAGCAGCCGGAGCGCGTCTACGCCTGGCTGGTGCGCAACCTCGAACGTCTGGTCGAAGAGCTGGAATTTCACGTGGTGAAGGCGGGAGCGCTGAGCGTGTACATCATGCACAAGGACGGCTCGGACGGCTGCGCACGTATGCTGCTGCCGTCGCACACGGACCGTTTCGATCTGCTGCTGGAAGCGGCGCGTCCGGCGCTGAAAAAGGCGTGGCGTCCCGAGCGGCCGGCGACGCGGATGCACGTCACCGCCAGCCAGCTGCGCCGGCCCGGCGCCGTGCAGTTGGGTTTGTTCGACCCGCCCGTCGAGCGCGCCTGCGCCGTGGCGAAGCTCAAGCGTGAGATCAACGCCGAGGTGAGACGCTTCGCGCTGCGCAGCGGCGCCACGCTGCCCTTGGCCGATGTCTACCGGGACGAAGCGCAGGGATACGACATTTGCGATGTGCGGGGCAAGATTTGTTTTTGATTCGCGGCGGCGACGGTGGATCATGCTCTCGGGTACGGCCCTGGCGTTGAGCGAACTGCCCCTGGAACTGATGGCCCGTCACGGCCTGGCGCGTCGCCTCCACGACCGCGGCGGCGAGCGCGAGGTGCAATTCCTGTTCGCCGACGCCGAGCGCCTTCTGCCGGTGTGGCGCAACGGTCGATTGGAAATCCTCCGCTGGGGCAACCGTCGCGGCGAAAGCGCGCAGCTGCCCTGCACGGCCTGGACGCAGCTGGACACCGTACAGAGCGGCGGCTGGGGCGAACGCGGCGTCGAGCCGGTCGTCATCCCGGCGTCGATGGGGCTGGACCGGGGCGTGTGGTATCGCATCCGTCAGGGCATTCGCGGCCTGGTCGTTGCCGACGAACGCGGCGGCCCGCGCGTGTACGTCATCTGCGAGCCGTCGAGCCATTATTATCAGATCATGACGCGCGGCAGCCGCTGGATGCCCGCGCTCATCGACGAGCGGATATGAGGCCGCCGGCCATCTCCCGATCGGATTTTGCGTGCTATGGTTTCAGCAGACTATCGGCTCGACGGCAGCGGGGGGCGCTGTCCGTCCACTCCCCGGGCCAACGGCGAGACGCATTCATGGCGGTCCGCATCGAAAAGCAGGCCGAACCGATACCGGGCTACCAGCTCCTGGAGCGCCTCGGCGGCGGCGGCTTCGGCGAAGTGTGGAAGTGCGAGGCCCCCGGCGGACTGCACAAGGCCATCAAGTTCGTCTACGGCGATCTCGGCGCCGCCGGCGATGACGGCCAACGCGCCGAGCAGGAATTGAAGGCCCTCAGCCGCGTCAAGACCGTCCGCCATCCCTACATCCTTTCGCTGGAACGCTACGACATCCTCGACGGCCAACTCATGATCGTTATGGAGTTGGCCGACCGCAATCTGTGGGACCGCTTCAAGGAGTGCCGCGCCCGCGGTCTGCCCGGCATCCCGCGCGACGAGATGCTGGCCTACATGGAGGAGACGGCCGAGGCCCTGGATCTGATGAACAACGAGTATCAGCTCCAGCACCTCGACATCAAGCCGCAAAACCTCTTCCTCGTCCACCAGCACGTCAAGGTGGCCGACTTCGGTCTGGTCAAGGATCTGGAAGGCATGCAGGCATCGGTGACGGGCGGTGTCACGCCCGTTTACGCCGCGCCGGAAACCTTCGACGGCTGGGTCAGCCGCTACTGCGATCAGTACAGCCTGGCCATCGTCTACCAGGAACTGCTGACCGGGCAGCGGCCTTTCAGCGGCAACAACATCCGCCATCTGATCGTGCAGCACATGCAGACACCGCCCAACGTCAGTTCGTTGCCGCCGGGCGATCAACCCACGATCGCCCGCGCTCTGTCGAAGACGCCCGGCGACCGTTTTCCGACCTGCCGCGATCTCGTCGAGTCGCTCAAGGCCGGCGAGGGCGCCTCGGTCCTGCTGAGCAACCGCCCCACCTTGCCGGAGACGGGTCCGACTCTGGAGGCCGTCTCTCCTTCGCAAGCGGCCGGCATCGCCGACCGCAAGAACGCGACGTGTCCCCTCAATGACGCGGAGCCCGCGACGGCCTGCCTCCGCGGCCAAGATCGTAGCTCGTGGAGCATGGTTCGTGAATCGATCAACCGCGATCCACGAGCCACGCTCCACGAGCTACAATTCGAGGCTCCGCCGGAGATTCACGGCAACGGCGTCCTTTTCCCCGCCCTGGTCGTCGGCCTGGGGCAACTCGGCACGACCATCGTGCAGGGTCTGCGTCACGCGCTGCACATGCGCTTCGGCGGCATGGACCGCCTGCCGCACCTGCGCCTGATGGTCCTCGACACCAATCCGGAGATAGCCCGCATCGCCACGCGCGGCCCGCGCGGCGCGCGCCTGTCCGAAAACGACGTCGTGCTGGCGCCCTTGAATCGGCCGAGCCATTATCTCAAACCGCGCGACGGCCGACCCGATGTCAAAAGTTGGCTCAACGCGAACATGCTCTACCGCATCCCGCGCTCGCAGATGACCACCGGCGTCCGCGCCCTGGGCCGTCTCGCTTTCTGCGATAATTACCGTCTCATTTGCCGCCGGCTGCAAAGCGATCTGAGGATCTGTATGGACCCGGAGGCGCTGCACTCCGCCGCGCGTCAAACCGGCCTGGGAATGCGCGGCAATCGCGTTCGCGTCTACCTCGTCACCAGCCTGGTCGGTGGAACCGGCAGCGGCATGTTCCTCGACCTGGCCTACAACGTCCGCGCCTTACTCAAGCAGGCGGGCTACGAGCAGCCCGACGTGGTCGGCCTGCTCCTCTTGCCGGCCGTCGATCGCAACCGCACGCGCACCCTGACGCTGGGCAACGCCTACGCCGCCTTGCGCGAACTGAGTCATTTCGCCGCTCCCGGCACAACCTTCACTGCCGGGTATCATCAGCGCGAGGCGCCCGTCCAGGATGGAGAGCCACCGTTCAGCCGCTGCGTCCTGCTGTCCTTGCCCGACGAAACCGACGAGCAGGCCACACGCGAGATGGTCGAGCAAGCCAGTCTGTTTTTGGCGCGCGACCTGTGTTCGCCGCTGGGACGAGCGGCCGATCTGGGCCGCGGCGGACTTCCCACCGCGCCGTGGGAATCGCGCGGCCTGTTCTATCAGACGTTCGGACTCTACCGGGTTTCCTGGCCGCGCCACACTCTGCTGAGCACGATGGCCCGCCGCCTCTGTCAGCGCCTGGTGCAGCGCTGGATGAGCAAGGACAGCAAGCCCATCCGCGAGTCCGTGCGCGCTTGGATGCAGGAACAGTGGACGCGACAGGAACTCAGTGCCAACGTGCTGATGGAACGCCTCGCCGAGGGCGGCCGGCAGATGCTCGGCGAGGATCCCGACGACATCTTTCGCGCCATCGTCGAGCCGCTGCGCGACCAGGCCAAAGGCCCCACGCCGGAACAGCTGGCCGGGATACTCGCCCAGTTCGACCAGCAGCTCGGCAAGCCGGAGGACGACGGGCTGTCCGACGAGCCGGCCTGCCTGGTCGTCGCCCTGCGCGAGGCGGCCGACAAGCTGGTGCAGGAGTGGGGCCAGAAGCTCGTCGAGTTGCCGGTGCGGCTGATCGAGACGCCGGACTTCCGCCTCGCCGGCGCCGAGGAGGTGATCCGCCAGATGATCGCCTCGATCGAGCAGGCGCTACAGCACCACGAACCGCTGGCGCGCGAGTTGTCCGGCCGCGCCGCCGAGGCGTACACTCGTCTGCGCGCGGTACTCGCTCCGCCGCCGACCAGCACTCCAGGCGTCTTTCGCAAGGCGCCGCCAAGCGGCGGCAACCGTCGCCCTCCCACGCCGGCCGAGACGCGGGAACTGCTGCGCGCGTACCCCAAGACGCTGTATCAAAGTCTGCTGCTGCGCCAGGCCGGCAACATTTTGCTGACGCTGCGCGGCCACCTCGCCGACGAGATGCGCGAGATCAATTTCTGCCGCGTCCGCCTCGGCGAACTGCTCCGCATGTTGGAGACGCCGGCCAAACCGGCCGAGCCGGCGGCGCGGGAAGCAATCCTCGGCAAGCACCTCTTCCCGCTCGGCTGCAAGGATCTGCAAGAGGCGGTCGAACATTTCGAGGGCCGGCTGGGGACGGACGCCCTAAACGAATTGGACGGCCGCATGGAAGCGATGCTGAAAAAGCAGTTCACCGCCCTGGTCAACGTGTGCCTGACCAGCGCTCACGTTCTGAAGAACGTCGAGATGGCGATGCTGCAAACCGCCGAGGAGTTTGTCGCCGTGCTGGTGGGCGAACTGGACGTGGCGGAGATGTTTTGGGAGCAAAACCCCGATGCCGAGCAGTCGGCGGACGAGTTGCGGAGCTTTTTCGACGAGGCGTGTCCGGAATTGTCGAACGAACGTCGCGGCCAGGGTTCCGAGTTGTGTGTGCTGGCGACGCCGTCGGGTCCGGCCGGCGACCGCCTACGCGAACTGGCGGGGCAAGCCCTATCGGACATCGAATGGCACAGCGCGACCGGCGACGAGGACATTTTGCTGTATCGCGAGCGCATCAATCTGCCGCTGTCCGACTTGCCGCAGCTGGGACCGCTGGCGCAGGACGCCTACCGGCAGATGAGCGCCGCCGAGCATTTCACGCCGCACTGTCGCTGCGATGTTGATTTCGCGGACGGCTAAGAGCACGGCCTCTCGGCAAGCCAAATATGCGGACGTTCGACCGACCGATTTCGTACTGACAAATATCTTCGCCGATGGTATTCTTTTGCCGCGAGGAACTTGTCTCAGGAGGTCGCCATGGATTGGCTGCTGATCGCCACGGGGTTCGCCGGAGCATGGACGCTGCTCTATCTGCTGCGCACCGCGTATCACGCCGTTTACACGCCGGCGTCGCTGGAGGCGCACTTTTCTCCCAAGGGCGGCTGCACCGACGCCATCGTCCGCGAGATCCAGCACGCCCGCCGCGAGGTGCTGGTGCTGGCGTACTCGTTCACCTCGAAGGCCATCGCCCAGGCGCTCGTCGATGCCAAGCTCCGCGGCGTTCACGTCGATCTCGTCCTCGACTTCAGCAACGAGCACGAGGTCTACTCCGATCTGCATTTCTTCCTGGAGCAAGGGCTGGCGCCGGCGATCGATCCGCACCACGCCATCGCGCACAACAAGGTCATGATTATCGACAATCGCACGCTCTTGACCGGCAGTTTCAACTTCACGCAGCACGCCGAGAACGACAACGCCGAGAACCTGCTGGTCATTAAGGGGCACTCGGAATTGGTGCGGGCATACAAGGAGAACTTCCACGCGCACAAGGCGCACGCTCGCCCGCCGGAGGTGAAAGTGGCCGCGGGTAACGCGGAGAGCAAGAGCGCGGCCCGCAAAGCGGCGTGAAGAAAAATGTACCAGCCCGAAGCGTCCGCGAGGGCTGCCCTTGCTGGCGCTGCGGGCTGGTAGAAAAGTCACTTCTTCCGCAGCGCCTCATCGGCGCGCATCGCTTCTTCCAGACTGATGAGTCCGTCGCCGTCCGCGTCGAGGCGGCGAAAGTCCTCGCGCGATCCAAGAAACTCGCGCTCGGAAATGTCGCCGTCGCCGTTGCGGTCCATCTTGCGAAACCACAACGGCCCGCGCACGGCTGCGGTCACGGACGGAGGCGTACCGGGCAAGCGAGCGCCGCCCTGTGCGATGGCGAAGTTCGCATCGCCGGGGTTGACGAGGATCTGATACTGAGAGGGGATGTCGTTGCGCGAAACGGCGCGCTCGCCGAGGCGATCGTACGGCGCCAACCGCGTCCAGGCGTTACGCAGTTCGCGGATGCTCAGCCGGCCATCCTGGTTGGCGTCGAGGATCGGAAACAGTCCGCGACCGCTCGACGCCAGCGCTATGGAGGTCTGGCACTGCACGCCGCTGGCGGTCAGATCCACCCAGGCATTCAGCTCTTCGAGATCCAGGCAATCGTCGCCGTCGCGATCGGCCACCGTCAGGATGTTCCGCAGGTAGACGAACTGCTGCGTGTCCACCTGCTTGCGGCTGATGAACCCCCTCCCTTTCTGATCAACGGCCTTGAACTGCTGCACGAGGATCTGCCGAACCGACGGCGAGGGTTGGTTCTGCACCCGCGGCGCCGCGATCAGGTTGATGCAGTTGTCCTCCATCGTAAAGGCCAGCGTGTTCCCGGCCGTCTTGCGCAGGGCGCGGTTCTTGCCCACCGTCTCGATCGGTTCGAGCTTGCTCGCGACGCGGCCCAGGCGCAGCACGGCCTCGGCGTCCGGCTTGACGATGACCCAGCGCAGCAGCTCCAGCGCGTCCAGTTCGCCGTCCCTGTTGGCGTCGAGGTGATCGAACAACTCTTGCGACATGCCGATCTCGTCGCGGCTGAGGGAGCGGTTCTTGTTTTTGTCGTAGCGTTCGAGCACTTCGCGCGAAACGCGCAGCCGAGACGAGATGCGCCGCGGGGCGTCCTCGCGCGGCACCAGCATGAGCGGCGCGGGCCGCGCCTGCATCCCCGGAAGGGGCTGCGGGGCCGGACGAACGCCGTCGCGGGGCGCTCCGCCCGTCAGCAATTCCTGCACCGCGATCAGGTCGTCGTCATTCTGATCGTACTTGTGCAGCACCGTTTCGGCCGCGGCCAGTTCGTCCCTCGTCAGCTTGCCGTCCTTGTCCGCGTCCAGCAGGGCAAACAGAGCGTCGGTGAGGGCGTCTTGCGAAACGCCCTGGATAAGCTGAGTGAACATCGGGGCGATCTGCACCGGCGCCGCGGGCGTCGAGCGGTAGTAGCGGAGGAACTCGGCCAGTGACACCTTCTTGTCACCGTCCCGGTCGAGATCCTCAAGAGGCGGGGACTCGGCGGCGAGGTAGGTATAAGGGTTGCTGAAGAGCGGCTGCAACACCCTCGGCGACGGGGCACGGGCGGCTTCTTTTTCATCCAGGAAGTCGTCGTCGTCGCGGTCGAGGAAGTGGAACCAGCGCGTCAGGTACTCGTTCCAGCGCGTGGCATAGGGCTTGCCGTCCACCTGAAGGTGCAGGCGGATCAAAACCGGCCGGCTGTCGCTGAAGAACAGCACGTCCTGCACGTCTTCGGCCGCACCCGGATCGGACCCCTTCGGGGACTCGGCTCCAAGGCAGAATACAGAACACGGAATGCAGAACGTACAAGCCGCAAGGCATAGGGAAAGCCACGCCTGTCTTTCATTCTGCATTCTGCATTCTGCATTCTGCATTGGACGAGCGGTCATGCCACGATCTCCTTGATGGGCTTGGCGGTCGGCTCGGCGATGCGGATCGGCCGGCCGACGTTGGAGTTGTTTTGCTTGAGTGGATCGATCCCCAGGGCGCTGCACACCGTCGCCAGGAAATCGCCGACCGAGGTCGGTTTGGTTTCCACCTTGTTGCCATCGGCGCTGGTCTTGCCGTAAGGCTGACCGCCCTTGATGCCGCCGCCGCACAGCACCGTGCTCCAGGCGCCGGGGAAGTGATCGCGGCCTGTATTGCCGTTGATCTTCGGCGTGCGGCCGAACTCACCCATCCACACGATCAGTGTGCTGTCGAGTAGGCCGCGCTGTTTCAGATCCTCCATCAGCGTGCCCCAGGCGGGATCGAGCACGCCGCTGAGGCGCTTGACCGCCTCGAAGTTCTGCTGGTGCGTGTCCCAGCCGACGGCGTTGCCGCCCGGCACGCCGGCCAGCGTCACCTCGACAAACGGCACGCCGCGCTCGACGAGCCGCCGCGCCAGCAGACAGCCCTGCCCGAACAGATTGCGGCCATAGGCGTCGCGCAGGGCGGGCGGTTCCTCATCCAGGTTGAACGCCTTGTTGGCATCGGTCCGCATCAATTTGACGGCGCGGTCGTAGGCGGTCTTGTGGCTGAGCGGCGCGACGCCGGGATGATCGGCGAGGAAGTCACTCTCCATCTGCTCCAGCAGATCGATGCGCGCGCCGGCGTGCGCGCGATCGACGCCGCCGGGCAGGTCGATGTCCTGGACCTTAAGCGCCTGCGTGTAGTCCTGGCCCTGCTGCGGGAAGAACTGGGTGTTGTCGCCGACGATGAGGGGAGCATACTGCGGCCCGAGGAACCCGGGACCGTAGGCGGCCGGGTTGAAGAAGCGAAACGGCCCGATACTGACGAAGTTCGGCAGCGGCGCGTCCTCGGCGCCGAGTTCCTTCGACACCAGCGAGCCGAGCGTCGGATACTGAATCGGTCCCGTCGGCATGTAGCCGGTTCGCATCAGGAAGGTGGCGCGCTGATGCTCGCCCTCCTTGGTGCTCATCGAGCGGATGACCGCCATGCGATCGCCGAAGCGAGCGAGTTTCGGCAGATGCTCGCTGATGCGCAGGTCCGGGGCGGAGGTTTTGATTTCCTTGTAGGGTCCGCCGTTGGCGTGTCCCGGTTTCAAATCGAAGGTATCCATCTGACTGGGACCGCCGTTCATCCACAGCAGGATGCAGGCGCGTTTGCGTTTCGGATCGGAGGCGGAGCCGGCGGCGAGCGCTTCCAGCCAGCCGGACATCGAGTACGCCATCACGCCGGCGGAGGACAGACGCAGCCAATCCCGGCGAGATAACCGAGGGGAAAAGTCGCGAAACATGGTAAAAATCTCCTTGCCGCTCGGCGAGCGGGGGGCGTTAGCCCCCTGTTCCTGCGAAGAGATAACAGGGGGCTAACGCCCCCCGCTCGCCATGCCCGTTAATGATTCAGAATGAATTCGCTGCTGTTGAGCAAAGCCCAGAAAACATCGGCGAGGGCGCGGCGCTTGTCGCCGCTGGGACCGCCGCGATGGACGTAGGAAACCAGGCGCGCCGCCTCGCGCGGCCGCATCGGCCGCGACAACGCCGCCATGTACAGCGCGTCGAGGCGCTGTCGATCGTCCAGGAACGGCGCGTCGATCAGCGCGGCCAGCGTCTCGCTCTGATCGAGACTGGTGGCGTTGGCGATGAACCTTCCATTCATCAGCGACAGCGCTTGCAGGATCGACGTTTGAAACTCGGTGCGCTTATCGCTGCTGTTGGCGAACTTGGTCAGAAACTCGCCGCGCGCTCCGCCGAAGCGGTTGACTCCGCCGGGATTCTGCTGTCCCTCGCGATAGCCGGTCGCCAGCGCCAGGCTGTCGAAAAGCTGCTCAGCAGTCAGTCCCTTGAGCGGCATGCGCGCGAACGAGCGCAGGTCTTCCTGCGTGGAGTCGCTGATCCGGCTCGTTCGCTGATACGTCCGGCTGGCGGTGATGGCGCGGATGAGGAACTGCAAATCGAAGTTGTGCTTGACCACGGCCCGCCCCAGTTCGTCGAGCAGTTCGGGATGGCTGGGCGCGTTCACCTCGCCGAAATCGTCCACCGGGTCAATGATGCCGATGCCGAAGAAATGGCCCCACATCCGGTTGGCGATGGCCTTGGCGAAAAACGGGTTGTCAGCCGACGTCAGCCATTCGGCGAGCGTGGCGCGGCTGGAGGCGCCGTCTTTCCACTTCGGTTCCTTGCCGTCGAGGAAGCGGGCCTGCACTGTCTTGTCGGTGTTGGGGATTTTGATCTCGCGTTTGCTGGGGTCTTCCAGCACTTGCGACAACACGCCGGCCTGCGGTTGCTGCGGGCGAATGCCGGAGTAGAAGGCGGCGAATTGCCAGAACTGATTGCGGCTCCAACTGGCAAAGGGATGATTGTGGCATTGGGCGCACTCCAGCTTGATGCCCAGGAACAACCGCGACGTGGCGGCGGCCACGTTCTCCGGTTTGCTCTCGTTGGCCTGGTAGAACGCCGCCGCTCCGGCATCGCCCCCATTCGGCTGCACCATGCGGCCGCGATTGAAGGCCACCGGCGCGGTCAGCAGTTCGCGGACCATTTGATCGTAGGGCTTGTTGTCGCGCAGACGCGGGCGCACCCATCCCTCGATCTGGCCGGCGAGGAACTGCACCTGCTGATTATTGTTCTGCGGCAAGAGCAAATCGCGCCAGACGTGCGTGAAGTGGTTGACGTAGTGCGGCCCCTTGAGCAACTCCTCGACCAGTTCGCGTCGCTTGTTCGGCGATTTGTCGTCGAGGAACTTGTGGACCTCGGCGACGGAGGGAATGCGTCCGCCCAGGTCGAGATAGACGCGGCGGATGAACTCGGCGTCCTCGGCCAGCGGAGCCACCTGGATGCCGTTCTGATCTTGGGCTGCTTCAATCAGTTGATCGATGCGCTCGGCCAAGGCGGGCGCGTCGTCCGGCGCGCCCTTGGGAGGCGGCCCGGCACGACCGACCGATGTCAACAGGATCAGGAACACGAGACCCGCGCTCACTCGAAACCGTCTCATGCCGCGCTCCTTCATGTTCTCACGGTCGAATCGCCGCGGTTCGCCGACGCATCGCGAAGAGAGGACTGCATTAATAAACGTCTCAGACAAGCTTTCCTAACTGCGCCGGAGTCGGCATTCGCCGTGCAGGTGTAACAGTGTCATAGTACACGCAACCAGGATGGCGAGTCAAATAAAAATCCCGAATATAGAAGACCCGACTTTTTGCCGACCAGCCCGGAGCGCCAGCGACGGGAACTTCGGCCCGTCGCTGGCGCTCCGGGCTCGTCGATCATTTCGTTACTGCCTCTTATGCACGCGAAAGGTCGTCGCGGATTTGCTTGGCCTGCCGCAAGAGCGTTTCGAGGGCGGCGGAATCGCCCTGTTCCAGCGCAACGCGGAAGTGATGCAACTGGGCTTCCAGTCGGTCGAGCGCGGCGAGGACATGAGTTTGGTTGGCGTGAAAAATGGCCGACCAGAGGGCGGGCTGTCCGGCCGCGAGGCGCGTCGTGTCGCGGAAGCCGGTGGCGGTGAGGTCGCGCCATTCCGGGGGTAGAATGCCGGCTAGCGCGGCGGAGAGCAGGTGCGGCAAATGGCTCGTCAGGGCCACGGCGCGATCGTGCTCGTCGGCGCTCATCGTCCGCACGCGCGCCCCCAACGCCGTCCAGAAGTCGCGGACCACTGACAGTGCATTGTCACTCGTGTCCTCGGCGGGAGTGACCAGGACGAGGCGGCCTTCGAGCAGATTGGCGCTGGCGTGGGCGGGTCCGTGCTTCTCCGAGCCGGCCAACGGATGACTGCCGACGAATTCGACGCCGGCTGGCAGCCGGCCGCGAACGTCGCGGACGATGTTCGCTTTCGTGCTGCCCACGTCGGTCAGCAGCGTGCCTGGCCGGCAGTGAGCGGCCGCCTCGATCGCCTGCGCGGCGATGCAATCGACCGGCGTGCAGAACAGGACCAGATCGGCCTCCGCCACGGCGCGCGGCAGCTGTTCGTGCCCCTCATCGAGCAGGTCGTCGCCCAGCGCTCGCTCGAGCGCCGCGGATCGCCGATCGAACCCGACGATGCGGCCGGCGACCCCGCGCCGCCGCGCCGCCAAGGCGACGGAGCCGCCGATCAATCCGACGCCGACAATGCTCAGGGTGGAGATATGCATGCGATACCCGCTGGGATCGCGCCCGTCACTCGGTGCGCGGCTGAGTACGACGAAAGCGCTCGGCCATCTCGCGCGCGATGCGCTCGCGGATCGCCTTGTCGCGCAGGCCGTGATCGCGGCCAGGAACGATCTCGACGTTGGCGTCGCTGCCGAGTTTCGCCAGCGATTCCTTCAGCCGCGCCACGGCGCCTTCGAGATAGAACGTATCCGCGCCGCCCGTCCATACGTGCAACTTGCCGTCCAGCTTCGGACCGAGCGTCTTCCAGTTCCGCTCCAGCACCAGCCGAATATCGTAGCGCTCCCAACTCTTCGCGACGTCCGGATCGATGGCCCCGGTGGTGCGGTCCCACAGTTTGCGCGGCCGGCCATCCGGGCGGCGCGCGCTGAACACGGCCTCGAACGAGGCGAGTTGTCCGCCGTGTCCCATGACCTCTTCCATGTCGGAGAACGGTTTGTAAAAGAGGACGGCCTTGCCGCCGCGTCGAGCGATCGGCCGCTTCTCCCCCGCCGCATCCAGGAACATGTTCGCATCCGGCTTGGTCAGGTCGATGCGTTGGAAATCGCGGAGATCGACCGGATCGGGCGACGTGGACCAAACGCCGTTGAAGTGGTCGGGATAGGTGATCTGCAACCACAGACTGCTCCATCCGCCGGAGGAGTGGCCGGTCACGAAGCGCGCCAGGCCGCTGCCGAGAGCGCGATACTTCTGTTCGATGTAGGGGATCAACTCCTCGATCAGTGCCCTGCCGCACGGGCCGTTGTTGGCTGAGTCGGCGAAGACGTGATGGCCGAGCCGGCATTCCGGATCGAGAACGACGTAGATCATCTCGACGCCGGCCACGTTGGTTCCGTCGCGCGCGGCGACGGCGTGGGCGCCGAAGTGGTTGCCGCTGAAACCGGGGATCTCGTAGACGACTGGGTAACGCCGTTGCGGCTCCGTCGCGAACGAACGCGGCAGCACGACGCCGGCCCGCAGATGGGTCGAGCGGCCGTGGAACGCGGTCAGCAGCTTGCTCTCGATGTCCACCAACTTGACGCGCTCCGTCTCCGCGAACGGCTTGGCTTTGTAGACCTGATCGATCTTCAATTCCACCGGCCCGCTCGTGGCCCCATCCAACTCGCGGCGGATGGTCTTGCTGTGGGCGTTACCGGCGGCGGTGCTGAAGGGACGCGCGCCGCGATCGAAATCCATGACGGCCTGAATCGAGTACGTCCCTTTGGGCACCTTCGCCATCGCGAGGGGGAAGCCCAACGCGTCGCCGCCGAGGACGAGCGGCCGATCGGGCTGCCAGTTTTTCACGTCCTTGGCGAAGAACGGCTCCGGCTGAAACCAATTGGGACCGGAGCGGAGATCCTTGACGTCCTGCTTGAATAGCATGACGTAGACGCGGCCGCTAAACGGCTGCGCCGAGACCCTCCGGTCGAAGGTGACGCGGAACTCCAGAGGGGTCTGCTGTGCGACGGAGGAAACCGGAACCGACAAGGGCAACAAGCAAGCGATGCAACTCAGGCGGCGAATCATCGACGGCATGAAGGAAAACCTCGCTTCGCGTGGAGGAAGGCGTGTCTAAATCAGGAGTGTAGATAGCCGGCTTCACCGGAACAAGAGCGAAAAAAAGCAGCAGCCCGCGGCGCCAGTCGATGACGAAAGGCGCCGCGGGCTGCTGCTTTGTTCGGACCTACCGGGAACCCAACGAGGCCAGCGGATCGGTCGTTACTTATCGGGTATTCTGGGGGAGCAGCCCTCAAGGAGGGTCGGGGCCACCCAGGACCGTATGTGCCGAAATCCGCCCAGCCTACGAGTCCCGGCGATCTAACGTCGGTGGAGTTTCGATGGCTCGCCTCCTTGGTTTGGTGCCTTCGATAACCACAATGTCACGCTTCGCGCAAATGTACCGAGACGAGATGGGCCGTGTCAAGAAGATAGACGGCGAAACAATCAGAATTTCGGCGAAGGCTGTCACACCCTCATGAGCCGAGGCGACCGTTTCGTTTGGCCTGCTCGCGCATCATGGCGTCGGCGAAGAGGTACGCTTCCTCCGCGACGCGCACCGCGTACTGATCGGGCGATTCGGAGCCTGATTTTTTCGGGGCGTTGGGTCCGGCGAGGAGACCTTCCAGCGCGTGGCCGGCGAACCAATCGCGCAAATCCATTTCCTGCTCTTCGGACATGATGCGATCTCCGGGAGGCCGGGGATGGAGGCGTTCCTGACGGTCGTGAGCAACGCAAGGAGCCGCAAGCATTTTAGCGACAGAATACGCTGGACCGCAATCGGCTTACGGTTGGATCCTCGAAAGATGTGACATCATCCGGGGAGTGACAACAACTGTCAGAGCGTGCCACGGTCGCCAGCCCGACCGTGTGGCGGAGTGGCGGAGTAACAAGATGGCAGGGGGTGGAGCGACGCGTCTCAATCGCCTACCTGGAACTGTCCATTTTTTAACTGGCCTGCCCGGAGGTAATAGCACTTCAGGGATGCGGCCCTGGCCGCGTCGGGTTGGTTGAGAACGTACTGGACGTGGTCGGCGCTGAGCATCTCGAACTTGTGCAGTCCGACCAGAACATCGCCGCGCTGCATGCCGGCGCGGTCGGCCGGACTGTCGGGTCGTACCTCGGTCACGCTCAGGCCGCCGCGGAATTGGGGATAGCTTCGATTGACGGCTTCCGCGCCGACGGGTTGCACGCGCAGACCGATCTTCTGCCAGATGAGATCGCCGGAAGCGTTGACGGCCTGCTCGATCCCCGCGCCGCGGCCAGCCTCCAGTGTGACCTCGACCGACTTTTCGACATCACCGTGACGGAAGCGGAGGGAGACGTGCTCGCCGGCGGGGCGGTCGAGCAGAGCGCGCTCCAGATCGAGACTGCTGACGATGGGCATCTCCCCGGCAGCGAGGAGAATGTCGCCGCGTTCCAGACCGGCGCGGGCCGCGGAGCTGCCTTGCTCAAGATAGTCTACCAGGACCGAACGCAACGACGCTGTCTCGCCGGGTCTGCTGTCGGCCGGTGCGAGGTGGACCTCATCCTTGACGCCGAGTCCGAGGCGGCTGCGCGCGCTGCCCTGCGGAGCGCGCGAGGCCAACATCCGGCCGGCCGCGCGGATCATCGTGTCCACCGGGATGGCGAAGCCGATGCCCTGGGCGCCGGCGCGGATGGCGACGTTGACGCCGATCAGTTCGCCGTGGAGGTTCAGGAGCGGACCGCCGGAATTGCCCGGATTGATGCTGGCGTCGGTTTGAATGAGCGCCTTGTAGGACACTTCCTTGTTGAGGCTGACATCGCGGCTGGTGGCGCTGACGACGCCGACGGTGACGGTGTGTTCGTAGCCGTAGGCGTTGCCGATGGCGACGACCGTCTCGCCGACCATGAGATCGCGGGTCGTACCCAGCGGCAGAGTGGGCAGCGCGTGATCGACGTTGATTTTCAGCAGGGCGAGGTCGCATTCGTGATCGCGGGCCAGGACGCGGGCGCTGGCGGTGGTGCCGTCGGCCAGGCGGATGCGGATCAGCGCGACATCCTCGACAACGTGCTGGTTGGTGATGATGTAGCCGCGTTGGTCGATTAGGATTCCGGTGCCCATACCGTTGACGCGATTGCGACTGTTGGAGCCGGCGAACATCTCCTCGACGCTGCTGCCCCGAACGGTGCGTTCGCTGTGGATGTTCACCACGGCGTCGCGCACGCGTTTGACCACGTCCACAACCGGGGTTTGCCGAAGGGTCCAGCCACGCAGGTTGGCGCGCGCCGGCGTTTCGAGCGCCGGTGAGGGCGCGACCCCGGCCGTGGGAAGGAGGGGGGTGACAATCGGTCCGTTCGGGGCCGCCTGCAACCCGCCGCCGAGGGCGATCGCCGCACCGAGCAGCCAGCCGGTCAGGCCGAACGCCGTTGTCCGTTTGCCATCCTTGTTGAGGAACCTGGTTGTCCGCGGGGGGTGCATGCTCATGTCGCCTCTCGACTGTGCTCTCGGGGCCGTCCTCGCTCCGCCGTCCTTGCTCCGCTGTCCGCAATCGGAAGTCGGATTTGCTTCCCTCGTTGATGAAGAGCGCATGGCGGATAGCGGCTTTTTCGACTCGCGGGCCGACAGCGCTGCAAGCGGACTCGCCCGGTTCACCCTCTCCCCCGACCGGGGAAGATCGGTGACGCGGAGAGCGCGTGGCCTAGCGACTACAGCGATCGTGATGGTTGTGCCGGTTAGGCGGATGTTGCCCCGTAGGCACGGCGACGTAGAACAAATCCGTACGAACTCACCCGGAAAGAGGTGCCGGCGATGACTGGTAAATCGCGGAAACAGCAACTGGAAGAGATGCTGGCGGAAGACCCCAACGACCCCTTTTTGCGTTACGGCCTGGCGATGGAGCACGTCAGCGCGGGGCAGGACGACGACGCGCTCCGCTGCTTTCGGGAACTGTTGCAGGTGGCGCCGGATTACGTCCCGGCGTACATGCAGGCGGGCCTGATGCTGACGCGCTTACAACGAGACGACGAGGCGCGCACACTCTACCGCGAAGGCATCGCGACGGCGCGTCAAAAGGGAGACCTGCACGCGGCCGATGAAATGGAGAGGTTTTTGGAAGACCTCTCCTGATCGCGGTTCAGAAAGGGATGTCGTCGGTCGGCACCGGCGCGGGGGCGCTGGAACCGGACGCCTGGGCGCGGGCGAACTCCTCGCTGACGCGCATCAGGCGCATGCGGCGCAGATCCAGGATGACCGGACGAGCCTCGATATCGTTGAGGGGCTGCACGACCAAATAGGGCAAGTTGATCGCTTCGATCCGCAGAGCGACGCCCATGCCCCATTCGCGCCGGTCGCGCCAGTGATGGATCGTCACCAGTTGCCCCTGCTGCAAATCGTCGGGCGCCAGGAGCAACCCATTTCGTCGGCGATCCTTTTTCACGTTCGTTCCCCCTTCGTGCCGCGAGGCTCATGGAGATGTGCGTGCGTTCCTGGACCAAACATCATACTATCAATTTGCTCCACTCCGCGACCGCAAAAGTAGCGGAGAAATCGAGTTTTCTGAAGTTGCCGAATGTGCCGAACCGATAAGTTGTATCAGCGCGAACCCGATCGTCCAGGGAGCCGGCGATGTCGGCCCAATCCTCCGTCCCTCTGCTCCTTCTTTCGCCACGCGCCCGGAGCGGCCCGATGACGCGCAGGATGCGATACGGCCGACGATTCTGGTGTCCAGCGGGCGCGTTCCTCGTGATCGTCCTTCCGCTGGGTTGTACGAACCTGATGTCTCCCCAGCCCATTGCGGCGCGATCCGTCGATTCCATATCAGATCAGACGCCGGGAACCATCCAGAAAGTCGATCATCGGGAGGAACCCACGCCGGAGGCAGCGTCCGACACTCTCCCCCAACCGAAATCGGTTTCGGCATCTTCCCCGAAATCCGCATCCGCCGACAACCCGCTGGCCGGCTGCAAGGAATTGTCGGTCGAGAGCCTGGTCGAAGCGGTCTTGGCGCGCAACCCGTCGCTGCCCGAGATGGTCGCGGCGTGGAAGGCGGCCGAGGCGCGCTATCCGCAGGTGACTTCACTGGACGATCCCCTGTTCGGCACGAACCTGGCACCGGCGGTCGCTTCACGGGTAGGCAACGGCTACCGCGTGGAAATCTTCCAGAGGTATCCTTGGCCCGGAAAGCTGCGACTGCGCGGCGAGGCCGCCCTGGCGGAGTCCAGCGCCGCCGGCCGCGATGTCGAGAACGTGCGCCAGCAGTTGATCGAGAGCGCCCGCGACGCCTTCTACGACTACTACCTGACCTTTCGATCGCTGGAGGTCAACGCGGAAGCTCTGCGGCTGCTGAGGCGTTTCAAACAGGACGCGGATGCACGCTACAGGACCGGCCAGGTCTCCGCGCAGGATCCCCTGCAAGCGGAAGTGGAGATCGGCCGCTTGCGCGAGCGCGAGATTGTACTGGAACGACAACGACAGGTGACGATCGCTCGCATCAACTCCCTCCTCCAATTGCCTCCTGCTCTGCCGCTGCCGCCGCCTCCCAAGGAGATCCAGGTGGAGGGGGAACTGCCCGATCCAAAGGCGCTGCTTGAGCAGGCCTTGGCCCAGCGCCTCGATCTGCTGAAGCTCGCGGACCAAATCAAGGCCGCCGAGACCGCCGTCAAGCTCGCCTACAAGGAGTATTACCCCGACATCGACGCGATGGCGGCGTTCGACGCCTTCTGGGACAACCCTTTGCAGCGGGCGCAAGTCGCGGCGAGGATCAATCTGCCGGTCCGCCTGAAGCGCCGTCACGGAGCGGTCGTGGAGGCGGAATCCCGGCTCGCGGAAATCAAAGCACAGTATGCTCGGCAGTCCAGCCAGGCGGGTTTTGAGGTGCAGCAGGCTTACGAACAGTGGCGCGAGAGCTTGCGAACCGTTCGGCTGCTGGATAAAGACGTGTTGCCCGCCGCGCGGCAGAATGTGAAGGCGGCCCAGCCGGCGTATGTGACTGGGAAGATTCCACTCTCCACCCTGATCGAAGTCCAGCGCAATCTGATTGATCTTCAAGATCGTTATTACCAGGCCACGGCGGAGTTCTTCCGACGCCGCACCGCGCTGCAACGCTCCCTCACGGGAACGCCCTCGACGACATCCATTCCCATGCCTTCGCCGCGGCCCGGTCCTGGGCAACCGGGCTATCCCACCGGGATGGGCATGGGAGCGAGGTGAGGACTTGAGCCAAGTCGGGCCTCCTGGATCTTCAGCCAACGCGCTCGCCGCACCCAGTAGAAGCGCACCGGCAGAAACACATCGACCACCTCATCGGCGATGAGCAGACCGCCCAGCACGGGCAGGGCCATCGCCGAGATGATCTCGCCGCCGACGCCGGTAGAGAACAGCATCGGCGCGATGGCGACGATGGCGACGCCTTCCGTCAGCAATTTGGGACGCAACCGGTGGACCGCTCCCTCGATGACGGCTTGTCGCAGTTCCTCCAGCGATTGAATGTTCTCCAGGCCGCCGCGTTTGTCGATGGACTCGCGCAGATAGACGAGCATGATGATGCCTGTCTCGGTGGCCATGCCGAAGGCCGCGATGTAGCCGACCCACATCGCCAAGGTGAACGGCTCCGGTGGACTGGACCAGCCGTGCCTCAGCTTCGGGAAGAGAAACTGGAAGAAGACGCCTCCGGCGAGCGCCTCCGGCACCGCCAGCACCATCAGGAGGGCGTCCATCAAATCCTTGTACGTCAGATACAGGATGACGAAGATCAGCACCAGCACCATCGGCAGGATGATGCGCAGCGTCTTGGCCGCCCGCACTTGATGCTCGAACTCGCCGGACCATTCCAGATGCACGCCTTCCGGCAACTGCACCTTCTCGGCCACGACGCGCTGCGCTTCCTCGACGAAGCCGACGATGTCGCGGTCGCCGCGGACGTTCAGCATCACATAGTTGCGCAGCCGGCCGTTCTCGCTCTTGATCGTCGCCGGCCCTTCGACGATGCGTACCTCGGCCAGGTCGGCCAGGGGGATTTGCAGCGGAGCATTGCCGTCGGCCGTGTGCCAGGGGGCCGCCTCGTGCGACGGCCCACTGCCGGAAACCCTGCTCATGCTCCGGTCGTCCGTCGCCGAGCGACGCGCCAGGCCGCCGGACGCGCCCATGTTGCCGCGACTGACGAGCAGGCGCTTGACGGCCTGCTCGTCCTCGCGGAAATCGCGGGCATAGCGGACGCGCACCGGGAAACGATCGCGACCCTCCACCGTCTGTGTGATGACCTTGCCGCCCAGGGCCACTTCGATGGTGTCCTGAATGTCGCCGACGCGAACGCCATAGCGCGCCGCCTTCTCGCGGTCGATCTTGATTTCCAAATATCCCTTGCCCATGAACGGCTCGGCGATCACGTCCATCGCGCCGGGGATGGGCTTCAAGGCTTGCTCGATTTGCTTGCACACGTCGTTAATGGTCTCCACGTCGGGACCGAAGACCTTGACGCCGACCTGCGTGCGGACCCCGGTTGACAGCATGTCCACGCGGTTCTGAATGGGCTGCGTCCAGATGTTGCTCCAGCCGGGCATCTGCACCACCTGATCCAGTTCCTGAAGCAGATCTCCTTTGGGGCCGCCCTTGCGTTGCCAGAGAATCAGCCCCTTGGCAAACGGTTGCTCCATCTCCTCGCGCAGGTCGACGAACGGTTTCAGGGCGTTCTGGTCGTGTTCCTTGCCGTTGCGGGCATGGGTCGATTCCTCGACGAAGTGGGCGAACTCCTCGCCGTGCGGCGCCGAGCGCAGAAGATCGCGCTGCTTGGCGGAGTTACCGATTTCCTCCAGCGCCGACCACACGAACGCCTCGACGCCGCGGTCAAACAGCTCCCAATTGATCCGTTTGTGGATACGGTCGATCCACAATTCGCGGCGGTGTTTCTCCATCGCTTTAAGCACTTCACCGGCGAAGGTCTTTCTTTCGGACCCCAGCGTTTCGGCAATGGCATCGAGAACGTGCAACGGTGGCGCTTCGCGCAACTCCAAGGCGTTCGCCGGTTCCACCGTCAACGCCTCGCATTCGGACAATCTTCGCGCCACCGCTTGCGTGATTTTCGTCACGTCCTCAAGGGCGGGAGTGCGCGACAACCAGGCGCCGTATCGCGGAGTTAGTTCGTCAACGAGTTGGTCGATTTCCTCCTCCGCGCTGACGTCGTCCGGCCAGCGTACGAGGTTCGCCTTGCGGAAGCGCCGCACCGTGTCCTCGACGACGAAGCGCGTCAGCACGGGCATCAACTCGCGCTCGAATTCACGGTAGCGCCGGAGGGCGAGATCGCGCATCACCTCGTCGAACTTGGTCAAGCCGCCCATCGCGGCATCGTTGATGAGGGCGTCGCGTTCATCGGCGGCGGACTCCTGCACGTAGCCGCGCTGTTCCAGAACGGCGAGCATCAAACGGATCTGCCGCGAAGCGTCGTCGAACGCCATCGCCCGCCGCGGCCATAATTCTTTCGGCCGGAAGTTCACGAACGTCTCGGCCATCTCCAGCGGCGCCGGATCGGTCGGCGTGTCGGCCCGCCCTGCCTTGTTGACTGCCGATTCGACCTCCGGGAACTGCCGAAACAGCGCGTCCTGAATCTTGAGATCGTCGGCCGCCTGCGTCACGCTGACGCGCGGCACGGTAACGGGCATGTACAGGGCCGATTGCTCGTTGAGCGCCGGCATGAACTCGACGCCGATTTTCGGAAAATGGTAGGCCAGCAGAGCGATCCCCACCAGTGTGGCGAAGCTCAAAAGCTGCCATTGCGGTCCCTTGATGAACGCGACGGTCAGAAAAATCACCAGCGCGACCGTGGCCAAAAAGCAAAACGCCCATTCGCGATGCCCGGCACCCTCGCCGAGCACCGCCTGCAAGGGAAACATGCCGGCGGCGAGGATCAGCAGCGCGGCGAACATCCACATGACGAGATTGCGGCGCGGCAGCGCCCACGTCAGCAGCGGTTTGTAAATGTAGATGAAGCTGCGGACGATCGGGTTCTCCTCTTCGCCGCGGATGCGTCCCTTGATGAACGTCGGGATCAAGGCGGGCACCACCGTCACCGAGATGAGGGCCACGCCGACCATCGCCAGACTTTTCGTGAAGGCCATCGGATGAAAATATTTCCCTTCCCGGCCGCTCATGGCGAAAACGGGAACAAAAGAGATCAAGATAATCAGCACCGAGAAGAAGATGGGCCGGCCGACCGTGCGGCAAGCCCGAACGACGATCTCCGTGGTGTTGCCGCGCACCGGCTTGTCGCCGAAGTGTTCTTTCAGATGGTGCGTGGCGTTCTCGACCATGACGATGGCTTGATCGACGAGGATGCCGATGGAGATGGTGATGCCGGCCAGCGACATGATGTTGGCCTGCACGTCGAGAATGTGCAGCACGCGCAGCACCCACATCATCAGGAACGAGAACAACACGGCCAACGGCAGCGTCACACAGATGACGAAGACGCTGCGAAAGTGCATCAAAATGAGCAGGATGGCGACGCCGGCAATGAGCATCTCGTGCCACATCACTTGCGTGACGTTGTGAATGGCCCCGTGGATGAGCCGTGTGCGGTCGTAAGCGGGAACGATGTGAACGCCGGGCGGCAGCGCGGATTGCAGTTCCTGGATCTTTCGCTTGACGCGATTGGTGACGGCCAACGGGTTCTCGCCGTGGCGCATCATGACGGCGCCGCCGACCGTTTCGTTGCCGGCCTTGATGAAGACGCTGCGGCGAAACTGCGTACCCATCTGCACGGAAGCAACGTTCTTGACGTAGATCGGCGTGCCGTCGCGCTCGGTGATGACGGTGTTCTCGATGTCCCTGGTGTTTTCGATCCAGCCGACGCCACGGATGAGGTACTCGGCGTTGTTCTTCTGCATGACGCGGCCGCCGACGGCCGAGTTGCTACGGGCCACCGCGTCGTACAGTTCGCCGAGCGTGATGTTGTAGGCGCGCAGGGCGTTGGGATCGACGTCGATCTGATATTCCAGGGGCGTGCCGCCGACGGCGCCGACCTCGGCCACGCCGGGCACGGAGTTGATCTCCGGCCCGACGTAATATTTCTGCAACGCCCAACGGGGTCCCGGTTCCAGTTTGCCGCCGTCGATCGTGTACCAGAAGATTTGCCCGACCGCCGTGGTGTCGGCGGCGAGGTACGGCACCACGCCTTCCGGGAGGAACGTGCTCGCCAGGGTGAGGCGCTCCAGCACGCGCTGGCGCGCGAAGTAAAAGTCGATGTTGTCCTCGAAGATCAGCGTAATCATCGAGAAATTGAACTCGGAGGAGGAGCGCACCGTCTTGACGCCCACCAGTCCCTGCAATTTGAGAGAGAGAGGGTAGGTTATTTGGTCCTCGATCTCGCGCGGACTTCGGCCCATCCAGTCGGTGAAGACGATGACCTGATTCTCGCCCAGATCGGGCACCGCGTCCATCGGCGTGTGCAGCACGGCATAGACGGCGAACATCGCCAGCGCGGACGCAACGATGAGGACCAGGAAACGATTGCGGATCGAGTATTCGATAAGTTTTTCGATCATGCTTCACCTCCGACAAGCCCGTCGCTGGCGCTCCGGGCTGGTCTGGGTGGGAGCGGACGACAGAAACCAACCGAAAGCGTCAGCGCGACCCGATCGCTTCTCCGCCGGTCCTGTCGCCGCCCCCATCGTCTCCCGGTTAAGGGCGTTTGGCGGACTTCGCCTTCAGTTCCTTGACCTTGGCGAGCGTCGTCTCCTCGTTGGCCCGCGCCGTTTTGACGCACCCCTTACAACAGAGGAAGACCTTTTGGCCCCGAAGCACGACCGACACGGGCCGACCCATCGAGCCGAGCCGGTTGCCAAGCACGGCACAGTACCCCTGCGCTTCGACCGCGGTTCGATCTTCCCGGCTGAGTTTGCCGAGCATCGCCTGGAACTTAGCGTCCTCGTCGCGGGTCATCGACGGGTGGGCGGCGGTCGTGGTGGAGTTGTGCTCGCCGCGCGGGCCGCTTCGGCCGCCGAAGTAGGTCGAGGCGGCGCCGGAGGTCAACCGTGTCTCAGCGTCGATCAGAAACGAGCCAGTCGTCGCCACACGATCGCCGAATTGGAGCCCGCTCAGCACGGGATAGAATCCGGCGCTGCGCGGCCCAAGCCGGACTTCGAGTTGATCGAAAACGTCCGGCTCGGCCTCGCGATAGACGAACTGCCGGCTGCCGGTGTCGATCACCGCCGATTCGGGCACCCCCAAGACGAGATCGCGCCCGGCCACAGCTTCGCGCGTCGCCCCGGTCAGAAGCGATTCCAGACCGGGACCGGCCGGCGGAAACCCCGGCGCGAGAAGCGCGGCCCCGGTCAGTTCCGCGATCGTCTGCTCACTCCACTGCCGTTGACGCTCCTCGCGCACTATCGCCAGCCGCGTGACCGGCGTGCGGAAGCGCACGGTTGCGTACATCCCCGGCCGCAGTTCGTGCCGCGGGTTGTCCATGTCGAAGCGCACCTTCAGCGTCCGGGTCGTCGCATCCAGGTGCGGGTGGATGAAGGACAGTTTGCCCGTAAATGCTCGGTTCGGAAACGACTTCGTTGTGGCCGCGACGGACAGGCCCAGCTTAAGGAAGGCCAGTTCGTCCTCGTATACCTGTGCCTCGATCCAAACAGTTGACAGATCAACCACGTCGTAAAGCCGCGTGCCTTCCTCGACGTACTCTCCCTCAACCTGATATTTCTTGATGATGTGGCCGTGGATCGGCGAGCGGATGGTGAGCTTCGTGATCGGCCGACCGTTCTTGACGAGGGTGTCGATCTGATCGTCGGCGATGCCCCATAAGCTCAGTTTCTCGCGGGTCATCCTTTCCAGGGAACGATTGTTGTCCTGGCGGGAGTCGAGCAGGTTTCGCACGGCGACAATCAAATCGGGACTGTACAAGTCCGCCAGCGGCTCGCCCTTCTCGACGTGCTGCCCGGTGACGTTGACGTAGAGTTTGTCTATCCGCGTTTTGCCCGTGACGCGCGCGGAGATACGCGCTAATTTGCGCTCGTCAAACTCCACAAAACCGACGGCGGCAATTTCCTTGTTCAGTGGTCGATACCCGATCTCCGCTGTCTCGATGCCGGCGACGGCCACCTTGTAGGGCGTGATCTGCACGCGCTGCGAGACACCCGGCGGCAGCGCCTCGTCTTCGTCCTTATCGCCCTTCTTGCGCTTGGACAACGGCATGGCACAGATGGGGCACTTGTCGGGATGATCGCGGACGACGGTGGGGTGCATGGGACACCAGTATTCGATGTCGGTGCCGACGGCGGTTTCCGGGCCACCCAGCGGCCGCGTCCATTTCTCGTAGTAGGCGTTGAGGGTGTCCCAGTAGGCGATGATGCCGCCGACGGCGAGCAGCACGGCGATGAAACGGAGGCGGGCCAGTTTCACCAGAATGACGAAGTGAAACCACCACCAAGCTTTGCCCAACGGACCCAAGCTCGGCGGCGCGCGCAGTCCACCCTCCTCGTAGCGGCGATCCTCCTCGGACGGTGGACGGTGAATCGCATTGCGTTCGGACATGGGATGGCTCCCGGAAAAGTCATGGGCTGAGACAGCCGTTTCGGATCGGCGCGATGCCGGTCCTATGGAAGTGGAATGCGAGGAGGGCGCAGCGCTCCCTTCGAGCGGTGCGCGGACGTTGGCTTAAATGTTGAAGTGTTGCAGTAGGTTGAGAAGATCGGCAGGCGGCGGCCGATATGGGTTCCGGCGGATGCGTTCGGCGTTCGTCGCGGACATCGACGCCAGCGCGGGGGGTTCCGTCACGGCGACGCAAGCGCTCGCATCCAACTCCTGACCGGCATCGCGCGCGGCAACGGTGAAGCCCGACGCCTCCGCAGCGATCAAGGTCTTTTTACATCCGGTGCCGTGAATTCGCAGGTCGCGGTTGTCGTCGTGTCGAGCCGCGCGGCAGCAGCAGGCTTGCTCCTGGGGATGGATTTCGTCTTGCGCGACCGCCGGACAACACGAACCTTCGCAGCAGGAGGTCCGAGAGAAAAAGCTCAGACAGTAAAGTTTGACTCGCCCGTTCGGGCAGACGCAATGCAGATGAGGAGCGCCGGCGACCAGCGTCATGAACGCGGTCAACCAAATGCCGGCCAGCGATGAGAGTTTCCGCAATCTCCTCATACTTAATCCGATAATGGATACGATACGAATTGTCAAGCAAAGGCGCTCATCCTCGCGCCGGCTTCGGGACGCTGTAGGCGGCAAAACAAGACTCCGTCTCCCACAATTTCACCTCGACGACGGGGAAGCCTTGCTCGGCCGTGAAGTCGAAGATCAAGCGGGCGATGTTCTCGGCAGTCGGGTTGACATCGAGGACGAAAACCGGCTCACCGTGCTGGCGCAGGAACGGCAGTATGGGGTCATCCTTGTGCAGCAGCATCTTGTGATCGAGGTTCTCGTCGATCCAGGCGCCGACGACCCCCTTGAGGCGGGTGAAATCCATGACCATGCCGAGCTGGTCGAGCGTGGGGGCGGCCAGGGTGATGACGGCGCGGCCGTTGTGCCCGTGCAGGTGCCGGCATTTGCCGTCGTAGTCGAGCAGACGGTGGCCGTAGCAAAACGTGATCTCCCGCGTCACGCTGAACATGGTCACTCCCGATGATAAGCCGTTGGATCGGGCAAGCCGGCGCGGGCGAAGGCGTCCTTGCGCTCGGCGCATTTGTTACAGATGCCGCAGTGCAGGCCGTCGCGCGGGCGCATGCACGAGAACGTCCACTGCAAGGGCAGATGCCGGCCGCGGCAGACCACTTCGTCCTTGTGCAGTTGACCGTAAGGCCGCACGACGCGCACCGAGCCGCCGATGGCCTCGTCGACGATTTCCTCGTACGCCGCGAAGAAAGCTGGCGTGGCGTCGGGGAAGGGATTGCTCTCCAGCGGTGCCAACGCTAGGGCCGGCACGCCGTGCAGATGGCACCACAACATCGCCTTGGCCAAAAACAGCACATTGCGGCCGGGAAGGAACACGGCGTCGTCCGGCGTACCCGCTGCCGGCACGCCCACGCCGGTAAGGCTCCAGTGTTCGCCGTACAGGTCCGCAACCGGCATCTCCAAAATGGTCAGCGAACGCAGCGCGGGCGCGCGGACGGCGTCGAGGAAGCGGCGCAGATGGTGCAGTTCCACCTTCTCCCAAAAGAGGCCGAATTGAATGTACAGCGGCCACACTGCGGGATGCCGGTGAAGGCTCTCGGCGAGGAGGACGGCGCTGTCCAGCCCGCCGCTGACGAGGACGCCGAGCGGGCGTGAAGGATCGGCGGCAGGAAGATGGACAGTCATCTGGCTCATTGTAGCAGCGACCCGCGACCATCGGCGAGGCGCGGCTGGCGCATCCGCTATCCTCGGTGCAACTCGCCCGGCGTTCCGCCGCTTCCAGCGATTAACGCGTTGACCGTATCCATCCGCCGACCTTATGATAAAACCGATTCCATATCAGGAAGGGAGATACGTCATGGCCGGCCTGGATGAGTTCGCGGAGATCATCAAGCGCGACGAGCCGCTGGCCCCGTACCTGTATCTGAAACTGGGCGGGCCGGCCGAGATGCTCGTTCAGCCGCGCTCCCACGAGGAACTCTCGCGCTTCGTGCGCACGTGTTTCCAGCAAGGGGTTCCGTTGCGCGTGCTGGGCAACGGCTGCAATCTGCTGGTGCGCGACGAGGGCGTTCGCGGCGCGCTGCTGCGCCTGAGCGAGCCGGCCTTTTCGCAGGTCAGCGTGGACGGCAACCGCGTGCGGGCGGGAACGGGAACGGCGGTGTCGGCGCTGATCTCGCAGGCGGCGCGGCACGGATTGGCCGGCTTCGAGACGCTGGTCGGCATTCCCGGCTCGGTCGGCGGCGCGCTGCGCTGCAACGCCGGCGACCGTTTCGGCGACATCGGCCAATTCGTCCGTCAGGTCGAAGTCATGGACAGCGGCGGCAACACGCAGGTGCGCGACCGCGACGAACTGCGTTTCGGCGAGCACGTCAGCAACCTCGATGATCCGGTGCTGCTGTCGGCGGAGTTCAAGCTGGAAAGCGACAACGCCGACGCCATTGTCAAGCGGATGCGCAAGGCGTGGATCTCGCGGCGGGCGTCGCAGCCGCTCAGTTTTCAGGCGGCCGCCCGCATGTTCAAGAACCCGCGCGGCTTCAGCGCGGCGGCCCTGATCGAACAAACGAGCCTGGCCCGCACGCGCGTCGGTGGCGCGGAGATCAGCGATCGCGATGCGAATTACGTCATCGTCCACCCCGGCGCCAGCAGCCGCGATGTTCTCCGGCTGATCGACCTGGTGCGCAGCCGGGTCCACGAGCGGTTCAACGTGATGCTGGAACAGGAGATCACGGTCTGGTGACGACCCGTAGGTCAGGCTTTCCAGCCTGACGTTCCGCCGAGTCAGGCTGGAAAGCCTGACCTACGAGGAGGCGATAACGATGCGAAGTTGGATCGTGCAAGGCGCGACGCCGATCTTGTCTGGACTGGTTCTGTTGCTGGGCGTGATCGCCCTGGGCCGTGCGGCCCGCGCCTCCCTGCGCGACCATGCGGGATACACGATCGCTTTCAACGACGTTGAGTGCGAGCCGCCGCAGGGAATGACGCGCCGCGAATTTCTCGCCGAAGTGCGGCAGCTTTCGCGCCAGCCGCAACCTCTGCACCTGCTGGATGAAGGATTGACTGCCCGTCTCAGTGGTGCGTTCGCGTCCCATCCCTGGGTCGAATCGGTTCGCAGTGTGGAAATCCGCGATCCACGAAAGGCCATCCGCAAGGTCAAGGCAACCGTGCGTGTCGAGTTGACGTATCGGCAACCCGTCCTCGCCGTGAACGAACTGACGCCGGCGCGGGTGGTGGATCGCCACGGCATTCTTTTGCCGGTGTCGGTGGTGCATTCGCGTTTGCCGGTTCTGTCCGGCGATGTGGCTCCTCCTGCCGGAAGTGCGGGCGTCCGGTGGGGCGACCGCCGCGTTGCCGCCGCCGCCGCGACGGCGGCATTCCTGAAGCCGCATCTCAAGCGTCTGCGCCTGGACGATTGCGACATCGAGATCGTTGGCGGCGAGGTCGTGTTTTGCAAGCCGGGCGTCCGGGTCGTCTGGGGCCATGCTCCGGGGCAGGAAAGCGACGGCGAAGCTCCGGCGGATGTGAAACTGCGGCGATTGCTGGAATATCAGGCTGGTCACGAAGGACTGGAGAGCCTGGAGCATGACGTGCGTTTGCTGGCCTACCAGGGACATTTCCCCCTGACCCCGGATGCCCAACCCTAGCGGCGGGATCGCGCGACTCATCCCTTCAGCCAGTCTCCCTCAAGCAGAAACTGCGACCACGTCTCGAACTCCCGGCGTTGCAGAATCAGTTGTTCCAGCGGCGCGAACGCTCCATCGGCCAGGGCCGGATCGCGATGCCGCACCTTCGGTTCGGCAAGATCGAAGACGTGGACGATGCCGAGATGGACCTGTCCGACGGACGTGCGGTCGTCGTTGATTAGCCCAATCGTGCGCTCGTTATACGTCGTGTCCAGATAAACTTCCTCTTCCAATTCGCGTAGTAACCCGGCTCGATAGGGATCGGTGGAAGACGCTCCATCCTCGGCGCAAATGTGTCCGCCGATGCCCAGCGAGCGCAGCGACCGCAATCGCGCCTCGCCGCCGGCGTTTCCGCGCGTGTAACAAAAGATCCGATCGCGCCAGCGCAGGACGATATAGGGGATGAGTTGTTTGAAGGATGGGTCCGTCTCGGCGAAGCCGCGTGCCAGGTATTGCAGGTGGGCCGGATCGAGCAGCGCCGGCAGATAATCGGCGACGCGCGGACAAAAGCCCTGGAAGACGCCGAGAACGTGAAAGCGAGCCGTGGGTAAGACGAGAACCTTTTCGGTGGATTTATCCATTAGCGGATGGCTCCCGGTGCTTCCATTCTTGGGGCAATCGTGCGGGTCATTTGTGCTCTTCCGTCATCCGGTAGGAGAACGCGCCGAGGAGATCGCCGCGTTCGACTTCATGGCAGGAGAGGCACTGACGGACGGCGCGGATGGCGCCGAGCATGCGTCTTTCGTTCCCTCTCTCACGGACGAACAGATCCTCTCCGCGTTGCAGGGCAGACAGGCCAGCGCCCTCGAAGTCATCGAGGTTCCGTGTTGGGGCCGCTCGTAATTCCGCCATGCGCGGGAGATGCGCGGAGACGTAAGCGACGGGTTTATCGTGGAGCAACAGGCCAACAAGGTCGAGCGTCTGAAGCGTCCACGGCTGCGCGGGTGTGGGACTCTGGCTGATCTGGTGTTCCTGGAACCCGGCGACGTGCTGGCGGTCCTTGATGTATCCGAAGCCGGCGACGTTGACGAAATCCACAGTGCTGTCGCGATGGACGGCGAGCAGCTCGTCCGTCAATTTCGCTCTCTCTGGCTCTTTTTTCAACTGTTCCGGCAACCACGGCGACGCGGAGGGCGTGCCCGGTTGCGGGATGGGAGGCTTCTGCCCACCCCTCCTCAACATCGCCTCCGACATGCCGGGCATCCGGGTGATTCCGAAGCCGGGTCGCGTAATGAAAACCTGGACGGTCTCCTCGTGAATTTGACGAAGGGAGGATCTCCGATAGTGGGTCGGCTCGGTTAGATCCTTGTCCTCGATTCGCGCCTCCATCGCGACCAGTTGATCCGTCACGGCCGAAGGTAAGGCTTCCGAGGGACGTTTCTCTTTCGGCGTGGGCAAGCGATCGTCCATGGAGACGTAAGGAAACTGCTCTTGCAACTGCCTCGTTTCCTGAACGGCGAAATAACCGGGAACACTGAACGCAACTAAGGTGGCCGCGCACGAGAGCGCCAGGAAGAAAGGCGGACGGTACTGGGTCGTCCCCCAAATCAAGGCGACAACGCCCATTAGGGCCGCCTGCAAGGCCACCGGAGGCAAGAACGCGAGTCCCGCGCAGAAGAAGGACAAGACCAGAAACCCCAATGCCGTCCCGACAATCGGCAGGACAGGATGCTTCGCCCTCCACGCGATCCCATTGACCGCGAGAAGTAGAATCGTGGATACAACGAGTGCGAAGATCAACACGGCTCATTCTCCGGCAGTCAGGTGTTGTTGAGCGACCGGAACGCGGGCGCCAATCGTCAACCTCCTCTTGTCTCGAAGATACGTCTCGAACACCGCCCTCGCAATGCGATTCGTCTCCGCTTCGCCAATCGCGAGAATCTCAGTCGCCGGATTGTTGTCCCGTATTCCGCTCTTCCTCCAGGCGCTGCTGGAGTCGTTCGAGCAATTCCATCGTGTTGAGACGGCGATCGTTGTAGTCGGCCCCCCCGTGCTTCCACAGCAGGGCGCGCAGTTGACGCTGCAACGGTCCATACTCGCGCAGCGGTCCAGGATCACGATGCGGATCGGGCGTTCCCAGGTGCCGGTCGAGCGCGGCCAGCGCGGCGGTGAGGGTTTCGTCCGAGATCCCCCTCGGCAGTTCGATGTGTCGTTCCCTGGCAAGGGCTTGCAGGCGGTCGTTGAATTCGGTGCGTTCACGGATACCGAGCAGCGGTGTTTCGTTCCTCGGCGGCAGATCGAGGGCGGGAGGCGGTCCTTTCGCGGTGGTCGGCGGGGGCCGCACAGGTCGCGGGCCAGGCAGCAGCACCGACATGGCGATGGAAAGTAGGATCACGATCGATAGCAACAGCACTATCAGACGCAGCATCCGCGAACGGTTGTGACCGAGCAGCGCATCGATCTCGCGCTGATCGCCGGTTTCGATGGCGCTTTGCAGATTGCACTCGTAGCGGCCCTCCGGATAATCGCCGGCCTTCTCTTCGGTGATGTAGTTGTCGTAATCAGGACCGGCGGCGCGCGGCACCACAACGACATCGAAACGATGGGCGTTGCTGAACGCGAAGCTGGCCGGCCATAAGTCGCCGCGATCGCGCGTCGGTAGCAGCGCCCACAGACTGCGAAGAATTCCGGCATCCGGGCCGGAACGCTCGAAGACGACCCGGCCGCCGTCGAGAAGGATCTGCACGCCGCCCAGCAACGTCGCGCTGTACGGGACGTTGAGGATCTTCTGAAGCACTTCCACCGTCCGCGCCGGCGGCGTCTCGGCGGTCCAATTCAAGGGCGGCAGTTCGCCGCGTGCCTGCCAGGGAGGCGGAAGTTGTTCGGCGATGAAGAACGGATCGCCGCCGAGATCGAGATAGAGTTGCCTCGGGAGAAACAGCAGATAAAAGGCGAGGGCGCCGGGCCGGCCGGTGTCGTCCTGTCCCTGGTCGGCGGCCTGCACGACGGCGACGTGACGGCGGCCGAACGGCCGCGCGAACACACAAGGCGGACAGGCGACGCCGGCCGGACGCTCGCCAAAGCCGGTACACAACCGCTCCGCCTCCACCAGCCAGTCATCGAGGAAACCCGGAGAGCGCGCGAGGAAGCGATACCCGCCGGCATCCTGCCCTCCGTAAAGTGTCTGCTCGATTTGCATAACATAACAAAACAATGGATCATCTGGATTAAACGGATAAAAAGACGCTCTTTGTTCTTATCCGTGTGATCCGTGGTGAGTTTCACTCGATCTTCGGCATCGCGGGCATGGTGAAATCCGACTCGAACGTCAGGCTGCTCGTGCCCGCGTTCACCTCGCCGCTGAGCATCCGCAGCGCCAGCGGGTCATTCTCGTCCGACGAAACATCGGCCACGCGGCGGTCCCAGTAGTAATTGTCGGTCACGACAATGCGAACACGATCGCCGAGTTTCCAGCGCACGCGGCGCGGGAACTCGTAGTTCCACTCCGGCTGATAATTGCGCGCGACGATGTTGCTCGGACCGTAGCGAACGCCGTTGACCTCGATCGCCACGGAGAGCGATGGGCCGCGGCTGAAGAAAGCGGCCACTTTGCGATCGAAGTTGCCGCCCTTGAGGACGACGCGATATTCGCCCGGCTGCGTGACGCGCTCCGTCCAGCGCAGCAGATCGTGCGAGGCGTCACGGAACCGGCCGTGCGAATGAACGGCTAGGTAACTGCGGCACAACACCTGAAGTTCCTTAACGTCGCCGGGCTGGGCCTGGAAGTGATCACGCACGGCCCGGAAGTCGTGCTTGTCCCAATCGGTGTCAATGTTCTTGAGTGCCTCGTTCGCCTCGGCCGCGAATGCCCCTTCGGGATGACGTTCGAGATAGCGCTGATAGCGCTCGCGCCGTGTCTGGAAGTTCAGCGGATGGCCGGCGGAATAGGCGCGGGCAGACTCGATGTCGCGCTCGTCCAGGCGCAGCAGACAGGCAGCGCGGCGACGGCGCACCTCGGACTCGTGAGCGGTGCCGGCGAAGTCGCGCAGAAAACGGTCGGACTGCTCGATACGCGCGGCGAGATCGCCCTTCTCGCCGGCTCCGTCCAGTTCGGCGAAGGCGCGTTCGGCACGGCGTTCGCGCTCGGTGTCACGGCGCTGCTTGAGAGTGGTGCGGAACTGCTGCCATTCGCTGTCCGCATCGTGCTCTGGGAAGTCACGATGGAAGTCTTGCAGCTGTTGCCAGACGGCTTCCGCGTCGGAGTCCGGGTCGGCGGCGCGGCGGCGAAGATCCGTCAGTCGCTCGGCGTACTGCTTGGCGTGGATGCGCTCTTCGAGTTCGCGCATCCGCTGATGCTCCGCCTGCGCGGCCGCCGGACGAAGCAGGTGGCGCGTCGGGTGCCAGGTTTGATAGGACAGCCAGTTTTGGCGGACCGCCGCCGGATCGTCGGCGTTGTCGGCGGCGAAGCGGTCGGCGCGTTGGCTTCCCACCGCATCATAGGTCCAAATGCCGAACAACAAGCAAGCGGCGGCGACGACTCCCGCGAAACCGCGACGGCGCAGTCGTTGCCGGCGCTGCTCGCGCAGGCGGCGCTGAAACGTCGCAGCGGCAGGCGTTCCAGGATAGCGGCGAGCGAAGGAGGCGACGCAGCGCTCCAACAGCGACAGATTATTGCTGGGCAGCGTCCACAGGTAATTCAGTCGCGCTTCATCCAGAGCTTGCAGCGATTCGGCCAACCACACCAACGGGTCGGCAAGACCAAGCGGGCGCGGGGTGAACGAGGCTGTCGATTTCTCTGCCGGCATTGGCCCGCCGAGGCTGCTGACCGCGAAAAGGGCGTGCTGCGGACAGTGCAGTTCCAGGGTGTGCCGGGTCATGCGGAAATGGCACTCGACCACCTCCTCGACACTGTCGCCGGCGGGAAGAAGATCGGCCTTGGTGAGCACCAGGGCCATCGGTCGCGGCGGCGCGCCGGGCGATTCGGCGATCAGATAATCCTCGACGATTTGCTCGACTTCTTGCTGGGCCTGCAAGCAGGACGCGGGCGCATCGGCCACCGGCACATCGAGGCAGAGCCAGATGGCATCGCAGTCGCGCAGAAAATCGCGGATCGGCTCCTCGCGGCCCAGCGCGACGTGCTCGCCCTGGTAATCCTTGAAAAGTAGATCGAGGCGGCGACCCTGATAATAGAGGTGGAA
>DATBGU010000080.1:0-30811 GCA_036557825.1 Gemmataceae bacterium
GACCGTAAGGGAGCGGGGAAATCCGCTCCCTTACGGTCGCGCCTCAGCAAAAAGTTCGCACCTCCTCGCGCTTCAGTGCGATCACGACGTAGCGGCACCAGCGCGACAGCGACGGCGCCAGCCGCAATAGGCGATCGTCGCACCATTCCAGTCCCGATACCAACCGCCCAGGTCGCAACACGCGCCGCGTCATCGACAGGAGTTGATGCCCCTCCACCTCCAGCGCGGGGAAGAACTGCCGCAGCGCGGCCAGATGATGTCGCCGCAGGGGGCGCTCGTCGGGCGTGCGTGCTTTGCCGGTGTAAGGCAGGCGGCGCCGCGCCCATGCCAGCAAGGGGTTCTCGCCCCACGGCTCACAGAAAACGGCGACGCCGCCCGGCCGCAGAACGCGCCGCAGTTCACGCGCCGCCTGCGGCAAATCGAGGTGATGCAAGATCGCGTTGCCCCAGACGCGCGCGAACGAGCCGCCCGCGAAGGGCAAGCGCTCGGCGTCGGCCTGCACGAACTCGATCGCCGCCGCGTTGGCCGCGGCGCGGCACCGCGCCTCCGCAAGGTAGTTGGGCGACAGGTCGAAGGCCGTCACCCGGCCGCCGCGCCGCGCCAGCACCACCGACGCCATGCCATGTCCACAGCCGTAGTCCAGCACCGGCAGGCCGTCCACGTCGCCCAGCCGCGCCAGGGCCGGGCGAATCCAGCTTTCGTGATCGAGATAACTCTCGTCGGAGAAGCGCAGAGCGTCCGGGCCGCTCAGGGCGGCGGCGCGGCCTTGAGCCTGACGGTCGTGAAAAGCCTGTTCGGCGACGAGACGATCCACTGCAAGCATCCGCGGAATCCTTTCCTCCTCGTGCCGCGCGCCGCCGTCAATCGTCGACGGCGGCTGCGGCGGGCACGGGCTTACCGCCGTTGAGTTGTTTCAGCGCCCGACGATAGTCGTTGGCCTGGGCGGCGTCGCCCCGCGATTCGTAGTAACGCATCAAGAGCCGCATCGACGGCGCATGGGTGTCGCCGCTGGCCAGCAAGGCGCGGTGAAGCCATTGGATCCCCTGCTCCTCCTCGCTTATGCGCAGCAGGATGGCGCCCACTTCCGACAGCAAATCCGGGTTGGTCGGGTCCCGCTCGATCAGCTGGCCCCACAATTCGGCCAGACGGTTCGTGTCCCGTTCGATGCGCTTGTGTCGCTGGAGGATTTCGGCGGCCTCCTTGTCCTTGCCCAGCTGCTCCAGGCACTGGTAGAAGTTGTACAGCGTGCGCAGGTCGGACGGCCGTCGTTTCAGCGCCTCGCGCAGCCAGACCTCGGCCTTGGCCGGGCGTTGCCGTTGCGCTTCCAGGCGGCCGCGTAGGGCCAGGGCGTCGAAGGCGTCCGGATGGGTCGCCAGCAGCCGGTCGAGAACCTGTATCGCCTGTTCCTCCTCGCCCTCCAGCTGCAAGCAATGCGCCAGGGCGACCTGGACCTCCGGCTCGTCCGGGCGATCGCGCACCAGTCCGTCCAGGTGGACGTGCGCCGCGCCGGGGTTGTTGCGCTCCAGGATCAAGCGCAGCAACCGCATGCGGACGCCCCAGCGTCCCGGCTCCAGGTCGAGGGCCTTCTCGTAGTCGGGCATGGCCCGTTCCGGCACCTGAAGCCGTTCATGCACCCAGCCGCGCCAGTGCCAGCCGCGCGCGGTTTGCGGCTCCACTTCCAGCCAGAGCGTCAAGGCCTTCAGGGCCGCCCGCAGGCGGCTGTCGCGCATGTAGATGCGCCCCAGGGTTTCGAGAATCCGCGCTTTTTCCGGGTGGTTGTTCTCCACGCACTCCCACAGGCCGCGCTCGACTTCCGTGAGGTCGCCGGCCTGGGCGCGCAGCAACACTTCTTCCAGCTGCGTCTGCTCACTGGCGCCGTGCTGAAGGCGAACGCACTCCACGAGATGCGCTTCGGCCTGGGGATAACGGCCGCTCACTCGCTCGATGCGCGCGGCCAGGAAGCGGGTGGCGGAACTCCACCGCCATACGCGCAGGCAATCGTCAATGTGCGCGCGCGCCTTGTCCATATCATCGACGCGCAGCGCGTCCTCGGCGGCCCGATAGTGATGCCAGGCCCACAGGTTCACGCCGCCGACCGCCGCCGCGACCCCAAGGAAGGTCAACGCCAGGCTGAGCCATGCGTGACGGCGAACAAAGCGAAAGGGCAGCATGGCGAAACGGAGCATCGAAAAACCTCACACGGTCGGATTCGCGGCGCCGGTGGTCCCGGGTTGACCGGGAGGAAAGGAGCCTTGGCCGCAATCGTAGCAAGCCACGTGTGCGAAAGGAAAGCGCAAACCTGCTCCCGCCGCGCGGGAGCAGATTTCGGCCCTGGGACAAGGATTGCCGCGCCCGCGGGTCAGCCCTTGGGGATGTCGATGTTCGCCGATGCTTTGCCGCCCTGCTGGACGGTGATCTTCGGCAAGCCGCTGGTCTTCGGATCCTTGTACTTCAGGGGGATCGCAACGTATTGGACCGCGTTCTCCAGTTTCGGCTGCTCGGCGTTCACGCCTGGGGGCGGTTTCATCCCTCTCATGTTGTACATGCCGCCCACCTGGTTCTTGATGGATTCGGTTTCGACCCCGACAAAGTATTCACCGGGCGGAACACCGGCGAGATCGTAGGTGCCGTCCGACTTGATACCGGCCGTGAACGGTTGGGGATGTTCCCCCGCGCTCACCAGGAGGACGTTTCCGCCGCCAAGAAGCTCGCCGCCAAAGGTCACTTTGCCCGTGACCTTCCCTTCTTTTTTGGAGCCGCCGCCGCAACCGGCAACGAGCAAAATCGACGCGGCCGCGGTCGCGGCCCAAGCCGCGCGAAGCCAAACCTGCGAAGATGAAGTTTTCATCGTGTTCCTCTCGAGAGAAAAAGATGTGGACTCACCCCGGTGCGATAAGATCGGGGTGTAGTCTCGGCAGGTGGAGAAACAACGGCCAGTGTTCTTCGGGGCAAGGCGAAGAACACTGGCATCCCGATTGTTGGCGAAGTTGTTACCAGTCGGAGCCGAGGGGCAAGCCGTCGTTGGGCAACAAGGCATCAACCCAGGTGTTCTGGCTGATACCGCTGGTGACGAGGCGGACGCTGCCGTCCATCAGGCTGACCATGACCCCCGCCGGCGAAAAGGTGCCGTAACGCTGGGGATCGCAGTTCGTGTTGTAGTTGGCGTTGAAGATCGGCAGATCCTCTACCCAGACGTAGGGATTGAACTGGTTCCGTGGCTGACCATCCTCGCCCCAGATGTGCTGATAGGTGTTCTGGCACACGCAGAAGCGCTCGCCGAAGGCGATAGTGTTGGAGGTGCCGTCGGGGATGGTCGCGGGAATGCGTGCGTAGCCGCCGTCGCCGTTGGGAATGCTGCCGCCCTGCCATTGCCCCGTCCAGTATCCCAAGTTCCCTTGTGCATCCCCGAACACGAAGGCGTTGGCCGCGTAACTGGTGGCACCGCGGTTGCCCCAGGTTAGGTAGTTGCCCGGCATGCTCGGATCGCCCGGCGCGACGAACGTCTTGACCACCATATTCGGGCAGTTCCACGACCAGCCGCCGATGTTGTTGTAGATGTTCTGCTGTTCCATGAACGGCAGCAGGAAATACTGCAACGTGCCGTGCGGGGCGGGCGCCCAGCTGGTGTTGCCGGCGGGGAAAGTGCCGGCGGCGCACGGCAGTTTGCCGTAGGTGTCGTTGCAGTTGTGCAGCGCGAGGGTCATTTGCTTGAGGTTGTTCTGCGACTGCGAGCGTGCGGCGGCCTCACGCACCTTTTGAACTGCCGGCAGCAGCAGGCCGATAAGGATGGCGATGATGGCGATCACCACCAGCAGCTCGATCAGCGTGAAACCACGCCCGCGTTTCCAGATGAGAAAAGTTGGCATACGGTCCTCGTTTCCTCCGAAGAGAATGAAGAAAAATACACGATGGCTGGAGAGTGAGCGCGAAGGGCAGTGTGGCAATTAAGGGCAGTGTGAAAATTCTTTCCTTTTTTTTATCGCGAAGCTCATCCATGTCAAGAAAAAAGTGGAAAAAAGAGGGGAATTGGAGTTTTTCCCTGGATTTCCCAAGGCGAGGTTTAATTAATTAGGGCATTTTAATAATTGCCTTGGTCCGCCGCGACGGCGTTTTGTCGTCCGCGCTTGATTGATCTTGCCGAGTTGCCGGCGCGAGTTGTTCTCGTCGCGGAACCAATCGTGAGAAAGGAGTCGTCGCGCGGCGCTCGTCAATCCGTGGCGGCGAGCGAGACGGGCAGCGGCTTGCCGTCGTTGCGCTTTTCCAGCGCCGGCGATAATCGTTGGCCTGGGCGGCGTCGCCCTGCGATTCATCGTAGCGCATCAACCGTCGCGGCGGCGGAATCCTTTCCCCAGCGGGAGATTACTTTCCGGTTTCCGGCGCGGAAGGGGAGCGCCTCGTAAGCTGGGCGAGCTTTTGGCGATGCCTGTCCGCTTCCTCCGCTTTGTCCTTGGATTCATAATAGCGGATCAGGATCTCGTGGCTGGGCGCATGATTGGGGTTAAGGCGGAGAGCGCGATTCAGCCACGCCAACCCCTCTTCCGCGTTCCCGAACCGGAGCAAGATCTCGCCCATCTCGGCGAGCGTCTGGGGATCGTTGGGGGTGAGTTCTATGGCTTTTTTCCGCAGCTGCATCAGACGGTTGAGATCCGCCTCCACCGCATGAATGTGATCGTTCATCTGGGCCGCCTCGCGCGCCTTGCCCTGGTCCTCCAGGCACCGGTAGAGCGCATGCAGGGCGCTGTGGTCCGCCGGACGCTCGGCAAGGGCCAGACGCAGAAGGCGCTCGGCTTCTTGGTAGCGCGGCGGTTCGCGTTCGCAAGCCAGTTGGCTGCCTAAATAGAGGGCATCAAAGTTGTGCGGCTGGATTTGCAGCAACCGATCGAGCAAGCGGACCGCTTCGTCGATCCGACCCTCCAAGTGGAAAGCTTGGGCCTGGAAGAGTTGCACGTCCAGATTGTCGGCGTGATGACGCAGAAGGACTTCCAGATGGGGGCGGGCCGATTCGAGATCGTTCCGCTTCAGGATCAATCGGACCAGGTGCATACGCGCGCCCCAGCGTTCGGGCTCCAGTTCGACAGCCTTCTCGAAGTCGGGGATTATGCCCCACTCCGGCTGTTCGAGTTGTTCGCGTACACAGCCGCGCCATTGCCAGGCCCGCGCCGCCTGCGGTTCGAGAACGATCCAGCGTGACAGCACATCCATGGCCGCCATCAAACGCATTTCGCGTACGTAGACCTGCGCCAGCGTTTCGAGAATCCGCGGGCTCGCTGGATGTCCTGCCTTTATGCACTTCCACAGTCCGCCCTCGACTTCGTGAAGATCCCCCGCCTGGGCGCGGATGAGAAATTGCTCGATCTGGGTTTCCTCGCTGGCGCCGTGTTGAAGCCGTACGCACTCCGTCAGGTGTCGCTCGGCTTCCACATAACGGCCGGCCGCCCGATCGATGCGGGCCGCCAGCAAGTGTGTTTCGGAACTGCGCCCCCAGATGTGCAGACAGTGAGAAATATGGGATTGGGCCTCCTCCGTGTGCTCCTCGCGCAGCGCTTTCTCGGCGGCGCGGAAGTGGTGCCAGGCCCAAAGATTCACGCCGCCGAGAGCGGCCGCGACCAATACCACGCCCAAGCTCACGATTCGCCACAGGCGACGGCGGAGGAAGCCAAATGCCGGAAGGATCAAACGCGCCATCGGGACGACCTCGGAGCACGCCAGCCTTACGGGCAAAACCCCACCAGCCCGCCGCGCCAGCAAGAGGGCCCTTGCTGGCGCGGCGGGCTGGTGAACACAAGTTTTGTCCACTCACGCTCAGTCCGTAAGATCGAAATTCTTTTCGTTCTTTCCTTGCTGGATAGTGATCGAGAGGCCGCTCGTTGCCGCCTTCGCGTACTTGGGAGGGATTTGCACGTACGCGGGCATCTTGGAAGTATCGATGTCGGGCTGCTTTTCGCCCTTCGGTACGAACGCGTAGGGAGTGCCTCTACTTCGCCCCCGGATCGATTCCGTCTCGATGGACACCTTCAATTCGCCGAGAGCGGGCGGGACGATTAGATAGGTGCCGTCGCCACGGATCTGCGTATTGGCCGGCGGCGTGTTCCCTCCGTCTGTTGGGGTCAGTGTCAAGGTTCCGCCCGTGACCGGCTGCCCCTTGTAACTCACTTTGCCGCTGAGGGAAAGGTCTTTTTTGCTCTTGCCGCCGCAACCAGCCAGCAGCCCCAAGAGCAGGGCGCAGCCAACAATAACTCGGACTCGTTGAGGGGGAATTACCATCGCGTTCTCTCTCGAATTGGTCCTCAGAAGGACCGATAAAATGAGCGAAACAAAAGTTACTACGGCAAGGAATGTCCTCAGGGCCGCGAGCAGTGGGGCGGGTGAACAAACGCCTTGAGCGGCAAACTCCCATCCGCCGAAAACCGTGTCGTTCGGTAAGGGTGAGCTTGCCGCCCAAGGAGGACATCTTACCAGTCGCTGCCAAGAGGAAGACCGTCGTTGGGCAACAGAGCATAGGTCCAGGAGTACTGGCTGATGCCGCTGGTGACGAGGCGCACCGAGCCGTCCATCATGCTCACCATGATCCCCGCCGGCGAAAACGTGCCGGGCAAGGCGCTGCTACAGAGAGTATTGTAGTTGGCGTTGAAGTACGGCAAGGACGTGGTGAAGATACCAGGAGCGTAGGGATTGTTGCCTTGGCCGTCTTCCATCCAAACATGCCCCGCGTATCCATCCGCATTGCAGACGGCGAAGCGTTCCAGGAAGCCGATGGTGTTGGAGGTGCCATCGGGCAGCGTGGCCGGGATGCGCGCGGCGCCGCCCTGCGAGTTGGGGATGTTGGTGCCGCCCCACTCCGAGCCGAACACGAAACCGTTGCCGGCGTAGCTGCTGCCGGCGCGATTGCTCCAGTTGGCAATGAAGAAGTTGCCCGGCATGCTCGGATCGCCTGGCGCGATAAATGTCTTGACAACGGCGGTGCAGCCCCAACCGGGCCCGAGGGTGTACGAAACCCCGGAACTTACCGCAGGCGCGTTGTAGACGTTAGTCTGCTCCATGAACGGCAACAGGAAGTAGAAGGTGGTGCCGTGGCCGGCCGGCGGCGCCGGGTTCATCTGACCAGTCGAGGGGAAATAACCGTCGATCATGGGCAGTTTGCCGTACGTGTCGTTGCAGTTGTGGCAGGCAAGCGTCATTTGCTTGAGGTTGTTCTGCGACTGCGAACGGGCGGCGGCCTCGCGGACTTTCTGCACGGCGGGCAACAGCAGACCGATGAGGATGGCGATGATGGCGATCACCACCAACAGCTCAATCAGCGTGAAACCACGCCAACGCTTCAAAAGGACTCTTGGCATAAGCATCTCCCGGAAAACGACGAACAAAAAAGTAGGGCGTAAGGTTGTTGCTTCCACTCAACAGAATGCACTCTCTTTTTTTGTTACACACCTGGACCAACTGGTCAAGAGGAAAACAATTAAAAATTTCTCCATTCCCTAATGCATTTCTCATAGGCAGAGGCCGCAGGAAGAAAAACAGCCGCCGCGATGCGTTTGCCGAAAAAAAGAGCCGCAGACATCTGGCCCGCCTCGTGTCGGCGAGGCGCCCGCGCTCCCCGGAGAACGCGAGCTACTTTTTGGCGGAAAGGGGAGAAGCGCGTTGCTGGCCTTGCGTGAGGCGCCAGTAGCGATCGCCGGCGAGTCCTTTCCACTCCTGCTCCGGGCCGGATGGCCAAACGACGCGAAGGCGATCGATGTGTTCCGCCGCTCCCAGGCCGAAGACGAGGCGGCGATCATTGGAGGACAGATAGCTGCCGCCGCCCTTGGCGAAACGTGTCTGGGTGCGGCCACCCGACTCCAGGATCACACGCGCGCCGACGAGGTCGCGATGGTTCGTTCCACACAACTCCACGCCGAGCCAGTGATGACCGCCGGTGTCGGCCTCGTTCCGCAGCAGCGTCACGGGTTCGTTGAGGTAACTGATGGCCAGGTCGATGCGGCCGTCGTTGTCAAAATCGGCGAGGACGGCGCCGCGACCGACATGAGCGCTTTGAAAGTACGGGCCGCCGCGCGCGCTGTTGAGGACGAATTTGCCGTTGCCTTGGTTGCGGAAGAGGACCGCCTTCTGGGCGCGCGGCAGCGTCGGCGAATGCAGGAAGGCGTCGCCCGCCGTCAGAAAAATATCCTCCCAGCCGCGATGCTCCAGATCGAGGAAGCCGGTGCCCCAGCCGACGCTGTTGCGGTCGGCGGCGATGCCCGCGCGGATCGAGCTATGGGTGAACAGGATGCGTCCGTTCCGGCACTCGTTGCGATAGAGGGCGTGCAGCTCGCTGGCATAGTTGGTCACCCACAGCGAGGGCCGGCCGCAGCCGTCGTAATCGGAGGCGTCCACGCCCATGCTGGCATCGGGCAAACCCAGGGCATTGCGGGCCGTGCCGCTCTCTAAGCCCAACTCCTCCAGCTGGATCGTGCCCGCCTGGCGCGTGCGATTAACGTACAGATAGTTGTCGCGCATGTCGTTGGTGACATAGATTTCCGGTTTACCGTCCCCGTTGATATCGACCAGGAGTGCGCCTAGCCCCGCGCCGAAGGAATTGAGATAGTTGTCGGCCGCCTGTCGCAGCTGCTCGCGCCGCCGGTCGTCGAGCCAGTCCAGTTGCGCATATTCGGACTCGAGCCGGGCCGCGAGCAGCCCGGCCGACTTGCTGACGTCCGCGAATGTGCCGTCGCCGCGGTTGCGGAACAGTTTGTGCTCCAATCCCTTAAACTTGGTGGGCGGACAAACGTCGGGCTGCTTCTCGTCTACCGTGCAAGGAGGATTGTTCCGAAAGGACCAATCGACGTATTGACAAAGGTAGAGGTCTGGGTAACCGTCGCCGTCGAGATCGCCCCAGGCGGCGCCGGTGGTCCACAAGCCGTTGGGCAGCCCCGCCTGGGACGTGACCTCGACGAATTTGCGGCCCTTGCTCGGGTCGGCGGCATCGACCGGCTCGTTATGAAACAGCGCCAACCGCTGCCAGCCGGTGACCAGCAGGTCGGGCCAGCCGTCGGTATCGAAATCGCCGACCGCCGCCCCGTGCGAATAGAAGTCGATCTTCTCCAGGCCCATCGCGGCGGTCACGTCCTCAAAGCGGAAGCCGCCGCCGGGCGTGCCGACGTTGTGAAAGAGCTTGCAGGGATAGCCTTTAATTTGCTGCTTGTCGGGACCGTCGTAGTAGCCGCCGCCGATGAGAAAGAGATCAAGCCGGCCATCGCCGTCGAAATCGAGTGCCGCCAGTCCGCCGCCGATCACTTCCAGAATGGCATGATGCCCCGCTTCTTCGCCGTTGCGATACGTGAACCGCACGCCCGAGTCGGCGGTCGCGTCGCGGAAAAATCGCGGTGAGTCGTTGTCGTTGGAGGGCCCGCTGGACGGCAGGGGCCCCGGCGACTGGCCCGTGCAGGCGGCGCACAGCAGCAGCAGGACCGCCGCCAGGACCAACGCCGCTCGCCGGCTGCTCTCCTGGCAGGTGGTTGTCATGAAGGATTCTCCGCGGATCGGAAGGATAATTGAAGACGACGAAGCACTCTCCATTGAGATATGTTGATTTTACGCCCCAGCCACGAGCCTACAATGCTTTTTGCTTGCGGGATAAGTAGAGTCGTCCTTAATCCTTGCGAGCGGTTGCGCGGGAAGGGAGCTTGCCGCGGTTGAGTTGTTCCAGCGTCCGGCAAACTCTTTCCGGAAGGGGTGTCGCCGCCGGCCTCCGCTGGGGATAGCAATGAATAGGAAGGGCCGCCGGTCTGCAAGGGTCTGATATTAGGACTTGCTCACGAATGAATGCCTCGACTGACCGCGACGGCTTGCCCAGCCGAACGCGAAACAATCGGAAGCGAATCGTTGACGGCGCCGCGCTTTCCGCATGTCTGGCGATCTCGCTCGGCTGCGTGCTGCTGGCGGCCCCGCCTTCGCCGTCCCCTGCCGTGACATCCGTCCGGCTCCGCCGTCCCATCGCGGCGGCGTTCCTGGACGACGGAAATACGTTGTGTGTCGCCAACCGTCGCGCCGGCACCGTGGCGCTTGTCGAAGTCCGCCCGCGCCGCGTCGGCGCGGAACTGCTTGTCGGCAAGTCCCTCGCCGATCTCGCCGTGCTGCCCGATCACAAGCACGTCCTGACCGTCGATGACGAGCGCCACGAACTCATCGCCCTGTCCTTCGACGGCGGCCGCTTGCGTGTCCGCGCTCGTCTGCCGGTCGCGCCGTACCCGGCCAGCATCGCGGTCCAGCCGGACGGCCGCCGCGCCACCGTCGCCTCGCTATGGTCGCGCCGCCTGCAAGTCGTGGATCTGACGCCGCTGTCCGCGCCCGCGCCCTCGCTGCGAATCGTGCATACGATCCGCCTGCCGTTCGCGCCGCGCTGTCAATGCGTGCTGCCGGACGGTTCGCGCGTCGTCGTCGCCGACGCCTTCGCCGGGCGGCTCGCCCTCGTGGACGCTGTCGCCGGCCGTTTGCTTGCGGTCCACGAAGTGAAGGGCCACAATCTGCATGGACTCGCCGTCAGCGCCGACCGCAAAAAGTTGTTGGTCGCGCATCAGATCCTCGACCAGCACACGCCCACTCTGGAGGAGAAGATCTGGCGCGGCGCCCTCATGACCAACGTGGTGCGCACGGTTCCTCTCGTGGAGCTGCGCAAGCCGCGGACGAACCTGCGTGAGTCCGACGAGTGGATTTCTCTGAAAGGCAACGGACAGGGAGCCGGCGATCCGGCCGGGGTGGCGGTACTGAGTGAAGACCAGTTCGCCGTCGCCCTGGCCGGCGTGAACGAGGTGGCGCTGGTCGAGGGCGACGGCGATCGCATTCGCCGTCTCGCGGTGGGCCGACGGCCGACGGCTGTCGTGCGCGCCCCCTCCGGGCCGGAGATGGTCGTGCTCAACACCTTCGACGATTCGCTTTCCATCGTCGATGCCGGCCACAGACTCGTCGTCGCCACGATCGCCCTCGGCGCGGAGCCGACGCTCACGTCCGCCGAGCGCGGCGAACGGCTGTTCTTCGATGCGCAGCTGTCCCGTGACGGCTGGTTCAGTTGCCACAGTTGCCACACGGACGGCCACACCAACGGCCTACTCGCCGACACGCTCGGCGACGGCACACACGGCACGCCCAAGCGCACGCTGACCCTGCGCGGCACGGCGCTGACCGACCCGTGGGGTTGGAACGGCGGCATGAAATACTTGCAGGACCAGATTGAGAAATCGCTCACCGACACCATGCACGCTCCGTCCGCTTCCGGCGAGCAGATCAACGACTTGTTGTCCTATCTGCACACCTTGCCGCCTCCGCCGCCGCCCGAGCCGGTCGGCGACGACGCAGCCGATCGCGCGCAGGTGGAGCGCGGGCGAAAGCTGTTCCACGCTCGCGGCTGCGTCCGCTGTCACATCCCGCCGTTGACCTATTCCGGGCACGACGTTCACGATGTCGGATTCGCCGACGAGCGCGGACTGCGGAAGTTCAATCCGCCGTCGCTGCGCGGCGTCGGCCAGGGTTACGGATTCTTGCACGACAACCGCGCCGCGACGCTGGAGGAAGTGTTTACCAAGCACCGTCACAAGGTCGGCCCTTCCATCTCTTCGGAAGAGTTGGCCGACCTTCTGCGCTTTCTGCGCAGTCTGTGATCTCAGCAATCAGCAATCAGCAAGACCGAACCGCTGATTGCTGATCGCTGACCGCTGATCGCTTATTCCTTGTAAATGATGTCGATGGCGATCCCTGCCGCCAGCAGCAATTCGTTACTGTGCTTTTTGCCCTTGGCGCTGTCGTTGAGGGCGATGACGTAGTTGTCCGCCGTCGTGAACAGTTCCTTGGCCATGCCCGCCCACTTCTTGCCGACCGAGCCGAGTTCCTTGCCGTCGGTGGTCAGGAACTTGAAGTTCCAGCCCTTCCAGTCGCCCTTGACCTCGGCGAATTGCTGGTCTTCGGCGTCGTACACCCAGAAACCGCCGCCCAGCGACATCATCTTGCTCTTGAACGAGCCGATCTTCTGCCCCTCGCCGTTCTTCACGTCCACCACCGAGCGGAACCACGTCATGGGCCGGTGGATGCTGAACAGCGGCTTGTTTTCGCCCTGCGCGTAAAAGTTCACGTTGGTCGGCAGCGTCTTTTTGTTCATAAACAGTCGCAGAATGTTGACGAGCGTGGACGGTTCTTCCTTCGCCACGCCGATCTGCTGATTGCTGTTGGGGTCGAAGATGTCGTAAGCGGCCATCCGCTTGAACAGGCCAGCCTGTTGTTTGACGAGATAGGTATTGAGATCCAGCATCAGGTCGTTCTCCCTAAGGTGTGTTCTCCGATCGGCCGGTCCCTCCGGCATCGACTGAGGATGATGTTACGTCCGGGCTGTGCTTCCGCCAGTCCCGCCGCGACGCTTCACGCCTCCTGTATAAAGGACTGAAAGGCGGCGATCATTTCAAGGAAAATGGATCTTTCCGACGAATCGTTTAAATCCGCGCGACATCCTGGGCCATGCGTGCCAGGACGCCCACGTGCAGCAGAAGCCGGGCCGCCGTCCGCCAGTCCCATTGCAGGGTATGGCTTTTCTGATCCAGCGCGTCTGCCAGCGGCGCGAGACGTTCGGCCAGACGCGCGAAGCCGACCGACTCGCCCTGCTGCCGCAGTTCCCGCCAGCGCCGCGCCACCAGTGGGTCGGCGCGCTGCAATCCCAGCACCAACAGTTCGCCCAGCGCCGCTTGCAGGTTGACGAGATAATCGCGCAGCGGATCGACGGCGTGGGCCGGCGCGGACAGTTGCCCGTTCGTCGCCGAACCGGGGCGCTGTTCGATCCACGGCTGCACGGCGATCCGTTTGCCGCCGTCCTCCCAGACCAGACAGACCGGCTCGATGGAGAGTCCGCCGGCGTCGCGGCCGGCCGGGCCGGAGACGAAACGCAGCTCCGCCGGAGCGCGGGCGTCCCGCCCGCAGTCCGTCCTGCGGGCGGGACGCCCGCGCTCCGGAGCCGCCGTGTCGCCCAGCCGGGCCAGCAGCGCCTCGGCGCCGGCCTGGCCGCGCGACGTGTACGGATGCACGAGCCGCATGCGCTGGCCGCGGCCATCGACCAGCACCGCCTGCACCGTCTGCGTGACGGCGTCGAAGTGGACGCCCTCCGCGCCGGTCACGGCGCAGACGTGAAAATCCTCGGCCACGCGCCGCGGCCGCAGCGACGACGGCGGCAGCGTGCTCAGCCGCGCGTCCAGTTCGGCGAACTCCTCGACCAGTACCGGCGGGCGCAGAGTCTCCCAGGCGAACGCTTGCGGCTGCACGCTGGCGTCGGAGCGGCCGGGGATCAGCTGACAGCTGGCCGTCCGCTTGCCGCCGCGCAAGAGAAGCTGCCCCGCCCCCAGCATGGCGAACGAGCTGCCCTTCGCCGCCGCCGCCTGCGCCAGTTCGCCGAACGAGCGCACCGGCCGCGCCGGATCGGGATCGTCCGCGAACGCCTTGCACACCGCCACCATGCTGCCCGAATCGCTGTCCTGCAAGTACGCCGTCAATTCGACGCCGCGCTTCCGCAGCCGCGCACCGCAGCCCAGTCCGATGAAACGCGCGCTGCCGAGGTTCACCGGCCGATCGGCGCTGGTGCCGCGGATGAGCAACTGCGGCAGTTCCCCCGTATCGCGGCGGATGGCGTCCAGGCGGATGAGCAGTTCGCCGATCAGATCCGCCATGCGCTCCGGCGCGAACAGGGCGTCGTGTTCGGCGTAGCGCTTTTGTTCCTCGCCCACTTCCGCGAGGACCGCCGCCGGCCAAATGAGATCGGCCGATCGGCACGCCTCTTCCAGACGCGCCAGCCGACTACTCCACGCCGACGACGCCCCGGAGACGCCAAGCTCCGTGAAATCCAGCATGGCCGACTCGATTTCATCGAGCAGCGCCACCGGCGCGGCGGGCGCTTTCTCGCCGGTGGCGAGGATGCCGGCGGTTCGTTCGGGTTCCAGCCGGCGAAACGCCCATACCGCCGCCGGGACGTGACTGCACGGTGTCGGCTCGGCGCAGTCGCAGTGGGTGTAGCGAATGTCGCCCGGCACGAGGAAGCGCACCAGGCACGCTTGCAGATGGAAGCGAGCGCTCGGCTTACTGCCGCGGACCAGTTCGACCAGCACGCCCTGCTGAAACTGCTCGCGCATCTTGGTGAACGCGGCTGGGCGATAGTGCTTCGCCAACTCCTCATCCGCGATCGCGCCGGGATCCCACGACTCGACCGGCGCGGCGGGTTGGTCGGGCGTCCTCCGCGCGGCCTGCCGCTGATAGGCCAGCACGGTACGGATCAGGTGCCGGCACAGACCGACGGCGGCGCACGAGCAACGGCCGTCGCTCAGCACGGCGCCGGCCGCGATGCGGCACTCGACGCCGTCGGACCATTTCGCCGTCACGTCGCCTTCGGGCGTTTCGGCGATGTCGCCGCTGCACTCGTTGGTGTCGATTTCGCGCTGGGCGCGCTTGACCGTGCCGCGATTGGTGAGCGCGGCGAGGTCATCGAGTGACAGGGCGAGCAGATCGGTACGGGGCATGGGTTATTTGTTGCCGAAACAGACTTACGTCGCCTGATGCAATTTGTTCGCCAGCGACGGGACAAGAAACCCGTCGCTGGCGCTCCGGGCTAGTCAGCCCCCGAAACGAGCTTCGCAATCGACCACAGTTGCACGTCGGCGTCGCGGCTCACCGAGAGCGTCTGCCGGCCTCCGGGCAGAAACGCGGCGGCGACGAGCGGCGCGCGATGCTTGCGGAACGCCTTAATTTCCTTGGCGCCGGCCGCGTCCCACAGGCGAACCGTGGCATCGCTGCCGCCGGAGAGCAGATACCGGCCATCGGGGCTGAAGGCCACGCTCTTGACGCCGCTGTCGTGCCCTATGAAGACACGCATCTGTTTGCCGGAAGCGGCGTCCCACAGACGCATTGTGCGGTCGTCGCCGCCGCTGAGGACGTGCCGGCCGTCCGGTGAAAAAACGGCGCAGACGGCGGAGCGCGTGTGTCCTTGCAGCGTTTGCAGAACCTTGCCGTCGGCGGCGTCGATCGCGAAGACGCTGCGGTCCGCGCACACGAGGGCGCGGTTGCCGTCCGGGGCGAAGGCGACGTGATGGACGTATTTCGTCTTGGCGGCGAAGACGAATTCCGGCAGCGGTTTGGTCTTTTCGAGATCCCACAAGTAGACTTCGCCCCGCAAGCCGCCCGAGAGCGCCCGCTTGCCGTCCGGCGAAAAGGCGAGGGCGGTGACGAGATCCTCGTGCCCTTCGAACTTGCGCAGCTCGCGGCCGGTCTCGACGTCCCACAAGCGCAGGGAGGCATCCTTGCCGCCGGACAAGAGCCGCTTGCCGTCCGGCGAAAAGACGACGCTCCACAGCGAAGCCGTGTGGCCGATGCAGCGGCGCACGTCGCGGTTGCCCTCCACGTCCCACAGCCGCACCGTCTTGTCGGCGCTGGCGAAGGCGACGAAACGGCCGTCGCGCGTGACGGCGGCGGCGTTGGCGGGGTTGCTCTGCGCCTCCAGCGGATCGACCTCGCCGGTGTTGTCCGGCAGATTTTCGCCAACCACGCCCGCCTGAAAGGGCGTGCCCAGCCGCATCTGGCGCACCAACTCGGCGAACGATTGCAGCACGACCTGCCGGGCCACCGTCGCTCCCGGCACTTTCAGCGCGCCGAGATTGCGCGCGAGGTTCTCCGACGCGGCCACGCGCGGCAGCAGGTCCTCGGGCCGCACGCCGACCTCGGCGGCCAACGCCGGCAGATCGACGTCGGCCTCGTAGCGCAGCGTCATGCTCATCACCACCTCGGCGCGATCGACGCGATTGCCCGTCTTCTCGACCGCCTTGCGAAAGCGCTCGGCGTCCTCCTCCATCAGAGCGCGCATCTTCTCCTTCGGCACGTACAGAGCGCGGATCAAGTCGGCGTCCTTGCGGCCGAACGCCTTGCGGTTCTTGGCGACGTGATCGCGGATTTGATCGTCCTTGAAGTTGATGCCGGTCGCGTGGCAGGCCATGCACGAGATGCCGGCCTCGACGGCGCGATCGGGCCGCTTCGGATCGCTGACGATGGCCGTCGCTCCCTTGTCCTGCCGCACGTTGTTGGCGTTGACGAGCATGTAGCCTTGCAGGCCGTTGGGCAGGTTGAAGATGATCTCACCGGCGGCGTGCTGGAAGCTGTTCTCGCCGAAATTGGGACCGAGCGGATAGGCGAAGAGATTGCGGCGATCGGGCAGCAGCAGATCGCGCTCCAGCAAGTTCTGCGGCACCGCCTCGAAATCGTAGGTGCGCCAGTACGCGCCGTTCTGGGCGTCGTGCCTTTCCAGGACGCGATTGTTTCGAGATATACCGGAGCCGTTGAATCCGGCACGCGCGATGCGCTCTTGTTGAATGTCCAGGGCGACATCGACGCGCAGCTGCCGCTCCAACTCCGAGGCGTTGGTGGGGATTTGCAGCAGATCGTAGTAGAGCGGCGCCCGCGAGGCGTTGGCGAGGAACCAATCGGCGCGTACACACGGCATGCGCGTTCTCGTGCCGACCAGCACCGCCCGCGCCACCGCCGTATCGAGCAGGATGCCGTAGGGATACTCGGCGAGGAGCCGGTTCCACAGGTTGGCGTCCCAGAGGAAATCGCGCAGGTCGATCCGCAGCACGAGTCCGCCCGCATCGACGGATTTCGGCAAGGTGGTGCGCGGATGCCACGACAGGCTGTTGAGCAGCTTGGCGAGACCGTGGCGATACGTCTCCAGTTCATCCGCGCCGGCTCCCGCGTTGGCGAGCGTCGCCAGGCTGAAATAGCGCGCGAAGCGCCGGCTGCGTTTTTCCAGTTTGTCGAGGTCGGCGAGGATGAGGTCGTAAACGTCGGATTCGGTGACGAGGGCGCGGGCGACGACCGGCTGCGCTGAGGGAGCGCCGGACGCGATCCACTGCTTGAGAATGGCGAGGTCGGTTGATCCGGGGCGAGGCTTCTCGCCGGCCGGCGGCATCTTGCCGGCGGCGATGCGTTTGAACAGCGGCGATTGCTCGGCCTTGCCCGGCACAATTTTCTTTCGCGCGATCAGCTTGTCGCGGTCGAGGATGTAGTTCATGCCGCCCTCGACGGCGCCGTCCTGACCGTGGCAACGATGGCAGTTGGTTTTCAAGATCGCCTGCGCCTTGCGGGCCAGTTCGGTTTGTTCGGGTCCGGCCGAGGCGCTTGCGGCCATCGCCGTGAGCAGGAACGGCGTCAGGAGAGAGCAACGGCAAAGAGCGGCACGACGCATGAAAAACCTCCTCATTGGCAACGCCTGTGTCTCCCCCAGACTCCAGGGTAACATCCGGCCGCCCCGCTGGATATTCCTGTGTCCGCTTTCTCTCCCTAAGACGAACTGGCTCCACGATCCGTTTGTAAAAAATGGGATGGTGAGTTCCAGGGGATGTGTTGTGGCCTTCTTACCCGTGTTCGAGTTGAAAGTTCGCACTTTTGTCCGCTTGAGCTAACGCCGCACCAGCCGAGGCAGAGGCAAAGCCGGCTGGACAAACTTGTGAGGCTATGCCAAATTCGGCATATTATGAGTAACGGCGTACTACCGAAGCCGCTGTTCTGGGTTGGGTCCAGCAAGAAGGATCTAAAAGGCTTCCCGCTGGAGGTGCGGCGAACGATGGGGTTTGCCCTCTTCCAGGCCCAGGCCGGAGGGAAGCATGTGGATGCCAAACCCCTCAAGAGCTTCGGCGGTGCCGGCGTCTTGGAAGTCGTTGAGAACCTACAAGGGAGCACCTTCCGCGCAGTATACACCGTCAAGTTGGCTGGCGCCGTGTACGTGCTCCATGCCTTCCAGAAGAAATCAAAGAAGGGCAGAAAGACGCCGAAGGCCGAATGGGACTTGATACGCAAGCGACTCAAAGCCGCGGAGGAACACTATGAGGAATGGCGCGCAACCCAGGAAGACGAAGCGGGTGGAGACTCCGGTGCCGGAGATCGAAGCCAGTAGCGGCAACGTGTTCGCCGACTTGGAGGTATCGCAGGCCGGCGAGGCGCTTGTCAAGGCAGAATTGGCCCGACGGATCTGCGCCATCCTCTCCCGACGAAAGCTAACTCAGGCTCAGGCAGCGGTCCTCCTCGGAATTGACCAGCCGAAAGTCTCGGCCCTAATCCGCGGGAAGCTTGAGGGGTTCTCCACGGATCGACTCTTCCGCTTCCTGAACGCCCTCGGCCAGGACGTGGAAATCGCCATCCGACCCAGACGACGGGACAACGAGAACGCCTCGACCCGCGTGGTCAATTCCTGACACGCGCCACCAGGTTAAACGAATTTACCTCCGAGTTCGTTTTCCCGCCTTCGGTGCGTCGTTTGCTTACAAGTAGTGTTGGATCACTTGAAAAAGTAAGCTCGGCCCCGAACGCTTTTGGAGGCGCTATCATGCCCACAACACAAAAACGCTTTGATCAGTTGACCGCGGCGGACGTGATGAGCCGCGACGTGCTGATGATCTCGCATCACATGGGGCTACGCACGGCGGCACACCTCTTGTCGCAATCGCACATTAGCGGAGCGCCCGTGACCGACGGCAACGGTTTGTGCGTCGGCGTCCTCTCGACGACGGATTTGGCGCATTGGGCGGAGGGCGAACCGGGAGGACGACGCACCGCCTGCGCGATGGAATGCGTCTGTTCGGATTGGCAGGTCGTGGACATGGATCGGCTGCCGGAGGAAACGGTGGATCGCTACATGACGCCCGATCCGGTGACGGCCAGCGCCGACGCCCCGCTGCGCGATCTGGCCCGCAAGATGATCGACGCCCACATCCATCGCATCATCATCGTGGACGAGTGGAACCGGCCCGTCGGCGTCCTCTCGACGACGGACATCCTCGCGGCCGTGGCCCGCGAACCGCCCTCCGTGGGGAACGAGTGATCGCTTTCGCATCCCCTTCACGCGCCCACAGCGCGAGCAAGGACTGACCTTGCCGGCGCTGCGGACTTGGGAACTCTACCGGCGGAGCAGACCGGCGAGCGTGTCGAAAACGTGCATCAGCACCAGCAGGACGGCGCAAGCGAGCCAGAACAAAAACAGAATGCGATCGCCCCAGTACACACGCACGGGGGCGGGCGCGGGCGGGGTCGAACCGGCGGCGGGTGTTGGCGTTGTCTGCGGAATAGGCTTGAGTTCGCGAACCTTAGCGGATGCGGACATCGGAGAATCCTCGAACATTGTGGGTCGGAGCCAGAAAACGTCGAGAACGTTAGCAATCGCGATGCCGAGCAAAGCGAAGAGAACGGTGGACGCCGGCGCGCATGATCCGCCCCGGCAAGACACGGCATTTCCCGCCGATTCGACACCTTCATCCCCTCGCGGACGGCGCGATCGGCACATCGTTCGATCTTTCGCCGAGGGATGAATCGAGCGGTGTGCGGCTTCGGCCGCGCGGTGAGCGAAACCGGCACACGCGCTTGATGAACAGAGGTTCGACTTATCCGTCTGTCACATCTTCTCTCGTCGGAGCAACCGATTCGTTCGCGCGGCAAAAAAGATGATTCAAGAAAGTTCCCCTCAAGGACCGATCCAGTCTGATGGTGTGGGATGTTCCGCATTTCGCGGATCGTGGGGCGGCAAGGACGCTGCCGCGTTGCCGATCTTGCCTGCCTTGTCAAATCCTGGCCGTCGTCCGCTTTATCGCCGCCGTGCCAGGCCGGGGGAGGTTGGTCATGTCGCTGTTGGGCTGGAAAGAGCGCAAATCGCCGGTTCGTCAAACGCCGCGCCGGGTGCAACTGGGGATCGAAGTGCTGGAGGACCGCACCGTGCCGACGGTCTTCAACGTGGCGGCGGGCGACGTCGGCACGCTGATCGCCGACATCTCGCAGGCCAACAGCAACGGCCAAAGCAACACCATCAACCTCGGGGCCGGCACCTACGACCTGACCGCGGTGAACAACAACTGGTACGGACCCAATGGGTTGCCGGCCATCACCAGTAACCTCACCATCAACGGCAACGGCGCGGTGCTGGTGCGCGATTCGTCGCTGGGATTAAATACCCCTTTCCGGTTCTTTTATATCGCTGGAAGTCCGGCGACAGGTCAAGATCCCGGTTCGTTGACCTTGGAGAACCTGACGTTGGAGGGCGGCGTCGTCCAGGGCGGCAACAGCAACACGGGCGGCGGCGGACTCGGCGCGGGCGGGGCCATTTTCAACCAGGGCAACCTGACGCTCAACGGCGTGACGGCGACGCAGAACATCGCCCTGGGCGGCAACAGCGGCACCGGCAGCGCGGGCGGCGGCGGCGGCATGGGTCAGGACGGACAAGGCGACAACGGCGGCGGCTTCGGCGGAACGGTCACGGGCGGCAGCAACGCCAGCGGCACGGGAGTCCTCGGCGGCGCGGGTGGCAACTTCGGCGCGGGCGGCACGGGATCGAGCACCGGCACCGGCGGCGGCGGAGGCATCGGCGGAGGCGGAGGCGACAGCACGACCGGCACGGGCACCGCCGGCGCGGGCGGGTTTGGCGGCGGCGGGGGTGGCGGGGCGGGACTCGGCGGCGCGGGCGGTTTCGGCGGCGGCGGCGGCGCCAGCGTCAGCGGCGGCGCGGGCGGCACGGCCGGCTTCGGCGCCGGCGCCGGCAGCAACTCGGCCGGCGGCGGCGGCGCGGGACTCGGCGGCGCTATCTTCAATCTCTACGGCACCACCACCCTCATCAACAGCACGCTGGCCGCCAACCTCGCTCAGGGCGGACAGGGCGGAACCAACGCCGGCAACGGCGGCGGCTACGGCGGCGGCGTCTTCAACCTCGACGGCACCGTCAGCGTCGTCACCAGCACGCTCGCCGGCAACAGCACTGTCGGCACGGCCAACGGCGGCGGCGCACTTTACAACCTGGCGCTGGGCACCATGCCGAATGGGCAGGCCGTACAGTCCACCGTCACCCTCACCGACAGCATCCTCGCCAACTCCATCGCCAGCAACGACCTCGTCAACGATCAGAACAACAGCACGACCAACTCGGCCGTCGTCAACGCCACCGCGCCCAACATCGTCATGACGTCCAACACCATCAACGGGGCCGTCACCAACGGCACGCCCAGCACGGCCAATCCGATGCTCGGTCTGCCGCTCAACAACGGCGGGCCGACGCCGACGATGCCGCTGCTGGTCGGCAGCCCCGCCATCGGCGCCGGCGCGGCCGGCGCCAATGTCCCGACGACCGACCAGCGCGGCGTGGCCCGCGGCAACAGCATCGATCTGGGGGCCTACCAGACCACCGGCGCGACGACCTCGCCCACGGCCACGGGCACGGCCACGACGACCACCGTCAGTGCCAGCGGCAACGCCGGCAACGGTCAATCCGTCACGCTGACCGCCACCGTCACGGCCGCCAACAACGCGACGCCCACCGGCAGCGTGCAGTTCGTGGACTCGACCACCGGCACGGCTCTGGGCAGCGGCACGCTGACCGTCGTCAACGGCCAGGCGCAGGCGACCCTCACGACGACCGCGATCAGCTCCGGCAGCGACACCATCACCGCCACCTACCAGGGAGCAAGCGGCTTGGCCGGCAGCACCGGCAGCACGTCGGCCACGAGCACGGCCACAACTACCACTGTCAGCGCCGCCAGCAGCACCACGAGCGGCAGCCCGTCCGTAACGCTCACCGCCACTGTCACGGCTAGCAACGGCGCCACGCCCACCGGCAGCGTATTGTTCGTGGACTCGACCACCGGCACGGTCCTGGGCAGCGGCACGCTGACCGTCGTCAACGGCCAGGCGCAGGCGACCCTCACACCGACCACGACCATCACCGGCAGCGATACCATCACGGCCACGTACCAGGGAGCTGGTGGACTCGCGAGCAGTTCCGGCACCACCTCGGTATCAGGCGGCTCGAACGCTCAATGGCTGCAAAAGGTGTACGAAGTCTTGCTGGGCCGCGCCGTCGATCCCTCCGGCCAGACCTACTGGACCAACGTTCTCAGCGGTACCTCGCGCACGCAGGTGGCCTACATGATTACGCAGACCACCGAGTACCGCACGGACCAGGTCGAGGCCGCCTACCAGAAGCTGCTGGGCACCACCCCCGACTCGTCCACCTTGAGTTACTTCGTGGGGCTGCTGGCCGGTGGGACGAGCATCGAAGGGGTCGATGCCATGATCGCCGGCTCGAACACGTTTTTCCAGACGGCGGGCGGCGATACCGACGTCGGCTTCCTCACCGCGGTGTATCAGGACTTCCTGAATCGTCCCCTGGACCCCAGTGGCTCGGCAATCTGGCAGAAAGTTCTGGCCAGCGGTCAGAGCACTTCACAAGTCGTGCTGGCAATCCTCAGCACCTCGGAATACTACACGGATGTGGTGCAAAATATGTTTCAGACCGTCCTCGGCCGCGCCGCCGACCCGACGAGCCTGGGCGCCTTCGTCGCTTCCCTTCAGCACGGAGGGAGCGATTCCACGGTGCTGGCGACCCTCCTTGGCTCCGGCGAGTTCGCGGCGCTGGCCACGGGCGGGTCCGTGGCGTCGTAATGTGAGCCGCTTGCGGCTTAGCACTCGGACCTGCTAAGCCGCAAGGCGCATTCGGCGCCGGCAAGATCTCATTTGCGTTCGCGGCTGAGGTTGTGGAGACGCCGGCCGAGCGCTACCAGCGCGATCGTCCACAGCCCGCCGAATTCCAACTCGGCCCAGCGCATGTTCAGAAACATCAATCCGGGCAGAGCGAAGAAGGCCACGCCGAAGGCGTAGCAGCCGCCCCAGTAATTGCTGCCCAAGGCGAAGAACGCCATTCCCGCCACCACGGCGTAAAAGGGATAGTCGATCGACTCGTACAGTTGCTCCACGCCGAACAGGACGCGACAAATCACGGCGACGAGCACGCTGCATGCCAGGTAGCCCACCCACACCGACCACATGTGCCGCTCGGCCGTGCTTTTGGGCAGTACGCCGTGCTTGCGGTAGCGCCAGAAGACCACACCCATCACAACGAACTGAAGCGCCTGCGACAGCAGGATCAGTAGCGCCGGCTGCCGCGTCTCGATGAGCGCGTACTTGACGAGGTGGACGGCGGCGACGATGAGGGCGAACCAATACAGCAGCGTGCCGTAGGCGGCGAACTCGACATCGTGCTGGCTGCGTTCCAGCGTCCGCGCCAGCCGGTCCAGCACGTTGAGGCTGCGCGCGCGGATGGAGTCGCCGTCGAGGTAGCGTTCCAGGTCGTCGGCGACTTGCTGGGCGGTGGCGTAGCGCTGGCGCGGCTCCTTGGCCAGACATTTCAAACAAATGGTTTCCAGGTCGCGATCCACTTTCGGATTGAGCAAGCGCGGCGGGGCCGGCTCGATTTCGAGCACTTGCTGCAACGTGTCGAGCGGCGTCTCGCCGCGGAAGGGCGGACGGGCCGTCAGCAGTTCGTACAGGAGCGCCCCCAATCCGTACACGTCGCAGGCCGGGCCGATGTCCTTGCTGCCGGACGCCTGTTCGGGAGCCATGTAACTGGGCGTGCCGAGAATGGCGCCGGTGCGCGTCTGGCCGCTGTCGGTGGTGAAGTGCTTGGCGAGGCCGAAGTCGGTGACATGCGGATTGTCGGCCGCGTCGAGCAGGATGTTGGCCGGTTTGAGATCGCGGTGCAGAACGCCGTTCTGGTGGGCGTGATGGATGGCGCGGGCGACGGCGGCGACGTAGCGAGCGGCGATGCGGCCGGGCAGCGGCCCCTTGGCGAGCCGCTGCGTGAGGCTCGGCCCGTCGATGTAGTCCATCGTGAAGAAATGGCGATCGCCGAGTTGGCCGACGCGATGGACGGCAACGATGTGCGGATGCTGCAACTTCGCCGCCGCCGCCGCTTCGGTATGGAAGCGCTGCAATTCGCTGTCGTCGGAGAGCGCCCCCGGCAGGACCATCTTGATCGCCACCAGACGATTCAATCCCGGCTCGCGCGCCTTGAACACCACGCCCATGCCGCCGCGACCGATCTCGCCGAGCAACTCGTACTCGCCGAACAACTCGCCGGCCGGCATCCCTGGCGGTCCCTCGGCGGCCGGCGCGTCAAGACTGGGATAGCAAAGCGTCGTCTCCTCGACGGCAGGGTTATTTGATGTCTTCTCGTCCGGCATGAGGCGGTCTCCCCTCGGATCGGAACCTCCTCATTCTCGCTCAGTTTTGCAGGCAAGGCAATAAAAGCGACTCGCGGCGGAGATGTCTCGCTGATACACTCCAGCAAAACCCCGCGCGAGGATGACGAGATGATGCTCCGAACCGCGACGCTCCTTTCTCTATTTGTTCTTGTGTCGCTAACGATAACCGCGGCGGCCGGACAGGACGCAACGCCGCTCGAAAAATGGCGGCACCCCGATCTGAAAGTGACGGCCGGTCTGCAACTGTGGTTGGACGCGGCACGTCAAAACGCGGCGCGGCGCGCCCTGCGCCGGCCCGAACTGCACGACGGCGACCGCGTCGATATGTGGTACGACGCCTCCGGCCACGGCCGGCACCTGCCGCAGATACACACGCGGGCGCAGCCGACCTTTCACGATGCCGATAACGTCGTCGCCGCCCGCTTCGACGGCGACGACGCTTACCTGACGCTCCGCGGTTTGAAGCAGACTTTCCGAGACGTCACGATCTTCGTGGTCGCCGCGCCGTTCGCCAATCCGGGCGATTTCCGGGCCTTCCTGGCCATGAATCAAGACGGCAAGAACGATTACACCAGCGGCCTGACGCTCGACATGGGGCCGTCCGGCAGCGAGCGCTTTCAGTCGCTCAACCCGGAAGGGGCTGGCTTCGGCGGCGCGATCAATCTGATGAAGGGCGCCTTCGCCTTCGGCACCGGCCATCGCATCACGATCGCTTCGACGCCGGGCGCGGGCGGGACGCGCCTGTGGATCGACGGCAAGCTCGCGGGGCGGCGCGATCGCGCCGATTCGCGGCTGCACATGGATCAGCTCACGGTCGGGGCGCGCTGTTACAACAACGAGGGAGGACCGCCCAACGTGCGTGGCTTCCTGGCCGGCGACATTCTCGAAGTGCTTCTCTACGACCGTGTCCTCGCCGACGACGAACGGGCCGCCGTCGAGCGCTACCTGGCCGCCCGTCACGGCGAGATCAAGATCGCCATTCCGCGCCGGCCGGGGGCCGGCAAGCCGCTGGTGCGCGTATCCGATCCGCCGCCGGTGCAGATGCTCGTGCCCGGCTTCAGCGTCCGGCAGCTGACCGTCGATCTGCCCAACATCAACAACGTCCGCTATCGTTCCGACGGCAAGCTGCTCGCCCTCGCCTACAACGGCGACATCTATCTGCTCTCGCGCAGCAAGGACGGCGATCTCGAAGACAAGGCCGAGCTATTCTGGGAGAGCAAGGGGCGGCTGCGCGCGCCGATCGGCATGGCCGTGACGCCGCCCGGTTGCAAGCACGGCGCGGGCGTCTTCGTCGCCTCCAAGGGCAAGCTGTCGCTCATCGTGGACACGGACGGCGACGACAAGGCCGACAAGGAAATCGTCGTCGCCCAGGGCTGGAAGGAACTGCCGCACGGCGTCGATGCGCTGGGCGTCGCCGTGGATGGCGACGGCAACATTTATTTCGGACTCGGCTGTGCCGATTACACCAACGCCTACCAGATCGACGGTCAGGGCAAGGCGCGGTACGACCTCAAGAGCGAGCGCGGAACCATTTTGAAGGTGTCGCCGGATTTCAAGACGCGCGAGATTGTCGCCACGGGCGTTCGCTTCTCGGTCGGGCTGGCGTTCAACCGGCGCGGCGATCTGTTCGCCACCGATCAGGAGGGGGCGACCTGGCTGCCCAACGGCAACCCGTTCGACGAACTGCTGCACATTCAGGCGGGCCGGCACTACGGCTTTCCGCCGCGCCATCCGCGCCACCTTCCCAAAGTGATCGACGAGCCGAGCGTCTTCGATTACGAGCCGCAACATCAATCCACGTGCGGACTCGCCTTCAACGAGTCGGTCAACAAGGGCCGCGTCTTCGGCCCCTCGTGGTGGACGGGCGATGCGATCCTCACGGGCTATTCGCGCGGCAAGCTATACCGCACGCAGTTGGTGAAGACGGCGGGCGGCTACGTGGCGCGGACCAATCTCCTCGCATGCCTGAACATGCTGGCCGTCGATGCCTGCGTTTCGCCGCGCGGCGATCTCGTCGTCGCGGTCCACGGCGGCGCGCCCGACTGGGGCAACGGTCCGACGGGCCGCGGCAAGCTGTATCAGATTCACTATCGGGGCGCGGACCGTCCGCAGCCGGTGCTGGTCTGGGCGTCCGGTCCGCGCGAGGTGCGCATCGCCTTCGACGGCCCGCTCGATCCGGAATCGCTGCGCGGCCTGGCGCGCCGGACATCCATCGAGTATGGGAGATATGTTTATCCGGGCGATCGTTTCGAGTCGCAGCGTCCCGGTTACGAAGCGGTGCGCCGGCAGTTGACCGCGCCGCGATTCGAGCTGCCGGTGCTGGGTGCGCAGGTCAGCGTCGATCGACGCACGCTCCTGCTCACGACGACGCCGCATCCGCAGGCGGTTCCTTACGCCGTGACGCTGCCGGGGATGGGCCGCCCGACCGCGCCCGTCTCCGGCGATCTGCCGCAGGTTTCCGCCGTCGATCTCGGCTACGATCTGACCGGCGTGACGGCGGAATGGCGCGGACGCGCCGAGGGCGCGAAGTGGTCGGGCTGGCTGCCGCACCTCGACCTGACGGCCGCGCGGGCGTTCATCGCCGTCAGTGCGGAGCATCAGCAACTCTGGCGCGCGATGAAGCAGCCGGGCCGGCTGACGCTGCGCGGGCAGCTCGATCTGTGGCAGATGCTGCGCCCCGCGGTGCAACTCGGCTCGACGATCGGTTACACGCTGCCGGATGAGGAAGTCACTCTCACGTTCACCGCTTCCGGGCCGCTGACTCTCAAGACGCCAGCCGGCGAGAGGATCGCCGAGAAGGGCGAGGATGGCCGTTGTCGGGCGCGCGTGACGCTGCGCCCGAAAGAGGGCGAACCGCTGCCGGTCGAATTGACCCTGGATACGAGCGGTGAGACGGCACTGGATGTGACGTGGGCGACGAAGGAAGACGGACGGTCGCGGGCGCTGCCGCTGCGCCGCATTTTGCTGCCGTGGGCCGCCGTCAAGAAACCAGTGGAGACAGTCGCCGAGCGCGCGGTGCCGGAACTGAAGGGCGGCAGTTGGACGCGCGGACGCACCGTCTTTTTCAGCGAACAGGCCCAGTGCTCCAACTGCCACCGGCTGCGCGGGCGCGGCGGCGACATCGGACCGGACCTGTCCAACCTCGTCCATCGCGATTACGATTCCGTCCTGCGCGACATCCGCGACCCCAACGCCGCCATCAACCCCGATTACATTACCTCCGTCGTGGAACTGAAAAACGGCCGGGTACTCACCGGCACCGTGCGGACATTGTCGAAAGACAAACTCGCCGTCGGCGACGGTTCCGGCAAGGAGATCACGATCGCGCGGACGAGCATCGAGACGCTGACGCCGGCACCGATTTCGACGATGCCGGTGGGCCTGGACAAAGTACTCGGCCCGGAGAAGCTGCGCGACCTGCTGACGTTTCTGCTGACCGAGCCGCTGATCCCGGCGGCGCTGGAGCGGCCCGGCTCGCCGCCGCCGCGACGCCGCGCCGAGGTCGAGGCGGTGCTGAAAGGAAGCGAACCCTCTCCACAGTCACGCAAGAAGCTGCACATCGTCCTGTCGGCGGGGCCGAAGGACCACGGACCCGGCGAGCACGATTATCCGCTGTGGCAGCGGCGCTGGTTCAATCTGCTCTCGGTGGCGGAGGACGTTCGCGTCAGCACGGCGGACGGCTGGCCGACGCCCCGACAATTCGAGACGGCCGACGTCATTGTCTTTTACTCGAACAATCCCGGTTGGACCGCGGCGCGAGCGAAGGAACTCGACGCCTATCTGCGGCGCGGCGGCGGACTGGTTTATCTGCATTACGCGGTCGATGGTCATGCCGACGTGGACGCCTTGAAGGAACGCATCGGCCTGGCGTGGCGCGGCGGAGCGTCGAAGTTTCGCCACGGCCCGCTCGAACTCGATTTCACCGCCTCGAAACATCCGATCGCTCGCGGCTTCGTCAAACTGTCGCTGGTCGATGAAAGCTACTGGAACCTCATCGGCGACGTGCGCACGATCGACGTGCTCGCCGTGGGTCTGGAGGAGAAGACACCGCAGCCGCTCTTGTGGACGCGGCAGGCCGGCAAGGGGCGTGTCTTCGTCAGCATCCCCGGTCATTACACATGGACATTTGATGATCCACTGTTTCGAGTGCTGCTTTTGCGCGGCCTCGCCTGGACGGCGGGCGAATCGGTCGATCGCTTCAACGAGTTGGCGACGCTGGGTGCGCGGCTGGTTGACTGATCCCCCGAAAAACCGGATGCGTGCTTGACCCTGTACGCGGCGGCGTTTGAAATGGTGTCGTCTCACCGTTGTTCCGCATCCCTCCATCGAGAGGCCCACCGTAACATGCCTCCCTGCTCGTACCCTCGCCCCCCGCTATTCGCGCTCCCTCTCGTTGTCCTGCTCGCCGCCCTTTCGCTTCGGGCCGACGAGCGCGATCAACTCAAGGTCGGCGTTCAGCCGGACGGGCGCATCGTGGTGCCGACCAACCAGATCCTCAAGCCGGCCGGCAAGCAGATCACGTTCCCCGGCCGGCCTGTCGATCTCGCCCTGATGAACGACGGCCGCACGCTGGTCGTCAAGAACAAGAGCGACCTGATTTTCCTCGACACGGCGACGGCCAAAATCGAGCAGACGCTCAAATCGCCGGTCGGTTTCAGCACGGTCGGATTGGTGGTTCGCGATGGCACGGTGTACGTCAGCGATTCCGCCAAGCACGTCCGCGCCGCCCGGCGACAGAAGGGGAAATTCGCCTGGCTGCCCGAAATCGAGTTGGTGAAGCCGAAAGTCGGCGGCGACGCGTATCCGACCGGACTGTGTCCGCGCGGCGACGAGGAATTGTGGATCGCCTCCAGTCGCGGCAACAGCGTGCAGATCGTCAACCTGGCCGCCAACCAAGTCGAGCAGATCGTGCCGGTCGGCGTCGCTCCCTACGCGATTTGCTTTCCTCGTCCCGAGCGTTGTTACGTCAGCAATTGGGGCGGCGATCCGCCCGGCGACAAGGAGCCGAACGCGCCCTCCTCCGGCACGCCGGTATCCGTCGATCCGCGCGGCATCGCCGATCGCGGCACCGTCACCGTTCTCGAACCGGCCCCCGGCAAATGGCGACGGCGCAAGTCGATCCGCGTCGGTCTGCATCCGAGTGGAATGATCGCCGGCAAGGACGGCCGATTTGTCTACGTCACCAACGCCAACAGCGATACGGTATCGGTCCTCGACACCGATAAGGAAGAGGTCGTCGAGACGATCGTCTGCCGGCCGGAGGCGCGGCTACCGTTCGGCAGTGGGGCCAACGCGCTGGCGCTCAGCCCCGACGGCGGCACCCTGTACGTCGCCAACGGAACCAATAACTGCATCGCCGTCGTCCGACTGGGCGTCCGCGCTCGCGGGACCGGCGGGCGGGACGCCCGCGCTCCGGAGCGCGGGCGTCCCGCCCGCACAGCCGACGACGATGGGCCGGCGCGCAGTTTCGTCGCCGGGTTGATCCCGACGGGTTGGTATCCCGGCGCCGTCCTCGTCTCGAAGGACGGCAAGAAGCTCTTCGTCGCCAACGTCAAGGGTCACGGTTCGTTGAGTCAGCCGCGCGCCGCCGAGAAGGGCAAGAACTCGCACGATCACCTCGGCTCCGTGTCGATCCTCGACGTGCCCGACGACGCGCAGCTGGCCCGCTACACCGCCGAAGTCAACGCCAACAACCGCCTGGCGTACAGCCTCGCCGGCCTGGAAAAGCCGTACCCCGACGCCAAGCCGGTGCCGGTGCCGCGCCGGCACGGCGAGCCGTCGGTTTTCAAGCACGTCATCTACGTCATCAAGGAGAACCGCACCTACGATCAGGTCTTCGGCGACATGAAGGAGGGCGACGGCGATCCCGCGCTGACCATCTTCGGCGAGAAGGTGACGCCCAATCATCACGCCCTGGCGCGGCAGTTCACACTGTTCGACAATTTCTATTGCAGCGGCGTCCTCAGCGCCGACGGCCATCAGTGGGTCAACGAAGCCTACGTCACCGATTACCTGGAAAAATCGTTCGGCCACTTCACGCGCAGCTATCCCTATGAAGGCAGCGATCCGCTCGCCTTCGCCTCCAGCGGCTTCCTCTGGGACAATGCACTAGCACGCAAAAAAACATTCCGTAACTATGGAGAGTTCGTCAAGACCACGCTGCCCAAGGGCACGACCTGGACCGACATGTACAACGATTCCAAACGCCGCGCCGGTAAGATCAAGATCGAGACGAAGCCCAATGTGGAGGCGCTGACACTCTTCACGCGGGCCGGCTTTCCCGGTTACCATCTCACGATACCGGATGCGTATCGGGTGCGGATCTTCCTCGAAGACTTGAAGGACTTCGAGCGTAAAGGTGAATTCCCCCATCTGACCTATCTCTGGCTGCCAAGCGACCACACCAGCGGCACCAAGCCGGACATGCCGACGCCGGCGTCGATGGTGGCCGACAACGATCTGGCCCTGGGACGAGTGGTGGAAGCGATTAGCAAGAGCCGCTTCTGGAAAGACACGTGCATTTTCGTCGTCGAGGACGATCCGCAGAACGGCTTCGACCACATCGACGCCCACCGCACTGTCGCCCTGGTCATTAGCCCCTACACGCGGCGCAAGTTCGTCGATCGCACCAATTACAATCAGACCGGCATGGTCAAGACCATCGAGTTGATCCTCGGCCTGCCGCCCATGAACCAGCTCGACCTCTCGGCCACGCCGATGAGCGCCTGCTTCCAACGGCAGCCGGACCTGACGCCGGT
>DATBGU010000081.1:0-48526 GCA_036557825.1 Gemmataceae bacterium
CGACCGCACCATGAAGACGGCGCAGCGTCTCTATGAAGGCGTCGATCTGGGCGGCGAGGGTTCGGTGGCCCTCATCACCTACATGCGTACCGACAGTACGCGCGTCTCCGCCGACGCCCTGCAAGCGGTGCGGACGCACATCGACAGCCGCTATGGTTCCGCTTATCTGCCGACCAAGCCGCACACCTACGCTTCCGGCAAGAGCGCTCAGGAAGCCCACGAGGCGATCCGCCCGACCGATCTGTCCTACACGCCCGAGCGCGTGGCCCAGTTTGGTTTGCACGGCGATCAACTGCGGTTGTACACACTGATCTATCAGCGCTTCGTCGCCAGCCAGATGGCCCCGGCCGTGTTCGCCGTCACCAACGTCGAGGTCTTGGCCGCGCCGGCCGCGCAGACGCCGGCCGGTCTGTTCAAAGCTCAGGGCAAAGTGCTGAAGTTCGACGGCTATCGCAAGGTGCTGCCGCCGGCCGGCAAGCAGGAGGACGCTACGCTGCCGACCTTGGCCGAACAGCAGAAACTCGACCGTCTCGACCTGACGGCCAGCCAGCACTTCACCCAGCCGCCGCCGCGCTACAACGAGGCGTCGCTGGTCAAGGCGCTGGAGAAAGAAGGCATCGGCCGGCCCAGTACCTACGCCACCATCATTCACAAAATTACTTCGCCGGAGCGCGGCTACGTCGAAGTGAAGGACCGTCGCTTTTACGCCACCAAGATCGGCAAGGACGTGACCGATCTGCTCATCGAGCACTTTCCGAAAGTCATGGACCTGAAGTTTACCAGTCACATGGAGGAGGAACTCGATCAGATCGAGACGCGGCAGGCCCAATACAACGAAGTGCTCAACGAGTTCTGGGGTCCGTTCTCCGAAGCGCTGAAGACGGCCGAGGACAAGATGCCGTCGTTGCGCGGCGGCGTCGAGACCGGCGAGATGTGCCCGCAGTGCGGCAAACCGCTGGTGCGCAACTACAGCAAGAAAACGCATCGCTACTTCACTGGCTGTTCGGGCTTCAAGGACGAACCGCCCTGCAAATACATCAAGCCGGAGGAGGGCGAAGAGGCTCGGCCGCAGCCGGTCGAGACGGAGTACAAGTGTCCGACGTGCGGCAAGCCGATGCTGGAGCGCATGGGCAAGAGCGGTCCATTCCTCGGTTGCAGCGGCTATCCCGACTGCAAGACGACAATGAGTTTCGGCCCGGACGGGCAGCCGGTGCTGTCGGCTGTGCCTACCGAGCATATCTGCGAGAAGTGCGGCCAACAGATGGTGATTCGCCAGGGTCGCCGCGGCCCGTTCCTGGCCTGCACCGGCTATCCCAAGTGCAAGAACGCCAAGGACGTGGACGCCAACGGCAACCCCGTCAAGCCGATCGACACCGGCATCGCTTGCGAGAAATGCGGTGCGCCGATGGCGGTCAAGAAGGGCTTCCGCGGCCCGTTTCTCGGTTGCAGTAATTATCCGAAGTGCCGCAGCACCAAGCCGGTCCCGGCGGAGATGAAGGAGAAGCTCAAGGCGCTGCTGCCGGCGACGTCGGCGAAAAAGACCGTGCCGGACGTCAAGGTGGACGAGACGTGTCCGGAGTGCGGCGGCCCGATGAAGTTGCGCCACGCCCGCAAGGGCTACTTCCTCGGTTGCGCCAAGTTCCCCAAGTGCAAAGGCACGCGCGAGGCGTCGCCGGAATTGCTGGAACAATTGCAGGAAGCCGGCGCGGCGCCGTGACGACAAGAACGCAAATGTCTCCTAGAACCCTCGGCTTGCCGGGGGTTCTGTTTTTTCGTGCCCGGATAGAGGCAGTTGACTGCCAACTCGGCCACGGAGTTTTCCTAGCCGGCGCCCCAAGGCGAAGTCAACGCTCGGGCGAGTCGGGTGAGGGTCGTACAATGAAAAGATGGGGAGCAACGAGGTCCTTTCTCTTCCTTGAAGCCGGGGAGCGAACGCGCCTCCCTTCCACGTATGAGCCGAAAACCGCAGCAACTCGACCCTCCGCGCGAAGAGCGCTACGAAGCCCTCTTGGAGGCGCTGGAGTCTCTCACACGCCACGATGATCTGACGAAACTCTTCCACGAACTGGCGCAACGCCTGCGTAAAGTGGTGGAGTTCGATTTCATCAGCGTCATGCTCTATGACCCGGCCGAGGACGTGATACGGTTGAACATCCTGGAATCGGAGAAGCCGATGAGCATCGACATCGGCCCAACTCTGTCTCCCTCCGCATCGCCGGGCGGCTGGGTGTGGCAGTCGCAAGAACCGATCATTATCTCCGACTACGAAAAAGAAACGCGCTTCCCACAGATCACGCCGACCTGGCTCGCTTACGGCATGAAGTCGGGTTACTACCTGCCGCTGACAACACCCCAACGCCGCCTCGGCGCCATCAACTTCGCTAGCGCCCGGCCGCGCACCTACGACTCCTGCGACCTGAAGTTGTTCGGCCGGACCGCCCGGCTGGTCGCCGTCGCCGTGGACAACGCCCTGAACTTTCAAAGCGTCCAGTCCTATCAACGCCAACTCACCGCGGAGCGCGACCATTTGCGTCTGCTGCTGGAAATCAACAATGCCGTGGTCACCCAGCTCGACTTTCGCCAGTTGTTTCAGCAGATTGCCGCCTCCTTACGGCGCGTCCTGCAACAGGATTACCTGAGCGTCGCGCTGTACGACCGCCAGCGCCAGACCCTGCGGATCCACGCGCTCGACTTTCCGGCGGGCCAAGGCTTGATGCAGGAAGAAATGATCGTCCCCTTTCAGGAAGCGCCCGCGGCCCAGGCGTTGATCGACGACCGCCCCGTGGTCTCCGCTCGGGCTGATCTCGAACGACTCGATGTTGCCGTTTCTCGCACGCTGCTTGCCGAGGGCATTCAAAGCCATTGCGCCGTGCCGCTGGTGTCTCGCCATCAGAGTCTCGGCACGTTGAACGTCGGCCGCTTCCAGGAGGCCGGTTTCACTCCGGCCGAGTTGGACTTGCTTGCCGACGTCGCCGGCCAGATTGCCCTGGCCGTCGAAAACGCCCTGGCGTATCGGCAGATCGAGAAACTCAAGGACAAGCTGACCGAGGAGAAACTGTACCTCGAAGACGAAATCCGCACGGAGTACCGTTTCGCCGAAATCATTGGCTCCAGCCGAGCCGTCAAAAACATACTCCACCAGGTGGAGATCGTCGCGCCGGCCGACACCACGGTGCTGATCCAGGGTGAGACCGGCACCGGCAAGGAGCTGATCGCCCGCGCCATCCACAACCTGAGCAAGCGTAAGGAGCGAACTTTCGTCAAACTGAATTGTGCCGCCATCCCGAGCGGTCTCCTGGAAAGCGAGTTGTTTGGCCACGAGAAAGGCGCCTTCACCGGGGCGGTCGCGCAGAAGGTCGGCCGCTTCGAGCTGGCCGACGGCGGCACGCTCTTTCTCGATGAAATCGGCGACATTCCCCTGGAGTTACAACCGAAGCTGTTGCGCGTGCTCCAGGAACAGGAGTTTGAGCGGTTGGGCGGCACGCGCACGCATCGAGTGAACGTGCGGTTGGTCGCGGCCACGAACCGCGACCTGCCAAGTATGGTGGCGGATCGGCAGTTCCGCAGCGACCTGTACTATCGGCTGAACGTTTTCCCGCTGACGCTTCCGCCGTTGCGCCAGCGGCGCGAGGACATTCCGCTCCTGGTGCGGTACTTTGTGCAGCAGCATGCGCGACGACTCAAGCGAACAATCGAGTCGATTCCGGCGGAGGCGATGACCGCCCTGACGCGCTATCCCTGGCCGGGGAACGTGCGCGAGCTGGCGAACTTCATCGAGCGAAGCGTCCTGCTCTCGCCCGGTCCCGTCCTGCGGGTGGCGGTCGAGGACTTGCAGGCGCCGCCGGATCTGCCGGACGCTCCAGCAACCACCCTCGCCGACGCCGAGCGCGAACACATCCTCGCCGCGCTGAACCAGGCGAACTGGGTGATCGGTGGCCGGTCGGGGGCGGCGGCGCGGCTCGGCATGAAGCGGACGACACTCATCTCTCGGATGCAAAAGCTGGGCATCGTCCGACCGAGATGACAATCGTGTCCGTTCGTGGGTCAAGAGTGACCAGCGTGCAGAAAGGGAACGGTATGAAATAAGATTACAAATCGGATCGCTGAATTGGTACACTAGCGCGCTTTACCACCGCCGTTTCCTTGCGAAATAGTAATGTTTCCCTCATTTCCTTACAATCTCGTAATATTGTTGCTTACGGATATGTAATCTGGTTTACTATTCTATCGCGTGATTCCACAAAAACTTGAAGAAAAACGCGAAAAAAAGCATGGGGTGCTAGGTTTTCACGGAAAGCACCGTATTAAGCGCAAGGTTCTGGTATTCCATCTCTCCGTCCAGCCTGACGTGGGGAGCCCAAGCCGAGGAAAAGGGAGGTTTACCGGATGGGCTCCTCATCATACGGTGATCCGATGCACGACTTAAAAGCCCATCAGCGAGAGAAAAACTCTATGAAAGCCTCCCCGATCCTGGCCATCGTCCTGGCGCTGATTTCCCTCTCCCTGCCTGCTTGCCACTTGCAAAAGGAGCAGCCCCACGAAGAGTACCACAAAATCGTGGCCACCAGCCCGGAGGTAAAGTACGTCACGATCACCCAGCAATATGTCTGCCAGATCCACTCGCAGCGCCACATAAATGTCCGCGCCTTGGTGGACGGGTATCTCAAGGAGGTCTTAGTCAAGGAAGGCCAGACGGTGAAACGGGGCGTTGTGATGTTCGAGATCTTACCAACTCTTTACAAGGCAAAGTACGACGCCGAGTGGGCCGAGGCCCAGCTCGCGCAAATAGAGCTCGATAACACCAAGAAGTTGTACCAGAAGAAAGTGGTCTCCATTCAGGACGTGAAGCTGCACGAGGCCAAACTGGCAAAGGCCCTGGCCAACGTGGAGAAGGCGAAGGCCGAATATAAATTCACCAGGATCGAAGCACCTTTCGACGGCATCGTCGATCGCTTGCAAGAGCGGGAGGGCAGCCTGATCAAGGAGCGGGACATCCTCACGACCTTGTCCGATAACAGTGTGATGTGGGTTTATTTCAACGTACCCGAGGCCCGCTATTTTGAATACAAGGCCCTCGAGTCCAAGGCCTCCCCGTACAAGGCCCTCCAGGGCAAGAGTAAGGACAATTCGCAGCTCCTTGAGCTCGTGGATTCGCGAATCGAGCTCAGGCTGGCAAACGGCCACATGTTCAATGACTCCGCCGGCAACATCGTCACCGCCGGCAACATCGTCACCGTCGAGGGCCAATTCGACAACACGACCGGGACCATCCCTTTCCGCGCGGATTTTCCGAACCCGGATCGTCTGCTGCGTCACGGTCAGACCGGCACCGTGTTGATCTACCGGACGCTGCATAACGCCATGGTCATCCCGCAGCGGGCGGTTTCTGAATTTCTCAACAAGCAGTACGTTTACGTCGTCGGCGAAGACGGCGAAGTGCATCAGCGCCCAATCGTCATCCAGCACGAGTTGGAGGACATCTTCGTCATCGAGAAGGGACTCGATGTGAACGACAAAATCGTTCTGGAGGGGATCCAGTTCGTTCGCGACGGCGCGAAGGTGGAGGAATACGAGTTTCGCAGGCCGGAAGAGGCTCTTGCAAACCAAAAAAATCGCGCAGAGTAGCAACCTTTTCGCGACTCTTCCCGATACAGAACCCAGCGAGAATATCTGAGAACCATGTTCACAAACATTCTATATCGACCGGCATTGGCGATCGTCATCTCCATCATCCTCTTGTTGCTGGGGGGGCTGGGGATCAAGACCCTTCCCATCGCCCAGTTCCCCGACATCGCGCCGCCGACCGTTATGGTTACCATTTCTTATCCCGGCGCCAGTGCGAATGTCCTGGTCGAATCGGTTCTGATTCCGTTGGAGCAATCTATCAACGGCGTCCAGAACATGCGTTACATAACCTCCTCCGCCACCAGTGCCGGGGAGGCAGCAATCATCATCTACTTCGAGCCGGGCACGGACCCCAATATCAATGTCGTGAACGTGCAAAACCGGGTCAACATCGTGCTGTTCCAACTCCCGCCCCTGGTGGTGCGGGAGGGGATCCTCGTTAGCCAGGTCGTGCCGAGCATGCTGATGTATTTGAACATCTACAGCACGGACCCAAACGCCGACCAGAAGGAGCTTTTCAACTTCGCCAATGTTTACGTCATGCCCCGGCTCAAGCGGATCAAGGGCATGGGCATCCCGAGGAACCTCGGCAACCGCATCTTCGCGATGCGGGTCTGGCTGAATCCCGACAGCATGCGCCAGCGCAATCTGTCCACCGAGGATGTCATGAAAGCCCTGGCGGAACAGAGTATGATTGGTTCGCCCGGACGATTCGGCCAGGCCACGGGGAAGACGTCGCAATCAAAAGAGTACGTACTGACCTACATTGGGCGCTTCAACAAACCCAAGCAGTATGGCAATATCATTCTCAGGGCTGATCCTGATGGTAAGATCCTGCGGCTCAAGGACGTCGCCGATGTCGAATTGGGTCCGCAGTTCTTCGATATCTACTCGGACATCAATGGGTATCCCGCGGCATCCATCGTTCTCAAGCAGGCTCCCGGCTCCAATGCCGCCCAGGTCATCGAGGATATCAAGAAGGAACTCAAGCAGATCGAGAAGGAATCATTCCCTTCCGGGATGCACTACGAATTCGCCTACGACGTCTCCAAATTTCTGGACGCCTCCATCGAAAAGGTGCTGCACACCCTGCTCGAGGCGTTCATATTGGTGTCTCTGGTGGTCTACATGTTCCTCGGAGATTTACGATCCACGCTGATTCCTACCCTCGCGGTTCCGGTGTCGCTGGTCGGAACCTTCTTTGTCTTGCGGTTGATGGGTCTCTCGATCAACCTGATCACGCTCTTCGCAATGGTCCTCGCGATCGGGGTCGTGGTGGATGACGCGATCGTGGTGGTTGAAGCGGTACACGCCAAGATGGGCGAAAAGCACCTTTCGCCCTATCGGGCGACCATGGAGGTGCTTCACGAGATCAGCGGCGCGATCATCGCCATCACCCTGGTGATGACCGCCGTCTTCGTTCCGGTGACGTTCATTCCCGGGCCGGTCGGCACCTTCTACCGCCAGTTCGGCATCACGATGGCCACGTCCATCATCCTCTCCGGTCTGGTGGCCCTGACACTGACGCCCGTGCTCTGCGCGATGATTCTCAGGCCCCACGGGAACCACGCGAAAACGCAGGGACTACTCCTCGTCATTGTCCTGTATGCTCTCGGCGGACTCCTGGTCATACTGCTGAATGTTCTGGTGTGGTATCTTTGGGGGAACTGGGGGTTTCTGCTGAATCTTCTGCCCTTCGTGCGGCGTCCTTTCGACTGGCTCGTCGAGAAAGTCACGGGCGGTTATGCCGCAATCCTGCGGCGGATCGTCACGCGCCGCACGCTGACCATGGCCGTCGTCGGGGCCTTTGCCGCCGGCATTGCTTTTGTCAACATAAAGCTCCCGTCGGGTTTCATCCCAGGCGAGGACCAGGGCATCATCTACGCGGTCCTCCAAACGCCTCCAGGCTCCACGCTCGAATACACCAACTCCAAATCCCAGGAGCTGGAATCGATCACCAAGGAGATCGAGGAAGTGACCTCCGTCACCTCGTTGGCCGGCTACGAGGTTCTGACCGAGGGCCGTGGCTCGAACGCGGGAACCTGTATCATCAACCTGAAAAGCTGGTCCGACCGCAAGCGGACCGCACGCCAGATCATTGAGGATCTCGAAGAAAAATGCGGTCGGATGAGCAATGTGAAGCTCGAGTTCTTCGAACCGCCCGCGGTTCCCGGCTTTGGTACCGCCGGGGGCATCTCCATGCTCGTCCTCGACAAGACGTCCTCCGCGAATTACAAGAAGCTCGGAGAAGTGACCGACAAGTTCATGGCCGCCCTGAAAAAACGTAAGGAGGTGGCCAACCTGTTCACCTTCTACGCCGCCAACTACCCGCAGTACGAACTGATCATCAACAACGACGTGGCCATGCAGAAGGGCGTGTCGATCAAGGCCGCGATGGACAGCCTCAACATCCTCATTGGCAGCACCTGGGAGCAGGGATTCATTTTATACCAGCAGTTCTACAAGGTCTTCGTCCAGGCCCGGCCGGAGTTCCGGCGCTATCCAGCGGATCTGGACAACCTATTCGTCAAGAACGACAAAGGGGAAATGGTCCCCTACTCCGCGTTCATGACGCGCGTGAAGAAGCAGGGCTTGAACGAGATCACCCGGTATAACCTGTACACCTCCGCCTCCATTCAATGCGCGCCGGCTCCCGGCTACAGCACCGGACAAGCCATCGAGGCAATCCGGGAGGTCGCCGCCGAGACATTGCCTCGCGGTTACGACATCGGCTGGGGAGGTCTCTCGTATGACGAGGCGAACAAGGAAGTGTTCCTGTGGCTGCCGATTGCGTTCTGGATCTTCCTGATCGTCGTCGTCTTCGTCTATCTCGTTCTCGTCGGGCAATACGAGAGCTTTCTCCTGCCGCTGGCCGTGGTCCTGTCGCTGCCGATCGGGATCTTCGGTTCCTTCTTCTTACTACAGGCAATGGACTTGGCCAACGACGTCTACGCCCAAATTGGTCTGATCATGCTGGTCGGTCTGCTCGGCAAGAACGCGATCCTGATCGTCGAATTCGCGGTCCAACGGCGCCGGGAGGGCGTGCCCCTCCTCCAGGCAGCCGTCGAAGGAGGACAATTGCGCTTCCGGCCGATTCAGATGACCTCCTTTGCCTTCATCGCGGGTCTCATTCCGTTGGTCGTAGCCACCGGCGCCGGGGCGATCGGAAACCGCACCATCGGCACCACGGGAGTCGGCGGGATGCTCGTGGGCACTCTGATAGGGGTCCTGGTGATTCCCGGCCTTTATTACTTGTTCGCCAAGATTGCCGACGGGCGCAAACTCCTCAAGGACGAGACGGATGCACCTCTCAGTGAGGTCGCCATAAACGTATTCGAGCCGCTTCCGGACGTGAAGGCCGGCGAGATCGAGGGTCTGCTGGAATACCTCGACGCCCGCGGCGGTCAGGACGATGTCTTCCACATCGCCGCCGAAACGCACCGTGACTTCGACCGACTCATCAAAGTGGCCAAGGGTGCTGAGTTGCTCGATTTCGTCACCACGCCGCGACGCCAGGTCGTGCTCGAGCACGAGGGCCGTCGCTTCGTCAAGGCGAGCCGCGCGGATCGCAAAGCCATCTGGCGTGCGCGCATCCTTCAGTTGCAGCTGTTCCGCGTGACCCAGGAGATGCTCCGCCGTCAGGGCGGTCCCATCGACAGCGAGGTGGTGCGGGAAACCCTGATCCTCAACCTGCCCGAGGAGAACTACGAAAAGGGGTTCGCCACTTTCATCGATTGGGCGCGCTACGGCGACCTGTTCGCCTACGACGAGACGACCGGGCAGATCTCGATGCCCTGAGATGGTCACATTGGTCTTGATCGGTCGTGCCCAGTTGCTATCCTCACGCTCTTTCCAGGGGGTGGAGAGATGGCCTTTCGCGCAATCTGTGTTGCTTTACTGCTCTCAAGCTTGCCAATCGCGGGATGCGGGACAGTTGCAAACTTGGCCAGGCAGGGTCCCGAGGAGGAAGGTGGGGTGAGCCCTTTCGGCGGAGTGAGACAAGATGTGCAGTGTATTAAGAAGGCGTCCAACGGAGAATGTGGCTTCAGGACACCCCCCAAATCGGAGTCGGAGCAACATCCGCAGGTGGCGCTAATGCTATTGTCCGCCGCAGACGTGCCGTTCAGTTTTATCGGCGATGTCGTGACGTGGCCTTATACGGCGGCGTACTCCTACATCAATCAGCCAATCCCTACCCCACCTGTGATACTGGCACCTACCCCACCAGTGACACAGGCAACGGCCGAGGTCCGGTCTCAGACTCCTCCGTCGGAACCCCTGCCAATGCCCAAGCAACTACCCTGAAAACAGTGCATGCTAAAGCCGTTCTGCCCCTATCCCAGGGCCATTTGATGTTTGAAGCTGGGTAAGTTTCCTCGACCGTCGTTCTTGGACTTACGGCGAATCGGCTTGCCCAGTGTGAAACATCAAACGACCCTGCCCCTATCCGTCACTCACCCCCTACCGACACTTCCTCCACTGGCTGGAGTTTCGTGAATCGTACCTGGAAGAATTGCTGTTGCAGGGGAAGGCTCCGGACGCTATCAACCCCAGCACACAGGATCGCCACACACTCTTCCGACGCACGGGCAAGGCTCCGGGACCGGGAGATCGCCTCTTACTTGTTCGGCAGGATTGCCGACAAGCGCAAACTCCTCAAGGACGAGGACGATGAACCTCTCAGTGAGATTGCCGAACACAAGGCATGAGAAGCGCGTGATTGCGAGAGCGATCGCTTGCAGTATGCTGATGCTGGTTCTGCCGTCCTGTGGAATCCCCAATCTCCGTCAGGCGAAGCCGGGACCCGACCTGCCGCCAAGCTTCCCGGCAGGCTTCAGTGGATCGACCAACTCGGAAAAAAACTCCTCTCAGATTCCGATAGAAGATTTTTTCACGGATCCGAAGCTTACGAGCTTGATCTGCCAGGCACTGGCCGGCGGCAACCAGGAGTTGAGGATCCTGTATGAGGACGTCCAGATCGCCCGCAACGAGGTTCTGGGGCGGTCCGGGGCGTACCTTCCCTTTGTCGGTATCGGGGGCAGCGCGGGGCTGGAAAAAAACAGCCGATTCATGCCCTTGGGAGCCGCGGAGGAACAGCTCGAATATCTCCCCGGCAAGCACTTTCCCGGACTACCAGGAAATTTCATACTAGCTGCCAACATCTCCTGGGAGCTGGACATCTGGAGGGCGCTGCGCAATGCCAGGGACGCGGCAAAGCTGCGCTTCTTCGCCACCGCCGAGGGGCGGAACTACGTCGTGACCCGTCTGGTCGCAGAGATTGCCGAGAGTTATTACATGCTGATGGCGCTGGACAAACGGCTTGAGAATCTGGATAGTATCATCAAGATTCAGGAGCGAAGCCTCCAGACCGCCAGGCTCAAGTTTAAATTTCCTAGAATCCCCACCGACACCGAGCTGCCTGTCCAGCGTTTCCAGGCCGAGGTTCGCAAGAACCAGAGCCAAAAGCTGATCACGAAGCAGGACATAGTGGTGGTCGAGAACCGTATCAACTTTCTCGTCGGTCGCTACCCGCAGCCTGTCGAACGCAATACTGGGAGTTTAAGCGATTTCATCGATCTGAACTTGCACGCGCTGAGCTTAGGAGTGCCCGCGCAGCTGCTTCAGAACCGACCCGACATCCGCCAAGCCGAGCGCGAACTAGCGGCTGCCGGGCTGGACGTAAAGGTCGCCCGGGCCCGCTTCTTTCCCCGACTGGCCATCACCGGCCCCATTGGGCCAGCGGGGCCGTACAGCCCCATTGGTGTCCAGGCCTTCAGCCCACAATATCTGTTCTATTCTCCGCAATCCATGCTTGTCAGTTTCGCTGGTGACATGGTCGTGCCGTTGATCAACAAAAGAGGGATCAGGGCCGACTACAAAACCGCCAACGCCAGGCAATTGCAGAGCGTCTACAACTACCAGCGCGTAATTCTCAACGCCTACACCGAGGTTGTCAACCGCATATCCAAGGTGCAGTACTACAGCCAGAGCATCGAGGTCCGGAAGCAGCAGGTGCAAGCGCTCGAGAAATCAGTCGATCTCGCCGACAAACTTTATTACGCTGTCCGCCTCGAATACCTCGACTTGCTATTCGCCCAGCGCGACCTCTGGCAGGCGAGATTGGATCTGATCGAAACCAAACAGCAGCAACTGTCTGGCGTCGTAAACGTCTATCAAGCCCTCGGCGGCGGTTTGTTGGGGTGCCGTCACTTTGATCCAAGACTCCCTCAACCCGGTCCCAGCCTCGATCAATCCAAGCAAGGAGGAAGCGATCCATCCGGGTCTGACCAGCTCCCTGCCCCCCGCAAACTGCCCGAGCAGCCCCCTGCCCCCGGCAAACAGTCTGAGCAGCTCCCCGGCGCCAAAACCGCCCAGCTCGGTCGGCTCCCCGAACCCAGCAAGCTCCCGACGTAACTCCCACCCCCCGGGCGCGACGCTGGAGTAGAAAAGCGGTGATCGTGGTGGGACAGCTGGTCCTGCTGGCCGGCGCCGGGATCGTGGCCGGCGCTGGGTGAAGACCATCTTGCAGGCGGCAACTGTCTGCCGTCGTAAACGCCAGGCAATTCCAGAGCGTCTATAACTACCAGCGCGTAATCCTAAACGCCGCAAGTGCGGGACGCGCATCACCACCTGGGAACGCATGATCGGTGGCTGAGGTCTGCTTGGGGAAGGTCGGCGTCGTGGTGGCCCGTGCAGTGTCCCGCTTCGCGCGCAACAGCAGCGAGTGGCAGCAAGTCGTTGAGACGTGTCGGGTCATGGATACCTTGCTGATAGACCAGGACACCCTGTACGCGCCTCGCTTGGACAACGACCGTCTTCTGCTCGGCCTGAAGGGGAGCTTACAGTCTCCCTTCGGCGCTCAGCACGCGGCGGATCGCCTCCAGTTCGTTTCTGATCGGCCAGAGGTCTTCCATCATGCCCAAACGGGATCCGGGGACGTCCTCCACCACCGCAAGGAGGCAGGCGAGGGAGACGTTCGCTTCTTGCGCTTCTGGAATCAGTACCTTGCGAGTCCATTGACAGACGTTACGTGTCAGAAGGAGTTGCCGGGTGAGGGCCGCGGCCACCAACCCTGCCACCAGCGTGATGCTCCCCCACAGCCAGCTGTGAACCGCGGGCACCCAGAGGAACGCCGACCAGACGGCAAACGCGGCCAGGGCTGCCCGCCAGCAGCCAGTCTGACCCGGAAACGCCGGCGCGATCTGGCAGGCGAACTGACAGGCGCGGGCATGGGACCCGATGAGCTGCCCCAGCAAGGTCCGCTGCTCCACGGCCAGTCCGTTCCAGCCGAGCAGTTGCTTGAGAAAGCTCGATCGCAGCGCTCCGGGCCGTAGCCGCTCCACCTGCTCGTAGGCCAACCCGAAGGCGGCGTCACCGCCCAGGGCGCGGATCTGCTCCCTCAACTGGAGGCGCTCCGCGAGGCCGGGGTTGGTCCGAGACAGCAGATCCTCAATCGGGAGAACCTTGGCCTTCCGGATCGGCACGACGGCCGCGTAGCGCCAGTGCTCGCAGGGGAGCGCTTGGAGGCAAGCCGTGCATAGGCGGGATCTTTCCTCGGTGGGGACGGCCGTCTTGATGAAGAAGATGTAACTGCCCCTGTACACGGATCGGAGCAGGCAGGGCATTACCCGCTCGCAGTAGGGGCACTGCTCGGCCACGACGCCGAGGTCTTGGATCTCGGTAACCGGTCCCCAGATAGACCGCATAAGCTGTCTTCCCGGTGTTGCAAAGGCGTGCAGAAACCTCACACCTATTAGACCGGGTGGACGGCGGATTGCAAGGACATACCTGTCCCGCGCACCGTGACCAAGGCGGAATGGCTGGAATGCACTGAGCCGACACCGATCTGGGTGCTGATTGGTTCCCGTTTACACATATCTTTTCACAACCAGCTCCCTACAAATGAGCAGCCCTCGTAACTGCTTGCAAGATCAAGAAGTTACGAGGGCTGCCTTTTCCAAGCGGAGAGGGAGGGATTCGAACCCTCGGTAGGATTGCTCCCACACCGGTTTTCGAGCCTTACCCACCACCCAGCGCCAACACGGTAAAACACGGCATTTCCGCGATCTCGCCCCTTCCTGCCGGGGCACGCATACGCCGGCGCATACGCCTATCCCGCATCGCTCCCCGACCTGCACCTCCAGCGCTATGCCCTGGTTCTCGACAGCGGACCACGGCATCGCGAAGACCGGGCCAGGAAGAGCGCCATAGCGACTCCTCCGAGATGCTGTTCTTGGGGAGGGTGGCGGACGGGCGGCTGCTTTGCGTCGCGGTCGCTGGCGGCTGATCGACCGGCTTTCAGCCCACGCAGGGATGCCCCTGGGCGTCGAGCGCTGAGCGGGCCGGACTTGCCGGTGAGGAAGTGGACCTCCACCTCGGAAAGTCAGGCCGGGTCGCGAGTACGCTTGCCCGAACTTGCTTCGGCGTGTCCGACCGGAGCGCGCAACGAACATCGTCTTGTCCGCGGTTGTCGATGGGACCGGAGCTACAAATTGCGCTCTGCTGTGCAAGGCGCTGGACGCCGCCCAGCAGCGCAGAGGCGTCGGATACTCCACCCCATTGGATTGGACAAGGCGCCCAACGCGATGAACCTTCTGTCTTGGGCCTTTGTTGTGGTCCAGGACAGGAAGCTGCTATAAGGAGTTTTCCGATCGGTCGAAGGTATTGGTCGCCAAGGCTGACAAGCCGGCAAAACTCAAGGAAAGGCTTGCCGAGCCGGAATTCAACATCTTCTACAATGCAGGCACCTGGATCGTCATCTGTGCCAAGCCCGCCGGGCAGCATCCCGTTTGGGATTGCTGCCTGGCGGCACAGAACCTGATTCTCGCCGCGCATGCGGCAGGGATCGCGACGTGCCCAATCGGTCTGGCCTGGCCTGTACTTCAAGAAGGGAAAAATGTCGCGCGGATTCGCCCGCTCCGTTTGCTACTTCTTCGCCTCATCTTTTCTCACGATGATAGTGTCGATCGCTCCATGAAAACGCCCGCTGGTCTGGGGGCCGGCCGGTTTGATGCGAAGACGAACGTCCCCCGAGCCGTCCCCTGTGTACTGAAAGCCGCCGGCGGCAAACTGCAGGGTGCCGGTCCATGCTCCGGGTGAATGCTTGTGGCTGGCCAACACCCGGTCGTCGCCGCGCACTACCTCGATGAGCAACTCGTCGCCGGCTTGGGTCGCTTGCTGCGGATTCGCATAGACGGCGGGGCTTGCCTCAAAGTCGAGGCGGTAGACTTGCCCGGAAGCGTTGGCGGCAAACGCGCCGGACGTGACGACGTTGTCCTGAAAGATCATGACCGCCCAGTTCTGCGGATTCGACTGACCGGCACGGTTGGCGCGGTCCACCGCGTGCAGACTGTGTTCACCCGCCTTCGTCCAACCGGTTACGCTGCCGCTGTGGGCGACTTTCTGCCCGCTCTGCCACTGGACGGCATTCTGGGTGCCGCTGTAGCTGTTGAAATCTTCAGCGAAAATACTCGTGCCAGACGGACGGGATTTCACCTGTTTGTCCGCCGCAAAGGCCAAAAGGGCTTTTACTTCCGGCCAATGGTCAGAACCACTGACCTGTTCAAGATGGCCAGTCGGATACCGAACGTTTTCTCCGTCGTCTTTAGGCTTTTCATTGGCGGGATGAATCACCACCGTTTCGAAGGCCCCCGCCCCACCACAACAGCCGACGGGGACAGCCTTGCCGGTTCCGACGGCTTTCTTCCATTGTGGCGCCTCCTTGTCGCTGCCGCGGCCAAACTGGATATAGCCATCGATGGGCTTGCCGAAGTCTCTCAAGGGCCAGGGACGACGGGTAAAGCTGCCCCAGATTCGGATCATCGAGATCGACGAATCGTCTTGGGTTGTCTCGACCCGGTCGACAACGACGTACATCACCGGCAGTCCGCCCGCGAAGGCAGGCGTCGCGCGGAAGGCCGCGAGAATAAAAAGCGCCAAGAGAAGTTTCTTCATGACACGATCCCCGTTTGATTCCTGCCACCATTTATCTCGTTACCTCGGAAAGAGGCGCCGGCAGGACATCATGAATCATAGTGGCGCCCCAACAATCAGAATAATTGTTTGTTGTTTTACTTATCACATTTTTTGTTGGCTCCGCCAAAATCATCGAAAACGTGAATGGATCACGTGGGATCACGATCGCAGCACGCGCGCGCTTCGGTCCGACACGCCGAGGTGAATTCGCGTTGAAGCCTTTTCTTCTCCGGTCCTCTCGACCGAAGGGCGCAAGCCGAGATCGTCAGCGCCAAGAGGACCGACACGCAGCCGCAGTTGCGAACCTTGCTCACGTTGGCGGGGTCGGCTAGAACATTAGTGCTATGCAGCCTCTCGACTCCTCCGCCAAGCGCCATCTCACAACACTCGACGGCACCCCGGCAAGTTGCCTGGGACTCGCCGCGGGACCGAAGCAGGATCCGCGCTGCGTTCGTCGGGCGTTCGCAGGTGGGATCAATTATTTCTTCTTCTACGGGCCTGGTAACACCTCGTTCATCGAAGCGTTGGCCGCGCTGGTCCGGCGGAAGCGCGAGCAAATCATCGTGGCTACCGGGAGCGGCAGCCGGCGGGTCGCAGGGTTGCGGGCGGCGCGGCGAAAGTTGACCGCCCTCTTGGGTATCGGATTGATCGACGTCTTCTTCATCGAATACGTTCATCCGGGCGACAACCCCGATGTGATATTTGGCAAAAACGGCATGCTCGACGAATTGCGGCAATGGAAGGAAAGCGGTTGGGTGCGGTTCGTTGGGGCGACCGCACACGATCGGTCGCTGGCCAGGCGTCTGGCGGCCGATCCGCGCGTCGATGTGCTCATGCACCGGTTCAACATGGCCCATCGCAAGGCGGCGCAGGAAGTGTTCCCCGCCGCCGCGAAGGCGCGAACGCCGATCGTCGCGTTCACGGCGACACGCTGGGGCACGCTGCTTGAGCCGTATGCGGACTGGCCCGGCCCGCCGACCGCCTCGGATTGTTACCGCTATTGCCTCACTGAACCAGCGGTGCAGGTGGTGCTGACGGCGCCGCGCTCGCTCTCCGAGTTGGAGCAAAACTTGACCGTGCTGGAGTTACCGCCCATGAGCAAACAGGAGTGCGGTCCGTGGCAGCGCTTCGGCGATCTGGTCTACGGCGCGGGCAAAGGAGCATTCGAGACTAGCTGGCCGTAAAGTTCCTTGAAGCACACCATAAAACCTTGCGTGCTCAAGTCCGAACCATCGACGCGTATCCAGGGCTGCCGCTGGTCCTCAGGTGGCCGGCTCACGCCGGATGCCGGTGGGACCTCGTTCGCAGCTGAACGCCAGTCGCTCTCGGCCCTGTACGCATCCACAGGGAAATCATTCCCCACGGTCGCGGTTGGACTCGCCGCGCGTGTGGACGATTTCGGCGGACCTGATTGAAATCCGGGTGGAACGAGTACTACCTACCACAGATTCTGTTAGGAATTCCGAGTGCCGTAGTGCAGTAACCCTGCCGAGAAGGGCGCCCATGTCCGGGCGGACGGGGGGAGGGCATCCGCGAGATGGATCGCCAGTACCACGACGGGCGCGTCGGCTTTCGCGTCGTCCTGCCGGATCCCTGAGGCCGGTCGTGGGTTAGAGCAGAAACCCGGCCCCGAGCGGGTCGTCAGGGTCGAGAACAAACTCGTGCCTCCCCGTCAGAAACGCCCGCCCGGACACCTCGGGAATGATCCCGGGATACGGCCCGAACCGTGTTTCCTCCACCACGCGCCCCTCGAAGACGCTGTGCCTGCCCAGGATACTCTCGATGGCGATCGCCTCGCCGACCGCCACCTCTCCCCGCGCGTGATGCACGGCCAGCCGCGCGGCAACGCCCGTCCCCGTGGGCGAGCGATCCACTTCCGCGTTGGCGAAGACGCACAGGTTGCGGCTGTAGTGCGACGGGTCCTCGGGCATGTCCGTGAAGATGACGCCGTAAAGGAAGGACAGGTCCTTCTCGAAGGGGTGTTCGATGGGGCAGGCCTCCGTCACGGCCGCCTTTATCGCGGCCGCAGCAGCCAGGAGCGCCGGCTTTTGTTTCACCTCCACCCGCAGCCGAATCCGCTCGGCCGGCAGAATGGCATAAAAGGCACCACCGAACGCCACGTCGAGGACCAGGGGCCCGAGGCCGGGTACGTCCAGCGCCAGGTCGCGCTGCAAGGCGAAGCTCGACACGTTGCGAAAGGAAACCTTCACCACCTTCCCGTCCGGCCCGACGTGAGCCGCGGCGCGGACCACACCGGCTGGCGTGTCGAGCGTGAGCGGCGTGAGCGGCGCCTTCGTCGGTACGGCCCCCGTCTCCACGAGCGCGGTCACCAGCGCGATGACGCCGTGGCCGCACATGGTGCTGTACCCCTCGTTGTGCAGGAACAGGACGCCCAGGTCGGCCCCCGGCGTGACGGGCGGCGTCGGCACGCAGCCGTACATGTCGAAGTGGCCGCGCGGCTCCCACAGCAGGGTGCGCCGCAGGTGGTCGAGGTGTTCGCGCATCCAGCGCCGGCGGTCCAGGATCGAGGCCCCGGGAAGGGGTGGCAGGCCGCCCGTGATGATGCGCAGGGGCTCGCCGGCGGCGTGCGTGTCGATGGCCGTGATTACGGTCTTGCCGTCTCTCAGTTGACGGGTAGTCCAGTCCAGGTTCATCGGGGGACGCTGGCTCCCAGAAGTTCGAGGATGCGCTGTCGGCGACCGATGGATTTTAGCCTGGTTGCCCGCATCGAACAGAGCCAAATGTCTTTGCCGTGCGCCTCCTTCGGGCCCCGGATCCGCACAATTAACCCTCTTCTTGGCCGTCGTTGAACGGGCAAGAAAGCTATTGAGGTCCGGCTTCCTTCTCCCGAACGATCTCGACGTACCCCTCGGACCCGTTCACGCGGACAAGGGCCCCATCCGGAATCGCCTCGGTCGCTCGATCCACCCCGACCACCGCCGGTATGCCGTACTCGCGGGCGACGACGGCGCCGTGAGTCATGAGTCCCCCGACTTCGGTCACGAGGCCTGACGCCAGCGGGAAGAGAGGCGTCCAGGCCGGGTCGGTGTACGGCGCAACCAGGATCTCGCCCTTCTCGAGCTTTGACCCCTCGAGCTTCCGCACGACGCGGGCACGACCTTCGACCACCCCGGCCGAGGCCGCGCTCCCGCCGAGGGCACCCTCCGGAACGGCGGCCCCCGCCGTCGCCGTCACGACCTCCCCCTCGCTCGTGATCACGCGCGGCGGGCGGAGCCCCTCGTCGCGTCCGAACCGTTCCCTCTGGGCGTCGAGGACCGCGCGGTCCACCCGCCGTGTTCGAAGGATGTCTTCAAGTTCCTCCAGCGAGAACCAGAACACCTCGTCCGCCGAGCGCAGGAGCCCCGCCCCGACGAGCCCCGCCGCTTCCTCAAGGATCGCCCGCTTCGCGCAGTCGAGGACCCGGACGATGTAGTACTTGGGGTGTTCTCGGAGTCCGATCCGGGAACGGTAGACGGTGATGAGTCTCCGCATTACCGTCGCTTTGATGGCACCACCGGGGGTCGCTCGGAGGCGCTGGAGCAGGCGGGCCGCGGCCCGTTCCGCCTCCATTTTGCCGGCCTGAAAATCGCGGCGGTGCTGCCCGGGAGCTCCGCCCCGTAGGTGCCCTTCGATGGCGGGAATGAGCTGCGTCGGCGCCTCGCGCCACCGTGGCCGGGTGATGTCGATTTCGCCCGTGCACCGCATGCCGTACCCCTCAAGGAACGCTGCAAAGGCGCGGTGGACCTCGTCTCCCCCCGGGATCTCGCACAGGTCGCGGTCGAACGTCTCGTCCGTCGCGAGCCGCAGGCGCTCGATCGCTCCGGGATGCGTCCGGACGACGTCCGCCACGTCCCCGAGTGCGAGCCCCATCTCCGTCGTTACGTTGCCGGGAGGGGACCGGCCGAGGCTCGCGAGTTCCGCCGTGTCGCCCAGCCACTTCTGCGAGAGACTTCCGATGAGACGGAAGGCAATCACCCCAGGAAGAACGTTCTGGAGAACCTTCTTTCCGACCAGATCCGGAAAGAGAGACTGGAGGGTCGATCGGATCCGCCGGATCCTGTCCGCACCTCGCGCCTCCTCGACCCCCCTCCGTCTCTCGGCAAGCAGTCCCTCCATGGCCCGCTCGATCTCCTTCACTCCACGGCCTGGGTTGCGGCGGAGGAGGGTTCCGAGGACCGAGAGCAAGAAAGGCGCGGCCTTCAGGACGGACGACAGCTCCAGCCGCTTCTCGGGACGTAGCGCCGCGCGGTACTCCTCTCGCTCAAGGAATTCCGCCACCGCCCGCGCTATCCGCTCGTCGGCGAGCGGCAGTACCCGCGGTACGAGGTTCTTTAGCCGCCGGTACCGAAGCACCGGGTTCAAATCGACGAAGAGCCGGCTCCCGGCTTCCTGAAACAGCTCGCTCTCGCCCGACCGGGAGCGGTTGCCGAGCGGCACGAACGTTCGGAGGGCCGAGATCCCGAGTGGCTTCATCGCCTCGATCATCATCTGCACGTGCCCGAACGAGGCGTAGAGGTGAAGCCGCCCGTCCGCGGCCCGCGGCGCCGGGTAGAGCGACGTGATTGGGCGGGTCTGGACGATGAAGAACCTTCCGCCCGCAAGACACCACTCGATGTCCTGCTCCCGGCCGTAGTGCTCCTCGATTCTGAGGCCGAGCCCCGCGAGCTCGAGGATGTGGTCGTCGGGGAGCGCCTGGCGTTCCTGTTCTTCCGGCCTCAGCGTTTCGGTCACCGTCCCGCCTTCGGGCAGCGGCCGAATTGTGAGCATCTTCCGGGAGACCCGCTTCGTCACTAATGCCCCCGCCCGGACCTGGTAGAGGTCCGCGGTGACGAGCCCCGCGACGAGCGCCTCGCCCAGGCCAAAGCTCGCGTCGATGCAGACGGTTTTCCGACGGCCGGTAATCGGGTCGGCGGTGAACATAATCCCCGAGGCCTCGGGGACCACCATCCGCTGCACGACAACCGCGAGGAGCACCGCGCGGTGGCCAAAGCCGTGCGTCGCCCGGTAGGCGATGGCCCGGTCGGTGAAGAGCGAAGCCCAGCACCGCCTCACGGCGTCGAGCAGCTTCTCTTCGCCCCGGACGTTGAGGAAGGTGTCCTGCTGCCCGGCGAAAGAAGCAGAGGGCAGGTCCTCGGCTGTGGCGCTCGAGCGAACCGCGTAGGCGTGCTCCGTACCGAGCTCCCGCCACGCTTGAAGTACGGCCGTTCGAACCTCCGCGGGTATCGCGAGGGCCACTAGATGTTCGCGGATGCGGACGCCTATCGCGCGGATCGTGTCCAGGTCCTCATGCGTCACCCGCTCGAGCGAGTAGAGGAGCGCCTCGAACTCCCCGCTCGTCTGAACGAATTCGCGGTACGCTGCGGTGGTGACGCAGTAACCCGGGGGGACCGGGAAGCCTGCCCGGGTCAACTCGCCCAGGTTCGCACCCTTCCCGCCAACCTCGGATAACCGCGTCCCATCCACCTCGCCGAAGGAGAGCGTGTAGGGTCCCATGGGCTTCAGGATAGCCTGGCGTCCTCCGGGTGAGAATAAGGCAGGCCGTCAGCTCACGCTGCGGCCGGGGCAGGAACGGCCCCCAGCGAGCGTGAACAAAACCCGCGTGCGACCGTGATCAGCCGGATCCGCGAGGATTGTCGCCACGGCCCTTAGTCTTTGGGCGTGGAGCCTGCTCTGGCAGGCGACTCGCGCGCGATGCGGCCGACGTTGCTATTTCCAGGCACTCGGTCGGTGTTCCGTTCGACTCATTCGTTCAGAAGCAGCCGCACAATCCCCGGCTTCGCTCGTCCAAGATCCGCCGCCGTCTTCCCGCTCCGGTTGCGAGCGTTGGGGTCGGCGCCGTGGCTCAGCAGCCACTGCACGGGTCCTACGTGACCCCGCCGCGCGAAGTACATCAGGAGCGTACTCTGCGTCTCATCTCGCGCATTAACGTTGGCTCCGTGTTCGGCCAGGAGTTCCATCACCGGAACGGGGTCGGCCTTCGACCGCGTCTTCGACAGATGCAAGAGCGGCGTCAAGCCGTTCTCGTCCAGTGCGTCCGCGAGAGCGCCCCGTTCGAGCAGCAGCTGGATCAACGAAAGTTTGCCGCCGCGCACGCCGTAGTGCAGCGCAGTCAGTCCGTACCGCCCGCGGTCGTCCAGGCTCGCGCCGTAGTCGAGCAGCACCCGGACGCGGTGGAGTTCGTTGCTGCTCACGTCCGGCCGGCACGCACGTGGCAGCATCCAGGCCGGCACTTTCTTGCCGTGGGCGATGAGCAGGTCCGCGACGGGTCGCTCGGCGTCGTCGAGGCGGCCGAGAAGGCCCACGCGCTGAACGTCCACGCCGTGTTCGATCAGGAGCTTCACCAGGTCCACGCGGTTCATCACCACCGCCAGCGTGAGCAGCTTGCCGCTGTGCCGCTCCACCACTGCGCCGCGCTCCAGGAGCAGGTTCACGGCGTCGATGCTTCCGCCCGAGACCGCGTGGCACAAAAGCGAGACCTCCTGGAAGTCGTCGGCTGGGTCGATGGCGTTGACTAGCTCCGGATGGCGATCGACATGTTCGTGCAGCGTGGGCAGGTCGCCCAGCCACGCCGCCGTGAACACGTCGTCCTTGGCGCCGTGCGCTACCAGCGGTGCCACGAGGGCCGGCTGCCATTTCCTCGCGATCGCCAGTGGGGTTACCGCAACGCCGGTCCCCATCCGGACGTGGTCGCAGGCCATGGTCGCGTGCATTGGATCGCACGCGGGCGTATTGCAATCGCCGCCGGCCTTCAGCGCCAGCTCAAGAATGTTCGGACGGTTGAGGTAGGTCGCGACCCAGGCCAGCGTGAGGTTGTGCATGCCGCGCCGGCCGGCGAGCGCCGGGTCCTCCGCCAGCGCCTTGCGGACTTTCTCCGTGCGCGCCCTGGCGGCGTCGCCCAGCAGCGTCTCGAACCGCACCTGCACCGCATCCTGGACGGCATCGCAGCCCCTGCGAAGGTCGTTGGGGTCCGTCTCGGCGCTGTGAATCATGGCCCTGGCGACGCGCGCCAGCGGACGCAGGAGCGGCCCCGCGTCGAGGCCGCAGGCCACGAGCGCCTCGCGCATGCAGCGGAGCCACGCCGCGGCCGCTTTGGGGCTGATGTAGCGGTGCTGGTGCCGCCTCAGGAGGCCCCCGGCCAGATCGTCGGAATAGCCACGGCCGCCGCCGAACCACTGCACGAAGAAGGGGGTCGCCGCCCCGCTGTTGAAGTGCGGAAACGCCTCGCGCAGAACCTCGTCCTGCTCGATGCGGCGGTAGAGGTCCTCGATCAGCGCCGCCACGCCGTCGCTGCCGCCCACTGCCTTCCAGAGGTCCGCGCCGGGATACGCGACCATCGTCTCCCCGCGATGGCGCAGCTCCTCGTGAATCGTGATGGACATGGCCTGAACCCTCAGGCGGAATCCTGCGGCCAGAGTACGCGGCGGCGATGCCGATCCAATGCAAGGGGAGTCAGCGTAACTTCACACGCGGACAGACTTCAATGCCGGCTGACGGATCTGGTCCGGGCCTTGTCCGCGGCTACGGCGTCGTCACGGCCTCTGGCTTGGTGACACCAACCGTCTTCCTTTCGCTCCTGTGCCTCGGCCTCAGTTCGGCTCGCCGAAGCAGAAGCAGTAGTTGTCGTAGTCCTCCTTCAGGAAGAACAGGCGGAAGCGCTTGCCCCCGTACTCCTGAAGCTCGATCGCTTCCGGCGTGGCGCCGCCGTCGAGGAACTCCTGATGCAGGGCCTCCACGTCGCTGACATCGCAATAACACCACCCCGACGCGGCGGGGGCGTGGCCCGGTGTGACCACCAGCTCGAGCAGAACCCCGTCGCGCTTCAGGGCCGCGGACTGCTCGTCACGCCCCGCCAGCGTGAACCCCAGCACGCCGGTGTAGAAGGCGACGTGCGGCTCGAGCGCTCGCACCGGCGAGGGCTTCACGCCCATGTCGCAGTTGATCCCCGAGACGCTCTTGAAGACGACGGCGCGAGACATCACCTGCTCCTCCTCCGCGTGGCCGGTTGATACTCCTGCCACGCGGCCTTCTGCAGCAGGGCGAGGTCCTTCTCGCTCAGTCCGGCGACCTCGGCGTCAGCCCCGACAGGGCTCTCCCGGAACAGCACGGCCAGGAAGACGCACGCGGCCAGGTACGACCCGGCGAGGGGGGTGACTCTGGTCCTTGTCGTGCAGGACGGGCTCGTCGTGCTTGCCGAGAAACCTCTGCCAGGCCAGGCCGACCGGGACCACCGTCGCGGCCAGCTCCCGGCCGATCCCGACATAGGCGTCGGTGATGGTCTGCTGCGACTGGGGCGCGTTCCGCCGCGCCCAGGTCATGTAGAGGGCGGTCTGCGCGCCCGCGGCCTTGATCGCCTCGTCGAAGAGCCGGACGTTCTCGTGCATCCGTCTGGCGTTCTTGATCGGCAAGGTGCTCTGCTCCTGGAGAACGACGTGGTCGTACTGCCCGCCCTGGATCGCCTCGAGCGCAACGCCTGCGTTCCAGTGCGTGCGGAGCGACGCCCCACCGGCGCTGATCAGGCGGTGCTCCAGCCGCCTGCCCCGCGCCGCAGCCAGTTGCGCCACCAGACCGGGCAGGTCGTTGCGCGCGGTGAAGCTGTTGCCGATGAACAGGGCGTTTAGCGGGGAGCGTTGATTCCTACCGGCCATGCGAACCTCCCCTTGGCGTGTGCTCTCCCGAAGAGCCGCGCACGCGAGTTTTTCGGGCGTCGAAGCTCAGCGCCGGCGCCGGCGGCGCTCACCGCAGATTGAGCTGCCAGGAGACCCCGAAGCGGTCGTTGAGCCAGGCGAACTTGGTGCTGAAGCCGTAGTTGCCCGGCGGCATCAGCACCGTGCCGCCTTCCGAGAGCCGCGCGAGCGCCGCATCCAGTTCGGCCTCGTCCTCGCACTCGACGAAGAGGGACATCGACGGGGTGAACGCGAAGCCGTGCTTGATCGGACTGTCGATGCAGGCCAGGCGGTGGCCCGCGAGAGTGAATTCCGCCCGCTTGACCGAGCCTTCCGCGCCCTGCTCGCCGGGGCCGTAGCGTTCGCACCGTGTGATCTCGGACCCCTTGAACAGCGAGACATAGAGAGTCATCGCCTCCTCGGCGGCCCCCTCGAACATCAGCTGCGTCACGATTGCCCTCGCCATGTGTTCCTCCGTTGGTTCGGGGACTTCCTCGGACTCACGGGCCCGTCGAATCCGGGGCGACCTTCTTGATCGCCTCCCGCAACGGCGCCGGGTCGTTCACCGAGCATGTCGCTCCTCCGCACCTTCAGCGCTGATCCGCGTCGAGGTCATCCGCCGCGGAGGCTCTCTGCCAGGCCTGGATCGGCTCACGGATCGCATGTTCATCGGCGTTCATCGCAGGTTCCCTCCACCCGTCGTCCTGCGGTCGGCGAAGAGAGAAAGGGTAAGCAGGAGACGCCGCCGTGTCCAGGTCAGCAGCGGAGGAACGCGGGAGGAAACCGCCGCGAAGCAGGCAGCCGGCTGAAGACCAGGGCTTGTAGGCGAGGGGGCAACGCCCCCATACCCTTCGCATCTGCACCCGTAATCGTGCGCAGCAGTCCCTCGAGAGACCAGGCGCGAGCGAGCGGCGGAGAAAGTGACCCGCAGGGAGACGCCCGACTCGTACAACAACCAGGTCGTGCAGCCGCCCGGCCCGCTCAGGAAGGACGCCACCATGACGACAACCCGTCCCAGGTCCGCCTTCATCTTGCTGTTTCGCGGTGTCGGCGGCGCGACCCAGCTGCCCACCGCGCCGCTGCGCGAGGCACTCACCGAGGCGGGGTTCGAAAACGTCGCCACCTACATCAACAGCGGCAACGCCGTCCTCCGGAGCCACCTGTCCCGGGAGAAGGTGATCGCCGCCGTCGCGGAGATCTGCAAGGTCCGCTTCGGCTTCACCAAGGCGATCCTCGCGCCGACCTTGGAGGAATGGTCCGCCCTGGTCGGCAACAATCCCTTCCCCCAGGCCGCCGCCACGCCGACGTGCCTGCACGCCGCTGTGCTGGCGGGGAAGCCTGCCGCGGAGGCGGTCAGCCGGCTCCGGGGGTTCGCTGCCGCCGGCGAGGGGATCGAGGTCGTCGGCAACGTGGCCTACCTGCACACCCCGGCCGGGTTCGGCAGGTCGAAGCTCGGCGCGAAGTTTGACAGGGGCATCGGCGTGGTCAACTCCGCCCGGAACTGGAACACCGTCCTCAAGCTGATGGTGCTGGTGAGAAAGGCGGCGGAGGGGTGATCCGGCCGCAGGGAGACGCCCGGTAGGATCGTCGCGACAAGGAGTTGTTTGGAGGAGTTGCCATGACCGCCGTCCGCCTCCTCGGCCCCGGCGACGCCGCCGTGCTTGACCGCGTGGTGGAGGGGGTGTTCGACAACCCGATCGACCCGCGGTGGAGGGCGGAGTTCCTCGCCGATCCGCCTCACCACCTGGCCGTGGCGATCGACGGGGATCTGGTGGTCGGGATGGCCTCGGCTGTGCGGATGCACAGACCAAGGAATTATGAGATAATCGCTGTGAAGGGGTGACAGCATGACTTCCAGCACAGCACAGGACCGGCGATGGAATCGGCGGCAGTTCTTGCAAGCGGGTAGGGTGCCGCTGCTGGGCCTGACGCTCCCGCAGCTGCTGGCCGCGGAAGCGTCTCCGTCCTCTGGGCGTGCGCGGGAGAAGTCGTGTATCTTCATCTTCCAGTACGGCGGACTGAGCCAGCTCGACTCCTGGGATCCCAAGCCGGACGCCCCCTCGGAGGTCCGCGGCCCCTACCACGCCATCCCCACGGCGGTCCCCGGCTTCCGCATCGGCGAACTGATGCCGCGACTGGCCCGACTGACCGACCGCTACGCTGTCCTCCGCTCTCTCAGCCACAGTGTCCCCGTACACGACATCGCCAACCGCATGCTCCTCGCGGGCCAGTCGCTGCCGGCGTTGAACGCCCCCTCGTTCGGCGCCATCGTCTCCAAGCTGAGGCCGTCGGACGCTGGCGTGCCGTCGCACGTCTGGTTGCAAAAATTTGGCGGCGGGGCCATGCCGCCGGAGCCGACCTACCTCAGCGGCGGTCTGCTCGGCTCGGCCCACTCTCCCCTGCTCGTCGGCGCCCACCATGACGACCACCCTGCCAACCCGAGCTTTCGGGTCGCGGCGTTCGACGCTGCCGAGGGACTCACCACCGCGCGGATGCGGAATCGGCTGGAGATCCTGCGGCAGCTCGAGGCGGGCCGGACCGACCTCGCACCGAACGATCCGCTGCCGCGCCTCCGGCAACGTGCATTCGACTTGCTGTCCGGTTCCGCGACCCGGCAGGCCTTCGAGGTTGGGCGAGAACCTCTCGCTGTCCGCGATCGTTATGGCCGGCATCCGCTGGGCCAGAACCTGCTGCTGGCGCGACGGCTGATTGAGGCCGGGGTCCGGCTCGTGAGCGTGGTGGCCTGGTGCGGACTGGCTCCGGGCGACAAGTTCCTGAGCGTCGAGACGTGGGACATGCACGGCAACGCCGGCATTGACATCTTCGGCAAGGGCTGGAACGGCCTGGGCTGGGCTTTGCCCTGCTGCGATCAGGCGGTTTCCACGTTGCTGGAGGACTTGCATCAGCGGGGCTTGCTCGACAGCACGCTGGTGGTGCTGGTAGGCGAGTTCGGCCGCACACCTCGGATCAGTCGCGGTGGCTCGGCGATCGGCCGCGACCACTGGCCGAATTGTTACTCGGCGATGCTGGCGGGGGCCGGCGTCCGCGGCGGCACCGTGTACGGGGCTTCGGACAAGCAGGCGGCCTACGTCAAGGACCGACCGGTATCCCCCGAGGACTTCGCGGCCACCTTGCTGCACGCGCTGGGGATTCCGCCCCAGACGCCGATAAGCCCTGACGGCTTCTCTCTCCGCGCCGGCATCGGCAGCCCGATTGTTGAGCTGTTTTAACTCTGGCGGCGCGCCAAAATGCGGATGATGTGGGGGAGCAGCTGCTGCAGAGCGGATTGCCCAGCCTCCCCCTGCTCGGCCGTCCTCCTCCCGGGACGGAAAAAGCCAAAGGCGAGATCAGGGCTCAAAGTCGAAGCGGACCGCACCGCCCTCCAGCTTCAGCCGCGCCGAGAAGGGCTTCCCGGACTTCGACCGGAAGCCGCGGAGCAGCTGGCTCCGGCCCTGACGCAGAAGCGTCCGGGCCGTGGCGGCGCTGAGCCGTTTGCCGGCGACCGTCTTCCAGATGGCGAACTTGCACCCGCTCCGCCAGCCGCTACAGCCGTAGGACTTCTCCTGCTCGATGACGTCTGAACCGCAGAGCGGACAGAGGCCGAGCGCGCCCGCGGGCCTCTCGGATGCCTTTTCGCCCGCCGGGGAGATTCCGCCGCCGTTCGCGTCCCGCGCGCTCCGTCGGGAGCCCGGCTTCGTACGGCTTTTCGCTGGCTTCCGGCCAGCGCTGCTGGACGGTTGTTGCAGTCGCCCCTTGGGGACCGGGATCTCGGTGAGCGCGCCCGAGTTCGTCAGGCTGAGGACCACCTGTCCTCCATCTCCAAGCGTCAGAGGTCGGAGCAGGACACGCCGCTGTAGGAGTTCCCGGATCGCGTCCTCTCCGAGCGACTGGCCGCGGTATTCCCTCCAGAGCACGAACGGGCAGCCGCCACGCCAGCCCGAGCACCCAAAGCCGCGCTGCCCCTGGATGACCGGTCGGCCGCAGCGCGGGCAGTCCCCGAGCCGGATTGGATCAACCGCAACTCCATCGCCCGAGCGGATGACGTCGCCCGTGTACTGGACAATCTCCGCCATGAACTGGCGCGGGTCGAGTTGACCCCGCTCGACCTCCTTGAGTTTCGCTTCCCACTCGCCCGTAAGCTCGGGGGATTTTAGCGCCCGGTCCCGGACCAGGGCCACGAGGTAACGGCCGAGGTCCGTCGCGGCGAGTGCTTTCTTCATCCGTACGATGTAGCCTCGCGCGAGGAGCGTCTCGATGATGGACGCTCGCGTCGCCGGTGTCCCAAGCCCCCGCTCCTTCAGTGCTTCCTTCAACTGCTCGTCCGTAACGAGCTTCCCGGCGGTTTCCATCGCCCCGAGGAGCGTGCTCTCGGTGAAGGGCTTCGGGGGCGTGGTCTCGCCCCGCCGGACAAACGGTTCGTGCGGCCCACTCTCGCCGGTGCGAAACTCGGGCAGGTCCTGCTCGTCGTCCTTCTTGTCCTCCTCCTTCCGCGGGTAGAGTACGGTCCACCCCGGCTCAAGGACCCGCACCCCTTTGGCGCGAAACCGCACGCCGTTCGATACGCCCGTGACGCTCGTCACCTCCTTCCGGCAAGCAGGGTAGAAGACGGCGATGAGCCGGACGACGATCGCGTTGTAGACCTTCTCCTCGTCTGGCGAGAGCGCCCCGGGTGGCTTGCCGGTCGGGATAAGGGCGTGGTGGTCGCTCACCTTCTTGTCGTCGATGACTCGCCCGGTGAAGGCGAGGGCGCGGAGGTCGAGTTTGCCGATCTCGGTCGGTTTGAGCGAGCGGAGCTCGTCCAGGATCCGAGGTACCTGTCCCTTCATGTCGCTCCCCAGGTGGCGCGAGTCGGTCCTGGGGTAGGTTATGGCTTTCCGCTCGTAGAGCGCCTGGGCCGCCTTGAGCGTGGCGTCGGCCGACAGGCCGAAGCGCCGGTTCATGTCGCGCTGCAACTCGGTCAGGTCGTAGAGCTGCGGCGGTTGGACCCGCTCCTCCTTCTGCTCCACACCCTGGATGACGAACGGCTGGCCCTGCACTCGTCCGAGGAGCGTCCGCGCCTCCTCCTCCTTCGCGAAGCGTTCGCCAGCGAACTTGAAGGCGACCTCGCGGTAGCGGGTCAAAAGCTCCCAGAAGGGTTCCGGTTTGAAGGTGCGGATCTCATCGTCGCGGTGGACGATCAGAGCGAGGACCGGCGTCTGCACGCGCCCCACGCTCCAGAGGATCCCGCTTGAGCGGTAGCGGACGGTGTAGTTCCTGGTCGCGTTCAAGCCGACGATCCAATCGGCCTCGCTCCGGCAGCGTGCTGCTGCGTACAGCGCGTCGTAGTCGGACAGCGGACGCAACCGCTGGAAGGCGTCCCGGATTGCAGTCTCGGTGAGGGAACTCAGCCACAGTCGCCGGGCCGGCTTCTTCGTGCAGCCCGCGAGCTCCAGGATGTAGCGGAAGATGAGCTCCCCTTCGCGGCCGGCGTCCGTGGCACAGATGATCTCCTCGGCAGCGCGGAACAGGCGCTTGACGATTGAAAATTGCGTCCGGGCGCCCTTTTCCTCGAGAACCTTGAGTCCAAAATGTTCCGGCACGATGGGGAGCGTCTCCAGCGACCAGCGCTTGAGCGCCGGGTCGTAGTCCTCCGGTTCCATCAGGGTGACGAGGTGCCCGAAGGCCCAGGTGACCTGGTAGCCCTGGCCCTCGAAATAGCCATCGGCCCGCGTTCTGGCTCCGAGAAAGGAAGCGAGTTCGCGGGCGACCGACGGCTTTTCAGCGAGCACGACTTTCATGGCTGCGGCTTCGGGTTCAGTCAACTCCTTCGACAGGAAGGACCAGCATCCGGCTCGAACGAGCGGCGTCACGCAGGCGATTCAAGGACTGGGCACTTCTCCAGCGCCAACGCGGGAGCCGCTCGACAGCAATCCGAGTTCGACCTGCTCTATTGTACACACGATGCTGGATTCCCACGGCGGGCCTGAGCGCCGACTACAGACCGGTGTATGCAACGGCGGCTGCTGCCGGCTGCGGTGCATGGTCAGGTTTCGATCTGGAACGGCGGCCACTGCCGACCGTCCACATCGGTGAAACCGTATTCCGTGGCCAGCTGCCCCACAGTCAACACCCGGCCCGACCTGGCCAGGATGTTCGCGTCCGCCGCCAGCGCGACCACGGCCCGCCCAATGTAGGCCGGCGATTCGAGGTCCGGCGGCGCCCGGCCCGCCGCGGCGAAGGCCGCGAGCACGCGCTCGGTCCCGACGAACCCGGGCGCGAGGGCCACGACGGCGACCTGATGCGGTTCGAGCCCCCGGGCCATGCCGAACGCCATGCGGTTCACGGTTGCCTTGGCGAGGTCGTAGAACAGGTTGCCGAGGTATTTATCCCTATCCCACGCCGTCGTGTGGACGATCAGGCCCCGGCGCTGGGGAAGCATCAGCGGGACGGCCAGCCGGGTGGCCACGAGATGCGCCCTCACCCCGGACTCGAACATGCCGGACCAATGCCTGAGCGGTTGCTCCCAGAAGGGGGCGGCAAAGCGAGCCAGGTCGTGCTGTTCGTAACCGCCCCAGACGTTGTTGACCAGAAGGTCGAGGCGGCCCTCCTCCTGCGCCACGCGGGCGAACAGGGCTTCAACCTCGGCGTCTGCGGTGTGGTCGCAGCGGACGCCGATCCCGTACCCGCCCCTCTTCGTGACCGTATCCGCGGTTTCCCCAACCGTGCCGGGAAGCCCTTCGGTGGTGCCGCCCGCGTTACTGCGGCCCGTGACGTAGACGGTCGCGCCCGCCTCCCCAAGAGCCAGAGCGATGCCCTTGCCAACGCCGCGACTGGCTCCGGTGACGACCGCCACTCTTCCGCGCAGCTTTGACATGACACCCTCCTTCGCACAAGAGATCTCTGCAAGCGGGCGGCGCCAACCGCTGGCTCCGCCGGCATGTCGATGTCCACGCACCGTTACTCTGGATCACAGCGCACCTTCTGCGCATCACCGGCGATTAACACCACGCGGCTCTTTCTTGCCCAGCTTGGTTGAGGAGGGTGCCGCCGTTTCAAGCTGGGCTGCATCCGTCGGTACGGTGGCCCGTCTGCCGGGCGGTGCAGCGCCCGCGGCCATGATGTCCGGTCAAGAGGTCCAGCGGTTTGACGCGCAAGTTAAGGCCCGCGTGACGTTCGCTCGTGCTCGCCGTGGAGATGGGTCTCTGGGCGCCAATGGCGCCCGCAACGGGGCGGGCGATGAGCTTCCCGAAGGAATCTGGTGCGATCGGTGAACCTTCTACCGGGTAGCGCGTCTAGAAGATGTTCGCGACAGGAACGCCGGGGAGCGGCAGCAAAATCTGGGCTCCTGGCGGACGAAGTAGAGGGCATGATGGCAGGCAGTCATATGAAGTTCTGGTGCGAGTGGGCGACCTGCACGGCCTCCGATGGCCGGCCGGCTGCGACGCTCAGCGTGTACCCCCTACGGCAGTGACACCCGACCCTTCCGGGCGATGGCTTTTCAGGCCAGGTGTCACACGACCCCTGGCCTTTTTTGTTGGCCGGGGCGATGGTGCGAACGACGCTCTGGATGTAGGAGAGCCTGGCTTCATCCGCCGGCCTCGGGTGCCGGACCACGCTGGTTCAAATCCAGCCATCCAGACTGAAACGGAAGGGCAAGCCGACTGGCGACGGCACCCGGCCTGAACCCGGACGAGCGACGAGCCTTGAGGGTTCGACTCCCTCTCCTTCCGCTGCAAGCGAAGTGCCCGTGGCCGAGCGGCCCAGGCGTCGGTCTTCCAAACCGGACAGGCGGGTTCGACTCCCGCCGGGCACTCTGCCGGCCCTCTGCAGTCGGCGACCGGCGGCTCTTTGACAAGGCGGCGGACGAACTGGCCCGGTAGGCAACCGGAAGACCACCCTCACTGAGGTTGAGGGATGCTGGGGGTTCAACTCCCCCCTGGGCCACTGAACGATGCCCTGGCGGACCAGCACGGAGTGGTCGTCACCCTCTCAAGGTGAAAAGCGTGGGTTCAAATCCCATCCAGGATACTGAAACGTTCGTGTCGGCTGGGCACCGGCGAGCCCAAGTGGCTGTAACCCACCCGCAAGCGCTGTGCAGGTTCAACTCCTGCCCGACACACTGACTGGCCTTGTAGCTCAACTGGCAGAGCAAGACTCTCTTAAAGTCGAGGTTCGGGGTTCAACTCCCTGCGGGGCCACTGGTCGGTTGAGGGGCGTGTCGTCTAACGGGAAGACGGTCGGCTTGCACCCGGCAGATGAGGGTTCAACTCCCTCCACGGTCCACTGTTCGCGAATGGCCAGGTGGTGGAATGGCAGACACGCGGTCCTCAGGCGGCCGTGCCCACCGAGGCGTGAGGGTTCAAGTCCCTCCCTGGTCACTGCTCGAGTAACGATGGTGTTTGTGGTGTAACAGGCGAGCATGCGACCCTGTGAAGGTCGAGGCGGCGGGTTCAACTCCCCCCGAACACCCTGCCGGTTGACGCTACCCCGCCTTGCGGACTCAAGCGCAGGCCCTCCGAAGGCCGGTGGGCCAGTTCGACTCTGGCGCGGGGTACTGTGGGTTGTCTCGCGGATTTCGAGCGCCGGGTCTACGAAACCCGGTTGGCAGGTTCGACTCCTGCACGACCTACTCTTGGCCAGGCCCTCGGCAGGGGACGGAGGCTTTGAACCTCGGTCGAGTTGGCTCGACACCAGCACTGGCTGCTCTGATAGGCCGGCGATGCTCGACGGGCCGGGCACCGCCCTCGTAACGCGGACGAAGTGGGTTCGAGTCCCACCGCCGGCTCTTGATCCCTGAAGACGTCGGACCGGACGGCTCCGGTGGTCGGCTGCAACCCGACCTTGAAGCAGGTTCGACTCCTGCCGGCGTCTCTGATTGTTTCCGGTGTAGCTCAGGCGGTAAGAGCGTCTCCCCGAAAAGGAGAAGGCCGCTGGCTCGACCCCAGCCGCCGGAACTGCCGGACAGGGTTGGCGTCCGACCCGGCGCGCCGGTCATAGGCCCCTGGGAAAGGCGTGCGCCGCGCTCGTTCAGGTTCGATTCCTGTTCTGTCCGCTTACAGTGACTGTCCCGTAGCACAATGGTGGTGCGGCTGGCCGTTACCCAGGCGGGTGCAGGTTCGAGTCCTGCCGGGACAGCTCGTCCCTTCCGCTTCATAAGGACGTGCTCCCGGGAGAGCAGTCAAGCTCCAACCTTGACGCAGAGGGTTCGACTCCTTCCGTCCTTGCTCGTGTGTCCGTGGCCGAGCAGCCCAGGCACCGACCTGCCGCGTCGGATAGGCGGGTGCGACTCCCGCCGGACACTCTTACGCCCTGTGAAGAGGCTGGTGTGCATCGCCCCGGCTGTCTACCGGGAAAGACGGGTTCGATTCCCGTACAGGGCGCTTCTTCGGGCCGTGGACTGAGCGGCGAGGCGACCGCCTGCTACGCGGTCAGAGGCGGGTTCGACTCCCGCTTCCCCGACTGGTTTTGCAGAGCTACCCCCGTGGCCCAGCGGCGACGGCACCTCTCCTACAAAGAGGCATTCACCGCACGTTCGAGTCCTGCCGGGGGTACTGCGAAGTGGACTGGAGTTAGGCACCAGCACGGTCTCTTTTGGGCTGCTCGTCCAACAGGAAGACGCCGCCGTCGCAAGGCGGAAATCGGGGTGCGATTCCCCGGCGGTCCACTGGATTCAGGGGGTAGGAAAGCGGTAATCCGCCGGCCTTGGGAGCCGGAGAGCGTGGGTTCGACCCCCACTCCCCTGACTGGTTGCATGGGCCTGTGGTCCAACGGGACGACACCAGCCTGGCGTGTTGGCAATGCGGGTTCGACTCCCGCCGGGTCCACTGCCTGACCGGGAGGAACCAGCGTGGACGTCGAATATCTGAACGGGCGCAAGCACTTCGTCATCCCGCAGTTCCTCATGCCCGAAAAGTGCGAGACCTTCATCCAGTGGAGCGAGCAGCTCGGCTACGCTGATGCCCCGATCAACACGTCCTTCGGGCCGCTGGTGCGGAAGGACGTCCGCGACAACCAGCGCCTCCTGCTGGACGACCCCGAGTTGGCGAGTGCCTGGTGGGAGAGGGCCAAGGGGCTGCTCGTCGAGGAGTGGTGCGGCTGGAAGGTAGTCGGGCTGAACGAGCGGTTCCGCTTCTACCGCTACGATCCCGGCCAGCGGTTCGCCCCGCACACGGTCGGCTGCTTCCGGCGCACCAACGGGGAGCAGAGCCAGTTCACTTTCCTGGTGTACCTCAACGACGGCTTTGAGGGAGGCGCGACCGCGTTCCGTGCGAGCCGGGCCTCTCTGCTGGTGACGCCGGAGCGGGGCAAGGCCCTGGTCTTCTACCACCGGCAGCTGCATGAGGGCCTGCCGGTCGTGCGCGGCCGCAAGTACGTCCTGCGGACCGACGTCATGTATCGGCACGAAGCGCATTGAACCGCCTGCTCCTCCTCCGAGGGAGCAGGCCGACGGAGGGTAGCCGGATACGGTTTGCCGGGCCGGTTTGCTAAACCGTGCGGCCGCAAGGCCGTGAGGGTTCAAATCCCTTGCCTTCCACTCTTCTGCCCCGGTGGTGAAACGGACATCATGCCTCGCTTCTAACGAGGACGTTCCGGGTTCAAATCCTGGCCGGGGTGCTCTTCCCGCTCGTCGTCCGGCGCCGCCTCACCATATGAACCTCTCCCTCGACGGCCGCGGACCGTGGCGAGCTCATCCAGCCCCTGTCTGCGGGGGAAACGTGCGGGATTCATTCCTCAGTTCCACGGCAGCCGGCCGCGCGTGTGCCAGTAGTCCTCCGGACTCTCGGCGAGGCTGTCGGCCATTTCGCTGACCCGTTGGTCCCACGGGACGGCGAGCGCCGCCAGGTTCGAGCGGAGTTGGTCCACGGCCGCCGCCCCGCTCAGGACGACGTCCACCCACGGACGGGCCAGGACGGCGGCCAGAGCCAGGGCGTCCAGACTCACCCCGAAGCGGGCGGCCTCCTCCTCCAGCCGCCGGCGCCTGGCAGCAAAGGCCGGGTCGTTGTTGCGTGAGGTGAGCCGCCCGTTCGCGAGGGCCTCCTTGACGATGACCCCCAGGCCGGCCGCCTTGGCCTCCTCCAGCGCCGGGCCGGCTGACGGCTCCAGGAGGTTCCATGTCCCCTGCACGCAGTCGAAGAGCCGCTCGCCGGCTACCGTCACGCCCAGCGCCCGCCGCACCGTCTCGCCCTGGCGGGGGCCGGTGACCGTGAGGCCAACCTTCCACCCCTGGCCGCGCAGCCGGGCCAGCTCCTCCAGCACCGCGCGGTCTGCCAGCACGCCGCTCTCCCGCGTGGCCGAGTGGATCTGATAAAGGCCCAGGTAGGGGCCGAGGATCTCTCGGCTCTCGGCCGCCTGGCGGATCAGGGTGGCCAGCGAGTGGTCCTTGACCTCGTGCCGCTCGGCCTGGGCCTGCCACCCCGCCGTGTAGGTGTAGCCCCACTTCGACCCGACGGTGACGGCGCCAGGGGCGATCTGCCGCTTGGCGAGCCAGCTGGCCAGGAAGGCTTCCGCCCGGCCGTACGAGCGGGCGGCGTCGAAGTAGCGGACCCCGGCCTTCAAGGCAGCGTCGAGCACGGCATGGGCGTGCGCTTCCATCCGCGCGAGCTCGTAGTCCCGCGCGAGGTCGGCCGCGTGCCCCAGGTTGATGTAACCGGGCCGGCCCAGGCCCGCCAGGCCCAGACCGACGGGCGAGACGGCGAGGCCCGCCCGGCCAAGGACTCTCGCTTCCACGACAGATCCTCCTCCGAAGATACGCCCGTACCGAGGGATTCTACACGTACCGGCCGCCTCGGCGGAGAAAGCGAACCGCCCTCCGGTGCACTCGTCCACATCAGCGGCGGGCGAATCGCGCGTCGATCGCCTCCTATCTCTGTCGGTGACGCTGTGTTACAATCGTCCCGAGAGGGGCCACGGCCGATCTCGCACTGGCCCTTCCGGCGACTCGACGGTGCCGCCCAGTCCGTGCCGTCCGTGCACCGTGAAGCGGTCCAACGCCACCATCCCGTTCGCCCACATACCCGGCAAGGAACTCCCGCATGAACCCACTGCGTCGGATAGCCTTATTGATCGTCACCATGAGTCTGTCCGGGGTGACCCCGGCCACGGCACGGGCGCAGGAGGATAAGTGGGCTCCCGAGAAGGCCAAGGAGTCGGAGTTCAACGGGCAGAAGCTGGACACGTACCGGCACGGGGCCAGGAAAGAGTGGGGGTACACCGAGCCGCAGCGGGACACGTTCCTGGTGCTCCACCCGAAGCAGGCGAAGGCCGGCGCGCCCCTCTACGTCGTCCTGCACTCCGCGGGGCACGACGTGCACTCCTGCGTCGCATGTACGACGAAGGTCGGCAACCACGACATCTACCACGCGCCCCAGGATTTCTACGCGCTGTACCTCGACTGCCGGGCCAACAAGGGGGACTGGTGGTGGGGCAGCGAGAAGTACAAGGGCCCGCAGATCGGCCCCACGGAGAAGCGGGTGGTCGATACCGTGAAGTGGGTGGTCAAGGAGTACGGGCTCGACGAGAACCGCGTCTACCTGTGCGGCAACTCCATGGGCGGCAGCGGCGCGCTGGGCATCGGCCTGCGCCACGGCGACGTGTTCGCCGCGGTCAAGGCGAACGTGACCGCGGGAGTCGAGCACGTGTCCAGCCGGATGTACTTTGGCGCGAAGGCGGTCCCGGCGGACGTCGCCCTGCCCGACCCGCCGGTCGTGGTCGATTACTCCGCCCAGAACGACTCGTGGTCCCGGGGGCACGAGTCGTTCATCAAGGCCATGAACGACCGGAGATACGCGCTCTTCATGTACTGGGGGCCGTTCGGACACGCGAACAACCACGAGCAGATCTTGAAGGTCAACGACCTCGTCAACTCCTTCGACTGGCTGGCCGTCAAGAAGAACGAGGCGTACCCGGCGTTCACCAACGCCTCGACCAACGACCCGCTGCCCTGGCCGGACCGGCTCAGCGACAAGAAGTCGGGTCAGGTCAACGCGTTCTTCCGCTGGAAGAACCTGAGCGACGCCGCAGACGGGGTCGAGATGAAGTTGTTCCTGGTCCGGGCGGCGGACCTCAAGACGTCGTTCACCGTCCCCACGGAAGCGACCGCGGACGTCAGCCTGCGCCGGATCCAGAAGCTGAAGGTGGCCCCCGGGGCGCCCGTGTCGTGGACGTTCGGCGCTGCAAAAGGCGAGGCCAGGGCCGACGCACAGGGGTGCGTCACCATCACCGGGCTGAAGATCACCGCCGAGCCGACCACGCTGAGCGTCCGAACCACGAAGTAGGCGACGGTCGCAACAGCGGTCGCTTGCGGCGATCCGACCCGCAAGCACCTTGCCGTCCGGCGGAATATCGACGCCAACAAGAAGTGGCCATAGGAGGGGAAGGGATGCGCGCCGTGTTGCTGATGGTGGTGCCGCTGCTCGCAGTACAGGTCGCGGTCGCGGCGGAGCCGCCGAAGAAGAACCTCCCGCTCGACGGGGAGGTGTTCGAGGTGTCCGGGCGCACCGCCTTCCTTATCCCCACGAAGGCCGACCCGTACGCGAAGGCCAAGCCGTGGGTGTGGTACGCCCCCACACTGCCGAACCTGCCCGGGCCGGAAGAGCGGTGGATGTTCGAGCGGTTCCGCGCGGCGGGCGTCGCCGTCGCCGGGATCGACGCCGGGGAGTCCTACGGCAGCCCAGACGGGAACAAGGTGTTCGACACCCTGTATGCGGCGATGACCGCCCGCGGCTACTCGGCAAAGCCGGTGCTGCTCGGCCGAAGCCGCGGCGGGCTGATGACCCTGTCGTGGGCGGCCGCGCACCCGGACAAGGTCGGCGGGTTCGCCGGCATCTATCCCGTGTGCGACCTCGCCAGCTACCCCGGCGTCGAACGCGCCGCGGGCGCGTTCCAAATGAAGCCCGACGAGCTGAAGGCCAGGCTGAAGGAGTTCAACCCGGTGGACCGGCTGGAGGGCCTCGCGAACGCCAAAGTGCCGCTGTTCGCGATCCACGGGGACGCCGACAAGGTGGTGCCGCTGGAGGCCAACAGCGGTCGCGTGAAGGAGCGGTACGCGGCCCTGGGGGCGCCCGTGACGCTCGCCGTCCCGCCGCAGCAGGGGCACAACATGTGGCCGGGGTTCTTCCGGTGCCCGGAACTCGTGGAGTTCGTCATCGCCAACGCCGGGGTCGGGGTGGTCCTCGATTCGCCGCAGGACTACCAGGTCGCGCAGCGCGACGCGAAGAACGTCGGCGCCCTCCGCGTGCGGGGGAAGCTGGGCGGGGCCGCACGCAAGGCCGACATACTGGAATACCGCGTCGGGACGGAGGGCAAGCCGGGGGAGTGGCGGCGGCTCGACGCGGGCGTGAAGGACGGCCGGTTCGAGGCCACCGCCGCGGTCGCCGCCGGCGGCTGGTACCGACTCGACGTGCGGGCCGCGGCGGGCGGCAAGGCGGTCGCGCAGGCGACCGTGGCGCGGGTCGGCGTGGGCGAGGTGTTCGTCGTCGCGGGGCAGTCGAATGCCGCCAATTACGGGACCGAGAAGCAACTCACCAAAACGGGCCGCGTGGCCGCGTTCGACGGCACCCGGTGGCAGCCCGCGAACGACCCGCAGCCCGGTGCGAGCGGGAGCGGCGGGAGCTTCCTGCCGCCGTTCGGCGACGCCATCGCGGAGAAGTTCGGCGTGCCGGTCGGGCTCGTCGCTTGCGGGGTCGGTGCGACCAGCGTGCGGGAGTGGCTGCCCAAGGGGGCGACGTTCCCCAACCCTCCGACGCTGGAGAGCCACGTGCGGAAGCTCGCCGAAGGCCGTTGGGAGAGCAAGGGCGAGCTGTACGCGTCGTTGTGCGACCGGATGAAGCCGCTCGGCCCGCACGGGTTCCGGGCGGTGCTCTGGCACCAGGGCGAGAGCGACGCCAACCAGAAGGACCCGACCCGCACGCTGCCCGGAGAGCTATACCGCGAGTACCTGGAGAGGCTGATCCGCGACACCCGGAAGGAGATCGGGTGGGAGGCGCCGTGGTTCGTGGCGCAGGTGAGCTATCACGCGCCGGGCGACGAATCGTCGCCGGACATCCGGGCGGCGCAGGCGGCGCTGTGGAAAGCGGGGGTGGCGCTCGAGGGGCCGGACTCCGACGCCCTCAAGGGAAAGTACCGGGACAACGACGGCAAGGGCGTCCACTTCAGCGGCCCCGGCCTCCGCGAGCACGCTTCCCGGTGGGCGGAGAAGGTCGGCCCGTGGCTGGAACGGCAAGCCGCCCGGAAGGGCCGATGACCCGCCCGGCGTTCCGCCTCGACCGTGCAACGCGAGCGCGATCGGCGTCCCGACACACGCCAAAATCGCCTTGCCCCGCTCGCAACGAGTGAGACAATTTGTCGGCATCAGGAGGAACTCACCATGCTCGGAACTGCCGCCAATTGCTGCGGGGTTGTCTGTTTGCTTCTCGTCGCGTGCGCGACCGAAGTGTGCGCCCAGAAGGCGCCCTACGACGTCTTCCCGCCGGACGAGGCGCCGTACTACCGCGTGCGCTACGAGGCGTCTGACAAGCCGGGTGACCTCATTTACGGGGTCAACTACACGGTCTGGGTTCCGCCGGGCGTGAAGACACTTCGCGGGGTCATCGTCCACCAGCACGGGTGCGGCGAGGGGTCGTGCAAGTCGGGCCTCACCGGCGCTTACGACCTTCACTGGCAAGCACTGGCGAGGAAGCACGACTGCGCGCTGCTGTCGCCCTCTTACGAGCAACCCGAAAAAGCCGACTGTCAGATGTGGTGCGACCCGCGAAACGGCTCCGACGCCGCATTCCAGAAGTGTCTCGCCGATCTCGGCGTGAAGTCGGGCCACCCGGAGCTGGCCAAGGTCTCGTGGGCGCTGTGGGGGCACAGCGGCGGCGGGCACTGGGCCGGCGGGATGGTGATGTTGCACCCGGACCGCGTCGCCGCGGTCTGGCTGCGCTCGGGCGTGCCATTCCTCAAAGACGATCCCATGCGCAAGGGCATCAAGGCGCACAAACTGCCGGACGCGGCGCTCAAGGTGCCGCTGATGTGCAACCTCGGCACGAAAGAAGGCGTGACCGCCAAGGACAAGAACTTCGCCGGCGTGTGGCCCGCCAACGAGGTGTTCTTCAACGCGGTGCGCGGCAAGGGCGGGCTCGTCGGGGTGGCCGTCGATCCACTGTCGAGTCACGACTGCGGCAACCAGCGCTACCTCGCGATCCCGTGGCTTGATGCGTGCCTCGGCGCGCGGCTACCGAAGACCGCGGGCGACCCGCTCGTCGCCATGCCCACGGACGGGGCGTGGCTGGCGCCGCCCACCGGCACCGAGGCTGCTCCGGCCGCGAAGTACCCCGGCGAACCGCTCAAGGCCGCGTGGCTCCCAAACGAGGCGCTGGCGAAGGCGTGGATGGAGTACGTCAAGGACACGAAGGTGTCGGATACGACCCCGCCACCCGCGCCGACCGGCGTGCGACTGAAGGGAAGTACGCTGACGTGGGAGGCCAAAGCCGACCTCGAAAGCGGCCTGGCGAGCTTCCTCATCGAACGCGACGGGAGGGTTCTGGCAACCGTGCCGGAACAGGGCAAGAACCCGTTCGGGCGCCCGGTCTTCCAGAACCTTCAGTACAGCGACACGCCGACGCAACCCCTGGTGCCGATGCAGTTCACCGACACGAAGGCCGAAGCCGGCAAGAAGCACGCCTACCGCGTGATCGCCGTTAACACCACCGGGCTGAAGTCGAAGCCCAGCGCCGAAGCGGCGCTCGCGGGCCCGCTCGGTGCGCAGGACGTGGAATCGCTCGCCGGCAAGCGAGTCGTGTTCCTCGGCGACAGCAACACGCAGGCGGGCGGGTACGTCGCGTTCACGACGTACTACCTCGAAAAGCTGTACCCGAAGAAGGACTTCGACATCCTCGGTCTCGGGCTGGCGAGCGAGACACTGTCGGGGTTGAGCGAGGACGGCCACGCCGGCGGCAAGTTCCCGCGGCCGTGTCTATTCGAGCGCCTCGGCCGTCTCTTGGAGAAGGCCAAGCCAGAGGTCGTGATCGCGTGCTACGGCATGAACGACGGCATCTACCTCCCGCTCGACAAGGAGCGGTTCACCGCGTTCCAGAAAGGCGTCACGAAGCTGATCGAGCAGTGCACGAAGGCGGGCGCGAAACAGATCTTCCTCGTCACACCCCCCATCTACGACTTCGCCCCCAAGAAGGAGGAGTTCAACTACGACGCGGTGCTCACCGAATACTCGAAGTGGGAGACCGAGCTGAAGGTGAGCGGCGTGACCGTGATCGACCTTCACGCCGCGATGCGGAAGGCACGCGATGCCCGCAGCGCGCCCTTCTCCGGGGACAAGGTTCACTTCGGCGACGACGGACACCTGCTCGTGGCGAAAACGATCCTCAACGCGCTCGGCGCGAAAGCGCCTGACGAGAGCGTCGCGGCGATCAAGGCCGACCCGCTGTTCAAGCTGGTCGAGCAGAAGCGCTCGACGCGCTCGGCCGCGTGGATGAAGCACATCGGCTACACGCGCGAGAAGACCGTCAAGCCGGAACCGCTCGGCACCGCCGAGGCCGACGCGGCGAAGCTGCAGGAGAAGATCGACGCGATCCGCCGCAATCCGTGACGGGTCCTGTCCTGAATACCGCCGCACGGCGACCTCGTGGCGAGACCGCCGAGAAGTTCTCAACGTGTCGATAGCAAGCGGGGCAAGCGTCCGCTCTTGCCGCCCACGAAGGAGATCGCGGGGCCGGCGCCTTCGCCCTTTCTGTGGTGAGGCAACTCCACTCGGCGGCGCGAGCGGGTTCGCCTGGCTCCTTCATTCTACGTCCCCTTCGCTTATGCTAGCGCCATTCGTCGGACACCCCGACAGCATTTTGATTCTTGGCGTTGCGCGCGTCAGGCTTATCGACCACACCTGGCGGTGCATACTCGGGGCCCACCTCCGGAGCGGTCACGCACTACAGCTTCAACATACTCAACTCAATAATGTCTGGTGCTTCCGCCCGCATGGCGTCCAGAGTGCCCGGCGGCGGGGCGCTCTCCAGGTGGATGCGGGCGACGGCGGCGGCCGCCCCCTCAAAGACGATGTTCTCCGTCTCCTGGACATTTATGCCCGCTTGCTTGAGATGGCTGAAGACTGCCGAGAGCACCCCGACCCGGTCGTAGTGATGCACAACCAAGAGGTGGGTCGCCGGACTCTTCTTCACGAGGTTGACGACGTTCGGCACGCGACCCGTCCTGACGTACTCGCCGATGATCCGCACCGTCTCCTCCGCGATGGCCTCCTGCGCCTGCTCGGTGGACGCGCCGATGTGGTGCGTGCCGATCACCCCGTCCAGCTCAAAGATCCGGTCCGCGACGGTGCCGACGCCGCCGGACGGCTCGCCCGCGAACACGTCCAGCCCGGCCCGGATGCCCCGGTCGCGAACTGCCTCGTACAGCGCCGCCTGGTCCACGACCTCGGACCGCGCCGTGTTAATGAAGTACGACCCCGGCCGGAGAGCCTCGAGCACCCCGCGGTCAATCAGGTTGCGTGTGCCGCTCGTGAGCGCGACGTGGATGCTCAGCACGTCGCACGCCGTGGCCACCTCCGCCGGCGACCCCTTCGGCTGCGCGCCGAGTGACGCCGCGCGCTCGGGCGTGAGAGACGGACTCCAGGCCACTACGGGCATGCCGAAGGCGCGGGCGCGGCCGAGCATCTCCTGCCCGATGCGGCCCAGTCCGACCAGGCCGAGCGTCCGGCCGAACAGGCCGCGCGCCTTGCTGTATTCCGCCTTGTTCCAGCGGCCGGCCTTGAGGTCTGCGGCGTTGGCGGGGAGGCGGCGGTCCAGCGCCAGCATGAGTGCGAAGGTCAGCTCGGCAACGGCGATGGAGTTCTTGCCCGGACAGTTGGACACATAGATGCCGCGCGCCGAGGCCGCCGGCACGTCGATCGTGTCGTAGCCCGCGCCGGCCCGGACGACAAGGCTCAGGCGGCCCGCCGCGAGCGTCGCCGCGGGCACTTTCGTGCTGCGAACGACGAGGATCTCCGCGGCCGTGGAGCGGACCGCCGCCGTCAGCGCGGCATCGTTCAGCTCCGGGTCATAGACTACCTCGACACCCGACTGCGCCACGGCGGCTCGTCCAGCCTCGGAGAATTTGTCCGCGATCAGTACCTTCATTAGCTTCTGTCCCCTAAGGTCCCCCGCGGGGCGGCGTTCGTGTTCGTCCGGTCCGGCACAAGGCCGACTGGCGCCGGTCAGCGCAGCACCGGCCTTGGTGATCTCGGCCGACAGCGCGTTGCATCGTTGATGCGCTCGCGCCGGCCGCCAGACCGCTCCCAAGCACCGAGGTCTCTGCCCGCCCGAGGTCGCGTCAGCCGTAGATATTGGTGTCCAGGAAGTCGTTGCGGAATTTGCCCCGTGGATCATACTCCTTGAGAAGCCGTTTGAAGTCGGGCAACCGGTCGTAGCGTTTCTGTAGTTCTTCGGGGGCCATGGTGAACAGCTTGCCCCAGTGCGGTCGAGCTTTGAACGGGGCCAGTTCCTTTTCGATGCGTGGCAGCACCTTCCGCACGGAATCCCAGTCTTGCTTCCAGGTGAAGTGAATGGCCAGACTGGCTTGTTGGTAACAGGTACTCATCCACAACTGGTCCGCATCGATGGTGCGCAGCTCCGAAATCATCAGATGAGGGCTTACCTCGTCGCGCAACCGCTCGACCGCGAGAATGGCTTCGACGGCGTTCTTGCGGGGAACGAAGTACTCGGATTGTAACTCCTTGCCACTGCTCGGTGTGAAGCCCATGCGGAAGTGCGGCAGCCGTTCATACCAGGGGCCGGGGACACCCATCTGCTCCGTGCAGTTTTTCGCGGACAGATCGGCGATCGGGTGTAGGTTCTTGGCGGCGAGCTTGGCCCCGTAAAACTCCGGTTTCGCGTCCAGAGGGAATCCCTTCTCGATGCGGCGTTTCAGCCAGACTTCGCTCACCCGCTTATGCTGCCAATCCGTGAAGAGACTCACGCTGTAGCCGGCCGACATGATGTCCTCGAAGTGGTCTTTGAGCTGCGTCAGGGGCAGGTTCTCGTAGACGTCTTGTCGCATCTCAAAGGTAGGCTGTACGTCCAGCGTGAGCTTGGTCACCACACCGAGGGCACCCAGGTTGACGACAGCCCCCCGAAAGACCTTGCCGTCTTTTTCGCGGGACAGCTTCAGCACCTCGCCCCCGGCCGTGACGATTTCGAGGCCGGCAACCGCCGTAGCCAGGTTGGCGTTCTTGTCCCCCGACCCGTGCGTCGCGGTGGCGCAGGCACCGGCGATGCAAATATGGGGCAAGGAGGCGAGGTTGTGCAACGCGAAGCCCTTCTCATGAAGAAAAGGGCACAAGTGGCCGTAGCGCATGCCCGCTTCGACCGTGACCGCACGCGCCTTCGCGTCCAGATCAACGACACGATCCATCGGCGAAAGGGAGAGGAAATTCGCTGTGCTGTCGGCAATGCCGTTGAAGCAATGGCGCGTGCCAAGCACCTTGACGTTGGCGTGTTTTTTGACGAGCTTCTGGATCTCCTCGACCGACCTGGCGGGATGCAGCTTGCCTGTACCGTATTGGTAATTGCCGGCCCAATTCTTCAGTTTGTCGTCTCGCTTCCCACCAGACGCGGCGAACCCGAACGGCGTCGCCAGCATCGCAGCGGATAGCTTGATGAATTTTCTCTTATCCATGGTTACAGAACCTCCTGTCGTTTCGTCTGATGTTTCTGTTGGCTGGTCACCCTACGACTTTAAGACGGTGGACCGGTCTCGCGTCTGCTTGACCCGCCTTCTTGATGAGTTGGTCCGCGAAGACAAGGACTGCTCCACTTCCTCACGGAAAACGTGCGTGCGGAGCTCGTCACGGAATCACCGTCCTGTCCGGCTCCGGGAGGTCCGGCGGATTACCTTTGGGTCCAAGAGGGTCTTCAAGTATTTGACGCTGGCAGCGACGGCCCGGTCCTCGTCGCCATAATCGGGGTGCAGATAGTCCACCTCGATGGCCAGCAGTCCCTTGTACCGGGCTTTTCGCAACAAGGCGATTATCCGGCCGATGTCCACCAGTCCCTGTCCCAGTGGCACACTGGGCCAGAAGGCGAAATCCTTCGGATCGCCCCGACGAACCCCCACATCCTTGACGTGCGTGGCTCGGGTGAACGGAGCCAGCTTCTCGGCTACCACCAGCGGATCCTCGTGCAGGCGCAGGTTGTTGCCGGTATCCAGGCAGACTCTCAGCCAGGGCGAATCCACGCTGTCCATCAGGTCTACCATCTCATCCGCCGTCAGGTCGATGTGATTCTCCAGGGCCAGGACGATGCCATGATGCTTAGCAGCGGGCAGGAGCTTCCGCAGCATCCCGCCCAACCGGCGCTTGTGCACGGTGAAGGAGGTGGGCCTGGTCCGCCGGCTCCCTCCGACAATGCGCATGACGCGAGCCCCGATCTTTTGGGCATAGGCCAGATGCCGGACCAGGTCGCTGGCGGCTTGCCGATCCGTTCCCGAGCACAGCCCATTAGGATGTCCCCACGCCCAGACACGCTCGAAGCCGTAAGAATCCAGCGTATCGCGCAGGCGGTAGAGGAAGTCATCGTCGAAGGAAGGGAAGTAGCAGGACTCTAGGGAAACGCCGGACACGCCCAGCTGCCGAGCGCGTTTCAGGAAGTCCCAGACAGTCATGGTCCGGCTGGGAGGCTGTTGCAGCCCGGAATAGACCTCGCCGAAATAGCGGTGATAGCAGTAGGAATCGATGGCGATCTTCATGAAGCAATACCCGACGAAGTTGATGCGGCCTGGTGGGAGTATAACGATCCCAGGGCAAAATTCACCTTTTCCCCGGGAAGAAAGGGAGAATGCCATGTCGGCCAATCCGCCTTTGAACCGCAAGTTCCGAATGGGGCTGGTCGGTGGCGGGGGTTTCATCGGCCGGGTCCATGTCCTTGCGGCCACTCTGGATAACCGGGCTATCCTGACGGCCGGAGCTTTGTCCTCGGACCCTGCCCGCGCCCGGAGCCTGGACCCGGATTTCGACATCCCGCCGGAGCGGGCCTATGGCTCCTACCAGGAGATGGTCGCCGCGGAAGCGCGGTTGCCGCCGGGCGAGCGCATCGACTTCGTTTCCATCGCGACCCCCCAACCACACGCACTTCGACACCGCCAGGGCATTCGTCGAGAGCGGCTTCCATGTCCTGTGCGATAAGCCCATGACCTTCAACCTGGAGCAGGCCGAGGAACTCGCCGCGATCATCGAGCGGGCCGGGGTGGTCTTCGCCCTGACGCACAACTACACGGGCTATCCCCTCGTGCGTCAGGCCCGAGATATGGCCCGCAGTGGTGAACTGGGGGAGATTCATGCCGTCCGCGCTCGGGGGCGTCGGGTATCGCGTCGAAATTGTCGTGCTGGGCCGGCAGATGCCGATCGCGGGTGGCGGATCGGCCCGGACCGAACTGCTGGGGTGACGCCCCTCAGGCTCCCAGAATCACCCGCCCGGTGCTCCGGCCCCTACCGTGTCTGTCATCCCGGTGAGCCCCGGCCCGCCCGCCGCGACGTAGCCGTGACTCGCCCCCGACGCCTTCGGGCTGACCCAGAAGGCGTACAGCTCGCCGTTCCGCAGGTGGAAGCGGAAGCGCACCGCCTGCCCCGCCAGCTTCGCCAGGTCGGCCCCCTTCCACGTCACCGCAGCACGCGTGCTGTCACCGCGCACCGGCACACAGTTGTCGCGCGTCAGCCCAGCGACGGCTGCGCCGTCCTTGTCGAGCACCTCGGCGCTCAACTCGCCGCCCTTCGCCGCGACGTTGACGAACAGGTGCGCGCCGCGGAACGTCACCGGCCGCGTCTCCAGCCAGCCTTTCTTGTCGCCGGCCCCCATCGAGGCGAAGCCGTCGCGGCGCAGCACGGCCAGGCCGGTCGTCGAGACGCCCGAGACCGGCGAGCCCTTCATGCCGGCCCGGCCGCTGACGTAGAAGTACAGCCGGTCGCCGACGACGAGACAGCAGCCGCCCGCCGACTGCACGTTGCCCCAGTTCCAGTCGCCCTGCCTCTCCGAGACCGGGACGAGGGGGCGGTGATCGGGACGGTGCCAGTGGAAACCGTCACGGCTGAAGCCGGCGCAGACTTCGTTCGGCTTGGGGCGATCCTTCGGCTGGCCGCGCCAGATGCTAAAGAGGCCCAGCAGCAGGCTCTCGTAGGCCACGCAGTCGAGGTTGTACAGCTGGGGCTGCACCTGGAGGTCGTCGCGCCGCGGGTCGTCCCTGTCAGCGCCCACCCACGGCAGCGGGTCGCCCCCGTTCTTCCAGCGGGCGCCGGCCAGCACGTCGGCGCTCTCGACGTAGCCGCGCGTGCGGCCCATTTTGGGGTCGTTAGTGCGGACGCTGTAGACCCACACCTTGCGGAACGGGTTGTAGAAGACCGTGTTGCGGTCGCCGGACGGCCCGCTCGTCGCCCGCGGCTTGCCCCAGTGGATGCCGTCCTCGGAGAAGTAGACCGTCTGCTCCCAGCCGGTGGAGGCGGTCTTGCTCCGCCAGGAGCGGAAGAGCTTGTAGCGCCGCCCGGCGTCCTTTTCGGCAAGGTCGAGCCACACGGTAACCGAGTCGCGCGGGTCGGGCTGGACGATGTTGGTCCCCTTCTTCACGTCGAGGGTCGGCTTGTCCCAGCGGAGGCCGTCCTTCGAGGTGGCGTAACAGGTGCCGCGGGTCATGCCGCCCATGTACCACATCTTGAAGAGACGCTCCTTCGGGTCGTACCAGACGCCGTCGCTGAAGACCATCGCCGTCGGTCCCCCCTCCTTCTCCCAGGGCTGATCGGGCCTGAGGACCGGAGTGCTGTCGTGGTACTTCGCCGCGTGGAAGGTGCGCGTGAGGTCGGTGCGGGCGATGAGGAAGTCATCGACGAAGAGCTGACGTCCAACGTCGATGGGGATGACGGCCGGCGGCTGGTCAAGGTACGGCAGGGGCATCGGCTCGCGGGAGTACGTCCGCCGCGGAGGCCACGGGGACGGGAGGCGAATGCCGTTGGAGAGGGTTTCGCCCTCCGGCGGCGCGGCGGACAGTTGCGATGCGGCCAGGCCCAGCGTGGCGGCCTGGAGGAACGAGCGGCGGTCGCAGGTGTGGCGCATGATGCGTGTCCCCGGTGGTGAGGCGCGGCGTGTAGCCCTACCGTAATCGACCCTTTCGGAGACGGCATGGAGATCGGCATGAAGAAGTTGACCACATCGGGGGCAAATCGGCATGAAGAAGTTGACCACCGCAACTGCTTCCGCACGTTGAACAGGGTTCGCCCTGCTCCAACCTGCGGAGGCGAGGATGTTGACGGTGGACCTCTA
>DATBGU010000082.1:0-13064 GCA_036557825.1 Gemmataceae bacterium
TAGAGGTCCACCGTCAACATCCTCGCCTCCGCAGGTTGGAGCAGGGCGAACCCTGTTCAACGTGCGGAAGCAGTTGCGGTGGTCAACTTCTTCATGCCGATTTGCCCCCGATGTGGTCAACTTCTTCATGCCGATCTCCAGGGGCCGACGGCTTGGCCGTCCTGCACCGCCTCACCCCCGATGGATCGATCACGATGGGCCTCGCTGAGGAGCTCGCCGGCGTCGAGGAACTATTCGCGGGGGCTGCCGCCACAGCCATGCGGGAATCAGGGATGGGCGTGCCCGACCGAGGTGATGCGGTCGCCAGCCACTTCTCGGAGTGGCGGGCGAAGCTCGGGCTTGATACCGACGTAAGTCGCGATGCTCGCATGATGGTCCCTGTCTTCTATGACGAGGTGAAGGAACGGACAAAAGTCTGGGTCTTCCTGGGATGGCGGACGACAGCGGTGGATGTGGAATACCGCGTGCCGCCGAACGTCCTGGCTATCGAGTCCTCTCAAGCGGTAGGGCAACCATCGACCGACCCGCCTCCCGTGCAGTTCACGGGCGACCGTTACGAGTTGGCCGTGCCCGTGATGGCGGAGGTCTACGTCTCCCGGCTTCTGAACCGCGACGACTTCCGCCGCCATTGTGATCGGTACAAGACTAGGGAGGTCATCCTGGCCAACCTTTCCTGATAATCGAGCCACCGAGGAAGCTACCCACCAGAAGGCATGACCAAGCTCTACAATTACGTTGGCCCCGCTGCCATCAAAGCCCGTGTCGCCAGCAATCCCGCCGGCATCAGGATGCGGGGTGTGGTCGCCGAAAGGTGCTCACCGATAGCCGGCAACCGCAGTCCACTACTCGCCGGACTTGCCGCCCAGCACTTTGGCCAACTCCCACCGCTGCAATCCCCCTTTGCTCTTCCAGGCCACGATGGTCTTGCCGTCTGGGGAGAACGCCGCCTGACCGATCGCATCGTTACCCAGCTTCCGCAGCCGTTCGCCCGACCGGGCGTCCCAGAGGTTCAACGCCCCTCCCAACTTCTCTACGCTCACCAGCGTCTTGCCGTCGGAGGAGAATGCAATCAGGCTGGCCGGTTTCCCCTTCAGCGTCCGCTTCAGCTGCCCCGTCTCGATGTTCCAGATGGACACAGCGTTGCCTTCGCCGGCGGTCGCCAGTAGCTTGCCGCCGGGCGAGAAGGCGACCGCTCCGTGGCCCCGCGAGAACGACCGCAGCAGCTTCCCCGTCCCGGCCTCCCAGAGCCGGACCTCGGCCCGAATGTTGTCGCTGTCCGTCGCGTCCCGGCACCCGGCCGCCACCAACTTGCCGTCGGGGGAGAAGGCCACCGACTCGATCCCCTTCGCCGCCAGCGTCCGCCCCAACTCCCCGGTCGCGGCGTTGAGCAGAGTGGCTGGCCCCCCGAGGCTTCCGGCACACAGATTCTTGCCGTCAGGCGAGAAGGCCAGTGAAACCTGCTGCTGCGGGCCGATGTCCCGCCTCACCCAGAGGAGCTTGCCCGTCGTGGCCTCCAGCAGGGCCACATGCCCGTGGTAGAGGACGCCGCCGCCCACCGCGAGTACCTTGCCGTCAGGCGAGAACGCCAGGCAGGAAACCTCGGCGATGGGGGTCGTCTTCGCCCCGACCGTCAGCGGCAGCAGCTTCTGCGCCCACTCGACCTCTTCCTTTCCCAAGCTCAGAACCTTCACGACTGCCCGGTCGCCACCAGGCACAGCGACTTTGTCGACGGAGAACGAGAAGGCGGCCGGCTGGGCCGCCGCATCGCCGCTGACGGTAGCCAAGGCCGCCAGGACGAGGATGGTCGGCAGGCGGGTGAGGGACGAGATCATGGCGGCTCTCCATTTCGCGAGGGTCACTTCCGCGGGCACCGCTGTCAGTGTATCGTGGTGGGCAGGTCGCGGGTGTAACCAGGCTGTAACGAGCCGGATCACAGTGACTTGCTGGCCGGGCCCGAGGAGGACGATGTACATTGCCGGTAATCCCCATCAAATCACCTCGCCCGGATCGCCGCGGCCTCCGCCCACCCCTGCCGCGACCGGCAATCCCCCGATTGGGCACTCCGCCGTCCCGATCGTCGGCCGGGTGATCCCTTCCACCGCCGCCTGCGTCTTCCCCGCATTCAGCACCCAGTTCCGGTAAAACTCGTAGGGGCACTCGGCCATCCCCTTCTGCCCGTCCCCAGAGTGCAGCACGCCCGTGTAGCCACGATGCAGCAGCTTGAAGAGATGGTTCTGCGATTGGGCGTTGGCCCGGAAGTCCCGGATGAGCGACGTGGACACCGCCGCATACTGGATGCCGTATTCCTCCTCGCCGCACTCGCCCAGCGTCCGGCCATCGAAGCCGATGATCGCCGAGTGGCCGAAGTACGAGTAAACGCCGTCGAAGCCGGCGGCGTTGGCCACGGCCACATAGCAGTTGTTCATCCAGGCCATGGCCCTGGCCACCAGGATTTGTTGCTCCTTGGCCGGATACATGTACCCCTGGCATCGCACGATCAGTTCGGCACCTCGCATGGCACAGTCCCGCCAGATCTCCGGATAGTTGCCGTCGTCGCAGATGATGAGGCTGACCTTCAGCCCCTTGGGGCCGTCGGAGACGTAGGTGCAACTCCCCGGATACCAGCCCTCAATGGGGCACCAGGGCATGATCTTGCGGTACTTCTGGACGATCTGGCCTTGGTCATCGATCAGGACCAGGGTGTTGTAGGGCACCTTTCGCGGGTGCTCCTCGTGCCGCTCGCCCGTGAGCGAGAACACTCCCCAGGTGCGATTCCGCCGGCACGCCTGGGCAAAGATGTCGGTCTCCTCGCCGGGGATCTGGGAGGCGGTCTCCATCATCTCTTGATGATCGTACATGATGCCGTGGGTGCTGTACTCAGGGAAGACGATCAGGTCCATGCCCGGCAGGCCGACCTTGATGCCGTCGATCATGCGGGCGATGTTGCGGGCATTATCGAGGACTTCCTTGCGGGTGTGCAGGCGGGGCATTTTGTAGTTGACCACCGCGATGCCGACCGTGTCGTTGCTGCTGGAGATGTCGCCGTGGAACATGAAGACCTCCTTGGGACCGCCGATCTGCCCCGACGGGACGGTGCCTGGCCCAAGTCGCATCCGGTCCGGCTTCCGCCAGGAGAAAGTCCGGGGGCTTGGTGAAGTACAGGGGGCGATCATAACGGCTTTCCAGGCCCGGAGGTAGTCCCTATCCGACCGAGAGGTATCCCCGCCCGCCTACGTCTTGAGTCAGGAGGGGCCGAATGGCGAAGGAGCCGTCTCCCGGCTGCCGCCCCCCGAAACCTCCTGCTCATCCGTGGCCATGGTCCACGTGTACCGGCTTCGAGGGAAAGGATGGAGAGCCGCCACGGAGCTCGTCATGAGCCTGCCCGCGTCGATTGTTCTTCTGGGAGAACTAGGGTATCTTTTAGGTCAGAACGACACTGTCGCACCCATCCAAGGCCACGATCTACCGCAACGCCTCTTGCCAGATCAATCCGTGCTGTTGCCGCGTTGCAGAAACGTCCTCGTACGCGAACTCGGCTCACTGCTTCACCTCTTCCATGAAAGAATGTTGAAGGGGCCATCTGGGTTGTTGACAAAGGATGAGCCGTGCCTTAATGTAAGCTCACTCATCGTTGTTCCGATGAATCGCCCTTCACCCGTACTTGTTTCGAGACGGCGGACGGACCCGCTTACACGGGAGACGTTGCCATGTCCGGCTTGCACATCCTAATCGTTGATGACCGCACCGATGTCGCCACCAGTCTGGCTCGCCTCCTTGTGTTGTACGGACATCACGTCCAGCTGGCCTCGGATGGTTCGTCCGCCATCGAGAGAGCACGAGCTGATAAACCCGATGTGGTGCTGCTGGACATCGACTTACCAGACATGAGCGGCTACGACGTCGCACGCTGCCTCCGCGAGCACCTCTTCGATAAGCCACCGTGGATCATCGCCGTGACCGGCTACGGCCATAAGTCCGACCGCCGATGTTCCCAAGAGGCAGGCATCGATATGCACCTCGTCAAGCCTGTCGAGCCGTTGAGGTTAAGGGATATGCTGTCGCGGTTCGCGAAAGTGATCGTCTGACGCCGGGCCAGGCAACGCCTTCAATCAGCCTTCCGCAATCTCGGCGAGCGGCATCCCGTCGGGCGACATCGTCAAGGGCGGTAAGCAGGACCGCGTGCTCCACTACGACCTGGTGCTATCGCCTCGCTCCCGCCAGGTGCGGCTGGCCTCGTTCTGCTTAGTTCTCGTGGCCGAGGGCCTACCAGGTGTCGCGATCGCTTCCTGCGAGCCCGTCTCCTATGAGCTAACCTTTTCACCGTCTCCTGACGATAGCACGATAATGCTGGAAATCCGAAAGTACCCGGACTGGCGTAGAAACCGAACGTCGGGCTTGGTCGTCTTGTCCGCACGGGCGAGTCAACTTGGCGTGATCCTGCCGTACGGGCGGGCCTTGCGTGACTTGGAAGGACCGGTTACGGCGGCCGCGTATCGCGAGTCCATGCGAAGAGACTTCGCGGCATCCCCTCTCAAGAGGTTATCGCGACTCGTCTCGGCATTATGCAACCGATGAATGGCTTCCTCCCCCGAAGGCTATTCACAGTAGGCTCTGGGTTTTGACACGGTCTTCACTCCGCTGGTGCCCTCGGTCCTCGAGTTTGAGAGCGTATCTGGCCTCGGCGAGCCTGCCCATCGGCTGGCAAACAGCTTGCTGGAGTCCAGGGTCGTCAGCGTGCCCGCCGTCCCATCTGCCGCGGAACCTCTTCCATAATCGATCCTGGCGGCATGAGCTTTGCGATACACTCCTGCCGTCGTCCGATGTCCGCTCAGGGCGGGCGGACATCCTTTCATCCAGCCACCGGGCTTGCGAAACGGCTCACGTAGGGCCAGCCGCTACCTCGGCCAGGCAGGCCACCCCCTGCGTCCGCTTCGCCTGCCCTCTCGCACTGCCGGGAGAGGCGATCATGGGCACGCCGCACGCCAACCACATCCTCGTCGTCGAAGACGATGACCTTACGCGGGACGCCTTGAAAACCCTTCTGGAAGCCGCCGGTTACTGGGTGACCGCTGCTGCCCACGGGCAAGAAGCCCTCGACCGCTTGAGCGACGGCGAGCACCCTTCCGTCATCCTGCTGGATCTGTCGATGCCGGTGATGGACGGCCGTACCTTCCGCAAACAGCAATTGCAGTCTCCGCTCCTGGCCCCCATCCCAGTTCTCCTCCTCTCCGCCGAGGACAACCTTGCCCGGACCGCCGCCTCGCTGGGAGTAGCCGGCTACTTCCCCAAGCCCATCGGGATCGAGATGCTTCTGAAAGCCATCCATTCCCTCGGGGGGTTGGTCAGTTGAAATGTTGGCCTTGAGTGTCGTTTGACTCGACGCAGCCTTCGCCGGCTTTACGGGAGATTGGCGCACGGGTATCCTTGTTGACACCCATCATCCCCTCCGCGGAGGCAAAACCATGAGCTCGGAACCGAACGTCCAGGTAGCCAAACGCTGGTTCGAGGAGATCTGGAATCAACGCCGCACGGAGACGGTCTACGAGTTGTCTTTGCCGGAGAGCGTCGGCCACATGGAGCACGGCGACGTGACCGGCCCGGAGGCCTTCCTGGCCTTCCACACAGAGTTTGTGAAAACGTTTCCCGACGTGAAAATAGCCATCGAGGGCGTTGTTGCCGAGGGTGAGGAGGTCGTCGTTCGCTGGTTGGCGTCCGCGACCCACCGTGGCGAGGGGTTCGGCTGCCCTGCCACGAACAAGCCGGTGCGGTTTCGCGGCATCACCTGGATGCGGATTCGCGACGGTAAGATCGTTGAGGCCTGGGACGCCTGGAATGCCGGCGGGCTGATGCAACAGATTCAGACTGGCAGCCGTTGAGCAGGCAAGCCTCCACTTCTCGATGACGCGGGTTCTTCAGGGCATCGATGCAACGGGATGGTCCCGAACCAGGGAGGTTTGAACGGTGAAGCCGCCAGGGTCTCCTCAGGGGTATGAGCGAGATCCCTGGCTTCGGATCGGACCTCAAGAGATCCCTGCGTCTGCTCCGGTCGGCTTTCGGTATTCGCCCTGGCAACTCGGGCGGCCCACTCTACTCGGGCTGGCCCTTCTCCCAGCTGACCGAAGAGACACTCGCCTCGTCGTTGACTAGGGCCATCAGCTCCTCCATCGTCCGGTCGTCCCGCTGCTCCGAGCGGATGTCCGCCGCGACGCCGGCCACGCCTGGCTCGCCGCCTTCTTGCGTCGTGAGGCCCTGGACAGTCAGGGTCGGGTGGTCGTGGAAGAACTTCAGCAGCAGAGCTCGTACCACCCCCTCACTACCCGCTCGGCAGCGGACACGAAGTCGGTAGGCCGTGGCGGCGTTCGGGGCCGCCCGCATGCGGCGGTCGAGCCAGTCGCTGACCGGCCGCAGAGCCAGATGGAGGGCGAGCACGCCCACGGTGCCGGCCAGCCCCGCCAGCGGCTGACCGGCACCGGTCAGGGCTCCAACGGCAGCACTGCACCACAGGGTGGCCGCCGTGTTCATGCCCTTGACGTTGAGTCCCTCCCGCAAGATGACGCCGCCGCCGAGGAAGCCGACGCCGGTGGCCACCTGTCCGGCGAGGTGAGCCGGGCCGGGATTACCACCGAGCAGGCTGGGCAGGGAGACGAACAAGTCGGCCCCGAGGGCGACGAGAGCGTTGGTCCGCAGACCGACGGTGTGCAGCAGATGCCACTGTCTCTCCAGGCCGATGGCGGCCCCCATGAGGGCGGCGGCCGCGGCGTGCAGGCAGAAGGAGGTCATGTCCATGAGGGCGGTCCTTGCGGTTGGTCCGACAGTCAGGGCAACTGTACCGCCAGGGAGGTGGGGCGGCAAGGAGGAGCAGCCACTGTCGCGGCTGAATGCTCGTGGGAAAGCGATAGGCAACGTCCGGATTGGTCACCCTGCCGATACTCCGATCGGCTTGTGGACGCCGAAAGGCTTCACGCCTGTCTGTGCCGCCGCCCTGGCCAGCCTGTCCATCGGCTGGTGGCTCTGCTTGGCCTGAACCCCGTTTTGTGTCCGGACATTGCTAAACGCGACGAGGGTCGCCGTCAAGGGGCCTGTAGCTGCCCTCGCCCGGTTGTTCAAAACTCTCGCGGATGAAAGGATAGAGGCGGTCGGATTTGCCACTGAGCGTTCGTCCGATCATTTGAAGATCCAGGAGAGGCACCCACAGGCAAAGGCAAACCCTCGACGGGAACGAACTGGTGAGCGATTCAACGCCGCCCGCTGGCGAGGTCAACATCCATAGTCCAGTGGATTCGGAACTGCTCCAAAAGGTTCTTGACGCCGAGGATTCAAGCGTTGATGATTCACCGCTGGCAGCGACAGATCGCCATTCCTCATAAGGTTCTCTTCAATGGAAGCGGGCTTCATCGTCCTGATCATCCTTGGCATCCTGGCAGTCTTGGTCATCCGCCTCCTAGCAGGGGGTATGGATCGCGATCGAGTTCGCGACTACGTCGAGGCTCGAGGTGGCAAACTCCTGGAGACTAACTGGGACCCCTTCGGTCCGGGTTGGTTTGGCGAGAAGAGCGATCGCATTTATGAAGTGCGTTACCGCGACAAGGATGGGAATGTGCATCGATCCCATTGTAAGACCAGCATGTGGACGGGCGTTTATTTCACCGAGGATACTATCGTGAGCTATGGCCAACAACCTCTGCCCACGGCATCCTCCCTGGAGGAAGAGAATCGCCGGTTACGGGAAGAATTGGAAAGGCTCAAGCGAGGCGAGACCTCCTGAACGCTCCCAAGAAAGCCATTTCATCGAGTCGTGTGCCCCTTACTACCGCTCCTCCTCATCGAGTTGCACCGGCGGCCAAGTGCGATAATGTCAGTTCAGCCCCGCAAGTAACGGATGAGCCACAGCAGCAGGCTCAGGATCCCATTCAGCAGCAGGTAAGTCACCGGGGGGAAGTAAAGCGGACGTGCTCGCCCTCGACGCGGATATCTCCGGGCAGTCGCCCCAACAAGGGGAGCGAGGGCCGTCCGATCCATCGCACGCCAATGCCCGCCACGACCAGACCGATAACTAGCAGCATCCAGCCGAAGCTCGCCTGACCGTTCATCGGCCCAGCTCCTGCAATTGAGCACGCAGGGTAACCTCGGAAGTGACGCCAGCGTAGCGGGCCACGATCCGCCCATCCCTGAAGATCAGCAGGGCCGGGATGGAAGCGATGTGGTAGCAGTCCGCCAGTTTCTGGTTGTTGTCCACGTTGACCTTGCAGACCTTGAAGTCGCGTGCCAGGGTCTCGATGACGAGATTCATGGCTCGGCAGGGCGGACACCAGTTGGCCCAGAAGTCCACCAGCACCGGCTCCTCGGACTGCAATACCTCTTTCTTCCAGTTGAACTCCTGAAGTAGCATCGGTGGCCTCTTTCTCGTTCGGCTTCCGCAGTCACCTTGTTCATTATAGGCAGGCTGCCAGAGGGCCGGAGGCGAGAGCCGGTTCGGCAACTCTCGCCCGCCGGCCATGCCGTGCACATGCAAGGGTCATCGCACCTCCTCGGAAGTTATTGCCCGTGCTGCCGGCAGCGGCCAGTGCAATCTGAGGGATTCTGCACCCCGGTCTGTCTGCCAACGCTCAGCACGACGTACCTGCCGGTCAAGGGCGGGTATCCCGCCGACCGAGTACACTCCCATGACCATTCCCTGGAGACCCGAGATGATCCGCCCTGCCACGATAGCTCTGCTCGCCGGCCTGTTGCTGGCCGCCGCCCCTTTACCGCCGGACGACGATTTCCGCGAGGACATTGAGAAGCTCCAGGGAAGCTGGCGGGGCGTCTCCCTGCAGATCAAGGGCGACTTCCTGCCCCCATCGGAGGCAAGCAGCCTACTGCTGCGGTTCGACAAGGATACCTTCACCGTCGAGCAGGGCGGCCAGGTCACCGTCCGCGGCACCTTCACGCTGGATGCCATGCAGAAGCCCAAGGCCATCGATCTGGTCCTCACTGAGGCGGTGCAGGACAAGAACAAGGGTACGACGGTCCTGGGTGTCTATGAGCTAGGCAAGGACACGCTGAAGCTCTGCACGACGAAGGCGAATGGGCAAGACCGCCCCAAGAAGCTGGCCGCGAAGGCAGGCAGCACGCACACGCTGTTTACGTTCGCGAGGGAGAAGCCGTGAACTGTGGTGGCCCGCCACCGAGATGCCGCTGGGTGAAGACTCCTGCGACTCCTTGCGTTTCTGATGTCGTGCGGTTGAATGATTCAGGCTCCCGAACATCCATCCCTTCACCCATCCGGGATAGTTTGGCCAAGGAGGGGTCCGCCCGACAGCACCTGATCGAGAAACAACAGGACGGTCACTCGGAATGAACGTGTGGAGGAAATGGGGAGACAGTCATGCTCTTCTTCAAGCGGGGCAATCGCCGGTGGGGGATGATCGTGCTGGCCGTCTGGGTGATCGCATTCAATGTGCTGCCGCTGCTTCATGTCGAGATGCCCTGGAGCGGAACGGTCCTGGCGGTCCTCGGCATCGCGGCCGGCGTTTTAATCTTGCTGGAGCGTTGACCTCGTCGGCGAGGTAACGGCCCACGTCGCTGCGTTGTCGTTGTCCTTGGTGGTCTTGTTGTAGACGATGGATGCTTTTCCCGAGAAGGCATGAAGGGCGGGCAGCACCCACTTCCCGTCCTTCAGGTGGTAGATTACGCCATCCAACTTTTCGGCGGTGGCGATGAAGCCAGGGACCACCTTCTATGCTGTTGGCGAGCCAGCCGAGGCCCTTGTCCAAGGTTCTGCCCTTCGGATTGGTGCCAAATTCCTTGATGAATGCCTGAGAACTGACCAAGGCCCGATTGAAGTACGAGCCGATACCGTTCTCGACCTCATGGGGATGGTCAGTTTGATTTCCAAGGCGGCTTCTTCGAGAAGTTGGAGCTTCTCGGGTTTGCCGACGACAGGAGTGACGGTGTAGGTGAAGCTCGTGCCTCGGTCGGACGAGTCGATACGGGCGTCCCACCACATGAACTTCTGGAAGGAACAATCGGCAAGCATTTCGTATCCCTGCACACCACTGACTTGCCGCACCAGGATCAGGGCCGGTACAATCGCCGCCTGAAGGGAAGATGATTCATGCCGCGGCTGGCCGAGCGATGATGTCGGCTCACGGCAGTCGCACGCTGTCTTTGAGGGGAAGGCCGTGCAAAGGCGACTTCAGCGTTCGCTCAACCTCCCCGACATCCTCCGCTGGGCTTCCGCGTATCGCGAATGCACCGGCAAGTGGCCGACGAAGACCAGCGGCAGCATCCCCGGTACCAGCGGCGAAACCTGGGCAGGTATAGACAACGCCCTCCGCAACGGGCTGAGGACGCTGCCCGGCGGCAGTTCGCTGGCCCAACTGTTGGCCGAAAGGTGCGGTGCCCGCCACATCCACCGCTTGCCACCGTTGACTGAAGAAAAGATTCTGGAATGGGCCGACGCCCACCACCAGCGGACGTCAACTTGGCCGACCAAGGACTCGGGCATCATCCCCGGTTCCGGTGGCGAGAAATGGATGTCCATCGAGAACGCCCTGCGGGGCGGAGGCCGTGGCCTTCCTGGCGGCTCGTCGCTGGCGAAGTTCCTGGCCGAGCATCGCGGTGTCCGCAACCGCAAACAACTGCCACCGCTGACGGAGGAGCAAATCCTGGCCTGGGCCGATGCTCATCACCAGCGAACGGGCAACTGGCCCACCGGAAAGTCCGGACCCATTCCCGAAGCTCCCGGCGAGACGTGGACGGCAGTGCAAATGGCCCTGCGGAACGGGCTTCGCGGCCTGCCCGGCGGCTCTTCTCTATCTCTGCTGCTGGCCGAGCATCGAGGCGTCCGAAATGCCTGGAGTCGGCCCAACTTTACCATCGAGCAGATCCTCGCCTGGGCCGATGCCTTCCACGAGCGGACCGGCCACTGGCCCCACTCGCTCTCGGGAACCATTGCGGAAGCTCCGGAGGAATCCTGGGGCGCCGTCAACCATGCCCTCAAGCGAGGATCGCGAGGTCTGCCAGGAGGTCTTTCGCTGGCCGAGTTGCTGGCGATCGAACGGGGCGTGCGGAACAAGGTCAACCTGCCCCGCCTGTCCCGTAAACGCATTCTGGCCTGGGCCGATGCTCACTATCAGCGGACGGGCCAGTGGCCGACGGCGGACTCGGGCCCGATTCCGGAATGCCCCGGCGAAACCTGGGGCACGGTGGATGAGGCGTTGCGGAAGGGCCGGCGTGGTGTTCGTGGGCAGTCGTCGCTGGCCAGGCTCCTCGAGCAGCATCGAGCCCGACGAAATATCCAGTCTCTACCGCCGTTGTCGTACAAGAAGATTCTGGCCTGGGCCGATGCTCACCATGAACGTACTGGCGATTGGCCCAACGTCAATTCCGGAGCTGTCCACGTCGCTCCCGGCGAGCAGTGGGATACGATCGACGATGCCCTGCGGCAAGGTCACCGAGGTCTGGCCGGTGGCTCCTCCCTGCTCCGCCTGCTGGTCAAGAAACGCGGTGTGCGGGATCCGCTGAACCTGCCGCCGTTGACCATCGAGCAGATCCTGTACTGGGCCGACTTGCACTTTCAACGCACCGGCAAGTGGCCGAAATACAACGACGGTCCGATTGCGGACGCTCCGGGCGAAACGTGGGCGGGGGTCGATCGTGCATTGCGATATCGCAAGCGAGGCCTGTCGGGTGGATCATCGCTGGCCAAGCTGCTCGCCTAGAAACGCAGCGAAGGACTGCAGCCTCCCGCGATACCGACACCCGCATTGCTGCGGGCTGTGTCTCCCGGTTCCCCGCGTCACCAGCGCTTCGGGGATTTCCGGCCGCTGTCGGCCCGCCTCGAAGGCGAGCCCGCCGTCATGGGAGGAGTCGATCTGCCGGCGACTTACCAATCATACGCATTGGGAGGGCGGCCGGAAAGCCAGCCGCGAAGCACTTCCGAACAGAAAAAGTGCTGTCACTGGCCCATGCCCCAAAAATGCGACTGCAATGCCAGCCGTGTGGTGTTGCCAAATTGTTGCCAAACCGATTTGCCACTCGTCGTGTCCCTGAAACAACAGTAGCCGCAAGTTCTTATCTTGCGGCTACTTCTGTTTAGCGAGGGCGACGGGACTCGAACCCGCAACCACCGGATCGACAGTCCGGTACTCTAACCAATTGAGCTACGCCCCCAAATATCTGGTAATTACTGCTTTATGTCGATTTCCTTTCCCCTCAGTTATTGGTTGTCGCAACTGCTATCACAACTTGACAACCAACGGCAACATCCGGAAACTCGGAAAAACGGCCTATGCGCCAATGATCGGGCAGGCCGCGAACACAGCAACCGCGCTTAGGAGACGTTGCCATGTCCGAAAGGAATTCTATCGCGCCGACCCCGTCCGGCAAGCCCACCAAGCCCTATCCCGACTTCCCCCTGACCGCGCACGCCACAAGGCGATGGTGCAAACTTCCGCTGTCCGCCGTGGATCTGAAAAGAGGGATCATCGACTTTCCGCGTCCGACGTTTGGTGGTCAAGAAGTCGGCCTGCTCCCGCGGGTTGGCCTTGGCCGGGATGGTGCCGATCTTGCGCCAGCGCAGGCCGAGCGTTTTTTTCAACAGGCCCGCACCTGGGTCAGACCCCGGCGGATGCCGGTCTGGCGCTCGATGGCCGATTACCAAACTCGCTCTGAGTCGTGAACCATTGTAACGCCCATCAGAACCATTGCCGCGAACGAAACCACCAGAGCATCCCTCCGATCACGGCCAGCACAACAATCCAAAAAATGGGATAGGTAAAGCTGAAATTGTTTTCCGGGATGGGCATGTTCATGCCATACACCCCAACGAGGAAGGTTAGAGGAACGAAGATCGTGCTGATGATGGTCAGCGTCTTCATGATCTCGTTGGTTCGATTCGCGATGGTTGACATGTAGGTTTCGGTCAGAGTCGAGAGGATATCACGATAGGACTCGACCAACTCGAAGATGACGAGGATATGGTCGTGGACCTCGCGCAGGTAAATCCGGGTGTTCTCGGAAAAACACTCGTGGGGCTCGCGGCGCAGCTCCAGGATCAATTCGCGCATGGGCCAGGCCAC
>DATBGU010000083.1:0-42123 GCA_036557825.1 Gemmataceae bacterium
TAGAGGTCCACCGTCAACATCCTCGCCTCCGCAGGTTGGAGCAGGGCGAACCCTGTTCAACGTGCGGAAGCAGTTGCGGTGGTCAACTTCTTCATGCCGATTTGCCCCCGATGTGGTCAACTTCTTCATGCCGATCTCCAGCCACCGTCGGGGTCGAGTTCGCCATGCCGAAGCCGAGAACGGACAGCAGAACTGCGAGGGCCAAGAACGCCTTGCACCTTCTCACGGCCGCACTCCTTGGACAAGAGACGGGGATACGGACTGTCCCCATCTTCTGACGATGCGTCCCAGAAGTCAACGATTTCTCAGCCACCGCTGCTCACCCCCCGCACGCACCATTCCCCCAATCGTCCCAGCTGGCACGCTCGCAGAGGCACTGGTCGCTGTGGAAGCCCCGCCGAGGAGGAAGAGCTATCTGCCCATGCATGTTTGTCACGCCTCGCTGGCCGCAGAGAACCATCCGCGCGTCCGATTGCAGGCCGCGCACACCGACAGCATCACCGGCACCTCGACCAACACGCCGACCACCGTGGCCAGCGCCGCACCCGACCCAGGGCCGTACAGCGCGATGGCCGTCGCCACCGCCAACTCGAAGAAGTTGCTCGCTCCGATCAGCGCACCGGGGGCGGCAACCGGGTAGGGTACGCCCAGCCAGCGCATCAGCCCATAAGCCAGCGCCGAATTCAGATACACCTGAATCAGGATGGGCACGGCGATCAGGGCGACGTGCAGTGGGTGGGTGAGGATGTTGTCGGCCTGGAAGGCGAAGATGAGCACCAGCGTCGCTAACAACGCCGCCACGGCGATCGGCTGGAAGCGCGGCAGGAAACTCTTCTCGAACCAGTCACGCCCGCGGCTGCGGATCAGGACCGTGCGAACGAGGACGCCCACGGTCAGCGGCACGACGATGAACACCACCACGGCCGTCAGCAACACGCTGAACGGCACCGCCAGCGCCGACGCTCCAGCGACGAGTAGCTGCACCAGTGGGGCGAACAGCACCAGCATGATGAGGTCGTTGAGCGCCACCTGCACCAGCGTGTAGGCCGGGTCGCCGTCAGTCAGATAGCTCCAGACGAAGACCATCGCCGTGCAGGGGGCCGCCGCCAGGATGATGACGCCGGCCGTGTACTGGTCGGCCAACTCCGGGCCGATCAGCGGCAGTAACAGGTGGCGGAAAAACAGCCAGCCCAGAAAGGCCATGCTGAACGGCTTGACCAGCCAGTTGACGAACAGTGTCACCAGCAGGCCGCGCGGCTTGCGTCCAACGCCGGCCAGCGCCGCGAAGTCGATCTTCATCATCATGGGCACGATCATCAGCCAGATGAGTACCGCGATCGGCGCGTTGATCTGGCTGCCGGAGACGAACTCCAGACCACGAAGCCGCTCGACCAGACTGGGCGCGCCACGGCCGAGGGCGACGCCGGCCGCCATGCACAGGGCCACCCACACGGTCAAATAGCGCTCGAAGACGTTCAGGCGCTTCGGCGGCGCGGGCAGGGCCGTTGCCGCTTCGGGGCGGATCGCGGTGGTCGTGCTCATGGTTTCACTTCTCCTCCGATAACCGATTCAGCAGGTCTTTGACTTTGCTCTCGATCAGGTCGCGCACGGCGCGGAATTGTTCGGGCGGCATCTCGCGCGGGTCGGGGAGGCCCCAGTCCTCGCGGAGACGAGCGCGTACCAGCGGGCACTCGTCGCCGCAACCCATCGTGACGGCGGCGGCATAATCCACGTCAGGAATGTCGGTCAGACCCTTGGAGCCGTGGCGCGTCAGATCGTAGCCGACCTCGCGCATGGATGCGATCGCCCTGGGGTTGATGCGGCCCGATGGCCGCGAGCCGGCGCTGTATGCCTCGACCTGATCGCCGCCGTGCAGACGAGCGAACGCCTCGGCCATTTGGCTGCGGTTGCTGTTCTCGACGCACACGAAGAGGATGCGCCGGGGGCGGCGGGCTGGTGCGGTCATGACGTTTGTATCTCCTGCTGGGGACGACAAGAAGGGTTCTGCCGCCCGTCAACCGAGGCCACTTCGCCGCCGGCAGACGGCTTCACCGTATTGCGCTGGCGGAGCTGTGTTACTCCTTGTCCTCCCCAGCTGCGGGCAAGCTCTTCCAGTCCTTGAACGGGTAACTTATGGGCCGATCCGGAATGTACTGGTGCATGGTCATCCAGGCGAACTCCTTCTTTTTCGGGTTGGCCGGATCGGGATCGGGCAGGGCAATCCCGTCGGCCTCCGCATAGATGGTGCGGACGACCGGCACTCGTCTGCTGGCGGGCGGAGCCAGGTCGTAATCGGTCCCGCGCGTCTGGAGATACCAGGTGTTGTCGCGGAAACCGCGGCGCAACCGCTTCGTGGTAGCGTGGATCAAATCCTTCTGTTGCTGCTGGCTCAACGACTTCTCCTTGCTGAGGTCACCAATGAGCCTCTGCGTTTCGGAGACATCAAAACTTACCCAGCCGTAAGGGGGCAAGTACGCCTCCAGTTTGCAATGAGAGGGCGAGTTTTTGGGGAAAGTGTTGATGCCGTAGGTCACGCGGGTGGGAAAGCCGAGAGCGCGGCCGAAGGCGGCGCAGAGGCCGTGGTAATCGCTGCAATGGCCGGTCTTCCCCATCAGAGCATGCTCCGAACTGGCCCGGAGGGAAGCCTGCGAGTGGTCGTAGGTCATGTGGCCGTTGAGCCAGTCCATGACCGCGGCCAAGTCTTCCGCGGGGTTCTTGCGTTCCGGGACGATTTCCTTAGCGAGTGTCTGAAAGCGATCGTCCACCCGCACCGTCTGGTCCGATTTCAGGTAGCGGTCGAAACCGGCCGGCCAGCGCGGGACTGCGACGACCTTCGCCGGGTCGAGGTGCCAACGCAGTTCCCAGACCTTGATCCTGAACTTGTGGCGAAGGATTTGGGCGCCTTCGGGATGATCGAACTCGAAGTAGGCGAACTGGTTTCCGAAGACCGGCTCCTTGGCAACCTTGTGTGTCACCTTTATCGGCGAGGTGGTGATCGTCCCTTCTTCGACCTCCTGTGCGGCGTCGGATTGCGGCAAGGGCAGCCAGACTTTGAGCTTCTTGGTGTGGTAAGGGGCTGTCACCACCACCGCGAAATCGACATCGTAAGTAACCGGAGAAAAACGCTTTGCCTGGTAAGGTAAGTTCGGGTCGAGTTTGGGTCCGGCTGGCTCCTCGCTCTGACCGGAAGTTGGCCAGAACACCAGTCCGAGCAGAAGAGCGCACAACACGACGACGAGGATGCGGGTGCTCATGGGGACAAACTCCTCTCAACCTTTGCACCGCGGCCTGGGCAATTCAACTGACAACCAGGACGCAAGTATATTCACTCAGGCGAATATACTTGTGGTTGCGCGCTTTCGTCTAGTGTGCTTCTCCTTTCTTCACCGAACTTTCTCACTTTGGCCGCAGACCCAAGCGGATAACTCAGGCGGCGGGGGCGAGGACGAGTCCATTGGTCAAGCGAAGAACCCGGCTAGCGCGTTCGGCCGCCGCCGGGTCATGCGTCACCATCACGACGGTTTTCCCGCTCTGGCGGAAGGATTCCAGCAGTCTCAGCACCTGCTCGCGCGTGTCGGGATCGAGGTTGCCGGTCGGCTCGTCGGCCAGGATCAGCGGCGGGTCGTTGGCCAGCGTCCGGGCCAGGGCGACGCGCTGTTGCTGGCCGGCGCTTAACTCGCTTGGCCGATGACTCATCCGGTCCCCCAGTCCGACCGCTTGCAGAAGTTCGGTCGCCCGCCGCCGCTGGCGAGCGGGGGACAGGCCCGCCAGGTACAAGGGCACCTGCACGTTCTCCAGGGCCGACAGATAGGGCACCAAGTTGAACGCCTGGAAGACGAAGCCGATCATCCGCCGGCGCAGCCGCGTCCGCTCGGTCACAGACAGCGCGTAGAGCGACTGGCCGTTTATCCAGACCCGGCCGGTCGTCGGAGCCAGCATGCCGCCGAGGATCGCCAGCAGCGTGCTCTTGCCACTGCCGGAGTGGCCGGTCACGGCCAGAAATTCCCCTTCCTCGATCTTCAGCGTGCAGGGAATCAGCGCCACGATCTTGTGACTTCCCCTGCGATACACCTTGCTCACCGCCTCCATGCGCACCATGTCACACCTCCCGCAGGCAGAAGCAGGGATCGAGTCGGGCAGCCCGCCGGGCCGGTAGGTACGTCGCGGCGACGGCCACGGCCAGCGCCAGGCCCACAGCGACCGCGGCGAGGGGCACGAACGGCCGCACCGGCGCGCCGACCAGTTGCGGGCCGAGCCAGACGGCCAGCGCCGTGCCGAGGGCAGAGCCGGTCACGCCGCCCAGCAGACCCAGCAGCGCCGCCTTGCCGAGGAACAACCGCAGGACCAGGCCAGGTGTTGCCCCCAGTGCCAGCAAGGTGCCGATCTCGCGGCGGCGCTCGCGGACGTTGCTATACATGGCGGCCGCCATGCTCGCGCCGCCCAGGACGACCAGCACGGCCAGGAACGCCAGCGCGAGCCGGGACAGCAGGCGGTTGACCGACACTTGCGTCTGCACGACCTGCGCGATGGTCACCACCTTGGTTTCGGGCAGCAGTTCCGTGAGTTGCTCGACCAACCCGGCGGCGATTTGCCTGCAGCAGCCGACGACCTCGATGACGTTGACGACCTCGCCCTTGCCGGCCAGCCGCTGCACCGTATGCAGGTGGGCGAAGACACGCGAATCGTCCACGGTGCCAGTCGGCGGCAGGACCGCCAACACGGTGAAGCGTGCTCCGAGCAGGTCCACCTCATCGCCTTCCTGCAAGCCGGCGCGAGCGGCCACGTCGGCGCCGACGAGAGCTTCGCGGTCGTCAAGCGTCTCGATGACGCGCTTGCGGGCCAGCAATTTCGGATCGGCGGGCGCATCGACACCAGGCACATCGGCGATGGACCCGCAGCCGGCGGGACGGCCGAAGACGCCCGCGCCGCGCCAGGCGGCCTTGGCCTGGAACTCACTCTTGGGCAGGATGCCGGTCAGCGTCACCGTGCGGCCGGCCAGCGACGCCGGCACGCATAGCTTCGGCGACAGGTTGTCCACGCCCTGCACGTCGGACAGGGCCAGCCGCGTGACGTACTCCTCCGGGATGAACTCGCCGTGCAGGTCGGCGGCGTAGTAATCCTGCAAGGTGACGCCTTTGGGCAGGATGAGCACGTTGGCGCCGAGGGCGTCGAGTTCGCGGGCCACGGCCTTTTCGGAGGCGTCGGTTACCTGGAGGACAGCCACCAGGGCAGCGACGCCCAGCCCAATGACCAGCACGACGACAGTCATCGCCACGGGCCGCTCCGCCAGTTCGCGCCCGATCAAGGTCCGAAGGTTCATGGCTTGCCCTCCGGGCGCTTGGGTCCGCAGCCGTTTGTCCCGCAGCAACCGCCCGGACAGCAGCCGCCGGGGCAGCACGACTTCGTCGCCTTCAGTTTGTCGATTAGCTGCTCCTTGGTGATCGCGCCGGTGAAGGTGCCCAGTGGGGTGCCTGGCGGCGCGAGCAACACGGTCACAGGCTGCGCCATCTGCGCCGGCACTTGCAGGCGTTTGAGGAAGTCGGACTCGGCGGCGTCGCCGGCCTGTACCGTGACGATTTAGGATGCTGCCCGATATTGCGGGTCGGCGTGGAAATCGCGCACGCCCTGCGGCAGGGCGGCGGTGGGTGTTGGCTGGACGCACAGCAGGACGAGCTTGCGGGCCTGGACGGCTTTCAGGCACTGAGCTACGGCAGGGCTGACGAACGCCTGGGCGACTTGCGCCTCGGTCAGTTTCAGCGGAAAGCCGCCGGTGATAGCCCCGTTGGGTGCGACGGCCAGCACCAACGGCATGGGCGCGCGGCTGACACCGTACTGTTCCACCATCGGCTTCTCCGCCGGGTCGGTCACGCGCACTTCGAGAGAGGTCGCCTGAGCACCTCGCCGCGCCAGCGTGGCCTGCAAGGTATGCCGGACGGCCTGCGTGGCGGCATCGTCTTCGCGTGCGAACAGGATGAAAACGTAACGGTTTGTGCGGGCCGCATCAGCGACCACGATTTGACCCGCCGACTTTGGGGAGGGCGGTTTGGGCGGGTCTGCCACACTGGTCCCCGCAAACAGCAGCAGGAGGGCGAGGCCGGCGAACAATCTCTTGTCCATGAGAATCCTTTCTCTCTTCCGAGTAACGGGCGAATCGGTGCCTCGTCAGGCGTCGGCAATGGCCGCTTCCAGGGTGAGCTTGGCCATGCACAGCTTGTAACAGTGGTCGAACTCCGGGCAGCGCAGGCAGTCGTCCCACTCCTCCCGGTTGACCTCGACGCGGCGGTCGGAGCGCAGGAAGCCGCCGGCAGTCACGAGCTGGAAAGCGAAGACCTTGCCCCGCGCGCGGCGGTCGTTGGGAGCATGCAAAGGGTCGGGAAACATGGTGCCGTAACAGGCTTTGTGCTCGTCTGTGTGCATTCGCGGTACTCCTTACGATGGGGTACAGCAACCGCCGGTATTCTCCGTCTTCGTCGTCTTGGCGGCGGAGTCGGGGCAACAGCCGCCTTGTTCGCGGACCTTGCGGGCGCGGGCCTGGTCCTTCTGGATTTCCGGCACCTCCTGGAAACAGCAGGCCAGGCACTCCAGGAGCTTCTGATGGAATGGGGTCTGGGCACTGGCCAGCGAGTAGTATTTCCACAGGCCAGCCTTGCGTACCGCCACCAGCCCTGCCTTGCGCAGATAGGCCAGATGGCGCGAGGCCGACGGCTGCTCGATCCGCAGCACCGTCACCAGGTCGGCGACGCACATTTCGCCCCCCAGCAGCAGATGCAAGATGCGCAAGCGCGTGCGATCGGAAAAAGCTCGAAATGTCAGGTCCACACGGTTCACCGTCTTGACGGCTGTCTTTTTCATTAGATGCACCTCACCATATATATACTTACAGTAATTTACTATGGGTTGGTCGCCCTGTCCAGATCGGAAAAAATCGATCATCCTCGTTCCCAGCCAGCCATACGCAAGACCTCGCTGCGGCGCTGTTCTTTCGATGGCGGATCAGACGGGCAGCTGATTCCAGTGTCGCTTTGCGATACTGGAAGCCGAGGCGTCCAGCGTGGAAGTGGAGAAGCGGTAGAAGCGAGCGGAGGAGATCAACCATCCGCGCCGCCCAGCGGCGCAGATGGATGAAACGACCAACTGCGACGGATGCTTGACGAGTCGCCGGCGCTGTGGCGAGGCTATGCCAATTTGGCCTTGCAAACGCGAGCCAGTTGGGTGGCATTTGCCGCAACGTCCGCCACGCTCACGGGAGCCACTCACGTCTTGATCGCATACACCTGCACACTGGCCGCGAACTCGCTCACGTCGTAACGGGCCAGCAGCTGGGCGAGCCGCTCGTGCAGGGCATCGCCGTCTGTCTGAGCAAGAGGAAGGGTGTCGGACGCGGACCTCGGGGCTGAGCAGCAGGACACGGGGATGTAGGATCGTGCGACCGGGGCAGAGCAGCAGGCCGAGGAACCACCGGCCAGGGCGTAGGCGTTGAGATCCTTGGCGGTGTCGATGACCTGCACGGTGGAGAAGCCTGCCTCTCGCAACTGCCGTTCGTAGTCTCCAAGAAGGATGGCCCCGGCGATGCACCCGACATAGGCCAGGATGTCCTGGCCGATCTCTGCGGGCAGCGGCTTCTTCAAGGCGATGTCGCTGACGGCCACGCGGCCACCCGGCTTGAGGACGCGGTACATCTCGCGGAAGACCGCCGGCTTGTCCGGAGCCAGGTTGATGACGCAGTTGCTGATGATGCAGTCGGCAGAGCGGTCGGGCAACGGGAGCCGGTCAATGGTGGCCAGGTGGAACTCGACGTTGGTCAAGCCGGCCTTGACCGCGTTGGCCCTGGCACGTTCGATCATCTCGGGCGTCATGTCAATGCCGATGGCCTTGCCGTCCTGGCCTACCTTCGGCCCAGCCAGCAGCACATCCAGACCGCCGCCGCAGCCCAGATCAACGACGACCTCGCCCGGCTTGAGGTGGGCGGTCGCAGTGGGGTTGCCGCACGAGAGGCCCATGTTGGCCTCGGCGGGGATGGAGGCCAGTTCCTCGGGGCTGTATCCGAATGCCTCAGCGATCGCGTGGACACCCGAGTGATCGCTGGAGAGGTTGCTGGCCGCGACAGCGGCGTACTTCTCGCGGACGTGATCGACGACGCCGAGATTGGACATAGTAAACCTCCGTCTGATACGCGGGGGGTCCATGTTGCCCACCACTATATTCGTCTATAGTAATATAGATGCTCAAGTGAACAGAGTCAACGCCGAAGAAACATCAGGTCGGTGGGACAGGCCGGCAAGGGCAAGGCCCTCCTTGACCTAACCGACCTCCCTGGTGAGACTGGAGGAAGGGTCGTCGCCCAAGAGGTCCTTCCGGTCCGCCACGAACAGAAGGAGATGATCGCCGTGACAACGCTCACGCTAATGCGGCGAGGCAACCCACTGGCCGACCCGATGCAGCAACGCGAGGTACTCGACGGCGGCCATTTGATGCCGTTCGAGTCGGCGCTGGCATCCAGTGGGCTGTGGCCCCTGGAAGCAACGGGTATCGCAGTGTTGCAGGTGAACGTCGGCAAACTGTGCAACCAGACCTGCCGTCACTGCCACGTCGATGCCGGCCCCGACCGGCGGGAGGTGATGAGCCAGGAGACGATGCAGTTGTGCCTGGACGTGCTGAAGGCGGCGGCCATCCCGACACTGGATGTCACCGGCGGTGCTCCGGAGATGAACCCGCACTTCCGCTGGCTGGTCGAGCAGGCAGCCGGTCTTGGGCGGCATGTCATCGATCGCTGCAACCTGACGATTTTGCTGGCTCCGCAGCAGGGCGACCTGCCCCGATTCCTTGCCGATCACCGCGTCGAGGTGGTCGGGTCGCTGCCCTGTTACCTGCCTGAAAACACCGACCGGCAGCGGGGAGACGGCGTGTTCGCCAAGTCCGTGGAGGCGTTGCGGCGGCTCAACGCCGAGGGCTACGGCCAGACCGGCTCCGGACTGACGCTGACGCTTGTGTACAACCCCGTCGGTCCGTCGCTGCCGCCGCCGCAAACCGGCCTGGAGGCGGCATTCCGCCGCGAGTTGCGTGCCCGGTACGGCGTGGAGTTCACCCGGCTGTTCACGATCACCAACATGCCGATTAGCCGCTTCCTCGACGACCTGCTGGAGGGCGGCCGGTACGAGGACTACATGCGGAAACTCATTGACGCCTACAACCCAGAGGCGGCGGCGGGGGTGATGTGTCGCACGACTCTGTCGGTCGGGTGGGACGGGATGCTGCACGACTGCGACTTCAACCAGATGCTCGGCCTGGGGCTGGCACCCGGACTCCCTCACCACGTCCGCGACTTCGCCCCTGCGGAGTTGGGGCGGCGGCGGATCGTGACCGGGAGGCACTGCTTCGGCTGCACGGCGGGGGCTGGGTCTGGCTGCCAGGGGGCGATTATCGAGTGATCGCGGAGAGCTGGCGAGATGCACCGTGGGCGGACGATCCTGGTCTTCGCCAAGTACCCCGAACCGGGCAGGGTCAAGACTCGCCTGGAGGCCGTGGCGGGCAGGGAGCAGGCAGCCACGTTGTATCGCTGCTGGATAGGAGAGGTGTTTTCCGCCCTCCAGCCACTGCGTGGGCTGGCCCACCTGGTCTGCTGCTTCGACGGGGCACCGCGGGCGTCGTTCGCCGAGTGGGAGCACTTTGTGGACGACTGGTGGCCGCAGTCGCCGGGCGACCTGGGCGAGCGCTTGGCCGCCGGGTTCCAGCTGGTGCTTGCAGGTGGCGGCACCGGCGTAGCGATTGGCACAGACTGTCTCGAATTGGACGCGGCCCTGGTTGGTCAGGCATTCGACCTCTTGGAGGATCGCGACGTGGTATTCGGCCCGACGCCGGACGGCGGCTACTATCTCGTGGGCATGTCAGCAGACCGGCGGGGCGTCTTCGCGTCGGTTCGCTGGTCGTGCCCGGAAACCCTGGAGGACCACCTCGCCCGCTGCCGGGAACAGGGCTGGTCCTATGGCCTCTTGTCGGCGCGGCACGACATCGATACCTGGGAGGACTGGCTGGCCTACCTCAAGCGAACAGGAGGAGCGAGGAGTGGGCAATGAGTCTGGCCGTCGTCATCCCAACGCTGAACGAGGAGGCGGCGCTGCCGGGTCTGTTCGACTCCCTCAAGCGGCAGTCTGCACCTGCCAAGCGTGTCGTCGTGGCCGACGGAGGATCGAGCGATGGCACGGCAGAAGTGGCCCGCCGGCACGGAGCAGCGGTTGTTGCGGCTCCCGGACGGGGCCGAGGCGGCCAGGTTGCGGCAGCGTTGTCGGAAGTGAGCGAGAAGATAATCCTCGTTGCTCACGCGGACATGCGATTGCCCGAGGACGCCCTTGTGGCGATCCGCAATTGGCTGGCCGATCACCCGGAGTGCCCTGGCGGCTGTCTGGGCCACCGCTTCGACCGTCGGGCGCTGGCCCTGCGGCTGATCGAGTGGTTCGATGCCCGGCGGGCCTGGCGGGGCGAGTCCTACGGTGACCAGGGGCAGTTCTTCCAGGTTGAGGGCTTGCGGTCGGCTGGCGGCTTTCCGGACCAACCGATCATGGAGGACATCGAACTGAGCCGGCGACTGCGGTCGCTGGGTAAATCGGCCTACCTGGACGTGCCGGTGGTGGTGTCGTCCCGGCGCTTCGAGCGACTGGGCTGGGCGCGGGTGCTGTGGAACAACTGGTGGCTCCGCCGGAGGTATCGACGCGAAGGGCTGGTTGCGTACCGGGATCTCTACGGAAGCTACTACGGGGAGACAGGGGATACGATACGGAACTGCTCCCGGACGTGAACTGTGCTCTGTGGACGCCTCAGAGCGGGCCTGCCGCCGGCGACGGCAAGGACGCCACGAACGCGGCCACCCCCGCGTTCGTGGCGGGGGTGGCCGCGTCATGGGGCAGCAAGCGTGATTCGGGAGCAACTTGTGCCTGCGGTGATGGCGAGGTTGGTCCGCACAACTGAACGACTGCTAGGCTGGACCTGAAGTGCCCGAAGGGGGAAAACCGTCGTCACCGTGATCCACCTCAGCGATGATGATGCGATACTCCATCCGCCCTTCCTGGTCGAAGACCGCTTCGGCCTCCCCGATGATCACATTCCCGCAGTGCATCCTGTCCTCCAGCTGGTCCCCGCTTGATCTGAAGGTGATCTTGGCGACGCACTCGTCCCTGCCCACGTCGATGTCTTGCACCTCGTACTCGCCGATGGCGAAGCCGGTTGCATTCGTCTCGGCTACCGTGCTGTTGAACACCTCGGAATCGGCGATCTCGTGGTGCGTGTCGGCCACCCTGGAGTCGATCTCGGTCCACAGATCGGCCTTCGACAGCTCTCTCAGGTACTCGATGTAGCTCCCCGCCTCTACGCAGGCCAGCAGGTCGCCGATCACGCAGACGTAGTGCTGAATCGTATCCACCGGCACTTCCGTCGCCGGTCCGTGGACTATACTGTTCCGGACTTGGCGGACCTCGTCGTACCGCTCCATCCGCGATGGATCCAGAATGCCTTGGCGCACTAGTTCCTGAGCTGGGTGAATGAGCCGCTTCGGCTTCCCGCGCGCCTCCATGCGGTTGGCGATCGCGGCCTCCAACTGCTGCCAGCAGGTGATGAACTCGCCCACCGTGGCGTTGACGGTCCGGGCCGCACTCTCTGCCACCAGTTCCACCTCCTCCGGCGGGACCGTCACCTTGGACAGCTTGGCGATGGCCTCCTGCAATTTCGGCTTCACCTCGCCGACCAATTTCTCGATCTCCTCTAGGTCGTCCCCCGTCATGAGAGCGTTGTGGGCCACCTTGCACCGCAGCAGGTAAAGCTTCTCCCACCGACTTTTCAGTTGCCCGTCTTCCCAGGCAACGAGCTTTGCGAAGTACCGTTTCCAGTTCGACTCCGGAACGAACTCTTGCAGGACCTTCACATCGTCGGCGGTTTTCGCGTCCTTGAGCTTGGCGAACAGTTCCTGAGGCGTCCCTTTCGAGTAAGGGTCGAAAAGCAACGCCCCGAGGTGGATGAAGTCCACTGTGTGCAGGACGTTCAGATAGTCCTTGTCCCCCTCTTTCCGCTTGCTAGCCTTTACGGCATCCTCGACGGCCTTGGGGAGCGTCTCCTTCACCCACTCGCGTCCGACCGTGACCAACATGAAGTTGGCGATCAGCCGTCGCATCAGGTTCTCAATCTCGTGGATCAGCGGGTATGCCTTACGGGCGTAGTGGGAAGACAGGTCGTTCCGGAGCGTCTCAACCTCGCCCTCGGCCTGCATCAACGTCCCGCGCACCTTCTTCAACAGCGCCAGGAACCGCTCCAGAGACTCATGGTGGGTGTCAGGGGCGCCGTCCCAGGTGAAATGCAGGTGAAAGTACCGCTGCTTTTTCCCCGTCACCTCACCGCTCGAAATCTGGAATCCGCAGGCACGTTCACCTTGGAAATGGATGTCGCCCCCAGCAACCCGGATCTCGGAATCAACCTGAAGGAGCCGGGTGAAGCTGGCGACGGAATTGCAGAAGGAATCCGTCCGCCGGAAGATGGCCAAGTACTCGACGGTGATCGCCATGCGCAGCCTGCCTGTCTTGTCCGCGTCCTGTCGCTGACGGGAGTTCCGGCCGACGGTCGGGTCGAATTTGTGCGATTCTAGTCTACCAGAAAGACGCCGCCTCGTGTGGACGAGTTTGCCCCATGCTGACCATCACGCCGTTACGGCACCGCGAACTCAAACGGCTGGGGTGCCGCCAGCTCCTGGGCCGCCTGGTTCCATGCCGCAACCCGATCAACCGCCGGCCCGGCGGCAATGAAGCGATCGATCGCGGCGACCAGGTCATCCAGCAGGCAGTTCGTCGAGACAGGCAACCCGAACGAGCGGCCAGCAACGTAAGCGATCGGCACAAGATGCGTGACGGTGAGCTGGCCGATCCCCGCCAACTCGATCTGCTGCCCGACCCGGTTGCCCTGGTAGCACAGCCAGGCCAGCGTCTGCCCCTTCTTGTTTTGCAACACCTTCGGCTCGAACTCGTGGACCGTGCCGCACCGATACATCTGGTAAACCTCACCGGCACGCCGCCGGTAGTGCTGATCGATCTCACCCAGGATCTCATCCATGAACGTCCGGAACCGGTGACCGCACTGCGACGAGCCGGTGTAGAGGTGGCCCAGATGGTCAATGGAGGACACCACCTCCCGGCAGATCGCGAAAGGAGCGCCCTGGCCGTCCAGCAGCCGGCGCAAGTCTCGTTCGACCGTCTCCCGCTGGTTGATAAGGTATGGGAGAGCGTCCTGCCAGTGGGTGATCGTAGGGACCTGGGCCATGATTGTCTCCTTTAACTGTCAGGTGTTTACGCGGATTTTCGTACCCTTCTGACACCGGCCGTGGCTGAAGGTTCGCCGAGAGTACTCCATCCCTGATTTAGCGCGCCCGTAAGTAAGGCTGGATATGCGTAAGCACGGCCTGGCAGCAGGAGGAATAGGATAGTCCGGGCCAGCACCCCATGGGCAAGGTTCTGGCCCGGACTATCCTATCCTCACTCACACGTCCTATCTTCCTTTGCCGAGCAGGCGCGCCAGCAAGCGCGCCACGCTGAAACGGCTCAGGCCGAGTGCCCTTGCAATCGAGACCGGTCCCAGGCCCTGCTCGTACAGCTCCAGCACCTGCGCGGCGAGAATCTGGGCCGACCGCACCAGGCCCTGGTTCTGCCCGAGGCTCCGCCGTATGGTATCAAGATCAGCGGCGGTGTAGGTCCGCCTCAACAGGCGCTGTGCGGGACTTTCGTTCTGTACAGTGTGCCGATGCCCGCCTGGTCAAATAAGGATGCCGCCGTTTCCGTCCATGAAATTCCTGCTCACCAACGACGATGGCGTTGACGCTCCGGGGTTGGAGGCGCTGCGACGCGCCGTCGCGGAGTTGGGGGAGGCGGTCGTGGTCGCGCCGGTCGAGGCCCATTCGGGATGCAGCCATCGCGTCACGACACACCAACCGTTGCGTCTCGCCGCGCTGACGCCCCTTCGCTTCGCCGTTGAGGGAACGCCGGCCGACTGCGTGCGCGTCGGCCTGCACACGGTCGCGCCCGGCGCCGGCTGGGTGCTGGCCGGCATCAACGCCGGCGGCAACCTGGGCGCCGATGTCTATCACTCCGGCACTGTCGCCGCCGTGCGCGAGGCGGTGCTGCACGGCCGGCCCGGCATCGCCGTTTCGCACTACCACAAAAGAGGGCGACCCATCGACTGGCCGCGCGCGTCGCGCTGGACGACGCCGCTGCTGCGCCGTTTGATGGAGCAGCCGGGCGAGCCGGGCGTGTTCTGGAACATCAATCTTCCTCATCTCGAACCCGAAGCACCGGACCCCGAAGTGGTCTTCTGTCCGCTCGATCCGCAGCCGCTGCCGTTGAGTTTTCGCCGCGAGGGCGATCTGTTTCATTACGACGGCGATTACCACGGCCGCGGCCGAGCCAGCGGCGCCGATGTCGATGTCTGCTTCCGCGGGGCCATCGCGGTCACGCGCCTCGCCCTTTTCTAACCTGCCGGGACATTCTCTTTCTCCTCTTCTTGCGCGCTTCTGTTAAGCGGGGCGCTCTGTCGGTGTCGGCCGTTTTGTCCGGTTGTGGCGAATGTTTCAAGAAGCGGGGTTGTGGCGGTCGATTCCTTTGTACGGGTGAGAGCGCCGCAAGCGAACGCGGGCCGCGCTCGGTACGACTAACGCCGGCATCCGGTCCTGGTGCCTTGGCGTGCTGATGGGGGACGCGAACATGTGCAGAGGCTGGAAGGGCGTGGCGCTGGTGGCGGCTTGCTGGTGCCTCCATTTGCCGGCCCAGGCTCAAATGGGCGGCACCTATCCCAGTCCGGTCGGCGCGGCGCGCATGCCTGAACCGATTCCCTGCAATCCGTCGCAAGGCCCCCCGCCGCCGCAGATGCCCAACCTGATCCCCGGTCCCATCGGTCCGCAAGCGGCGCCGATGGGTCCGCCGGACTGTCTCAGTCTGCCCGCCGATCACACCAGCGCCTTCCAGTGCGAGAACTACGTTGAGGAATGCGGCTTCTACGTCGATATTGGGCCGATGGCCTTGCAGCGGAACCATCTTGGCGCCGGCGACGTCGCCGTCGTCAATGCCTCGGCCGTCAACACCCCCTTCTTCAACGCGGCCAATGGAACGAACAACCAGCCGATCGTAGCCACTCCCTTCTTACCGCCGCCGCCCGGACAGTTTAGCGCCGTGAATTTCAACAGCGTCACGCCCGCCCTTTCGCTGGGCGTTATCGGCACGGTCGGTTATCTGTGGCACGAGCAGGCCATTGAGTTCACCAGCTTCTACATCTGGGAGAACGACTCCTCGGCCTCGGCGTTTCAGCCGAACTCGCTCGACACTCTGTTTTTCAATCCGCCCTTGACCTTCCTCGGCGACAATCTCTTCCGCGATGCCAACAAGGTGACGCTCACTCAGGGGTCGAGCCTGTTCAACGCCGAACTCAACTACCGCCGCTGGAACCCCGCCTTTGCCGGGTTGGATTTCATCTTCGGCCTGCGCTACATCCGCCAGAATGACAATCTCAGCATCGCGTCGGAGGGAACCCCTCTGATTACCGACATCCTCAGCACGCCCGCCGGCTTGCCTCCCATCCTGTCCGGGCGCAACATAGCCATCTATAACGTGTTCTGCCACAACAACATCTTCGCGCCTCAGTTCGGCCTGGAGTACACCCTGCCGATCTGCAGGTGGCTGTCGCTGTCCGGTATGGGCAAGGCGGGTCTGGGTGCCAACTACCTTACCACCGATGTCAACCTTCAGCGCGGCGACGGCTTCAGCGCCTTCAACACGCAGCGCAATGCTTGGAACTTCGCCCAGGTTTACCAGCTGGGCTTGTTCGCCAACATCAACATTCTGGAGCGTTTGCGGCTTCAGCTGGGATACACCTCGACTTGGCTGGAAGGGGTGGCCGTCAGCAACGACCAGGTGGATTTCAATCTGATGGGCGCGCAGGCGCGACGGCAATTTCTTCAGCAACAGATAATTCCGGGCGGCGGCGTGATGACTCCCACTCTGGAACAACTCCGCAACGTGCAAAATATCATCCCGCACGGCCATTCCAGCAACAATGGTAGTCTGATCTACTTCGGGCCGCAGATCCAATTGCAATTCTTCTTCTGAGAGCGATCCCATTTAGACATGGTTTCATTCCGAGCGGGGGGCGTCAGCCCCCTGAGTTGAGCAATACTCAGGGGGCTGACGCCCGCTCGGAATGAAACGTCGCGGCAGCCACAGAACTCCCAGTTCCCGAAACCAGATCCAGACGAGCAGTGGGGCCAGCACGACAACATTGCGGTTGAAGCTCAGGGCGAGATAAAAATCGCCGTGTAGCAGAGCGGAGAGGGCGTGCAGCGTCCCGCAGGCGGGGCAGGGTCTGCCGAAAATGACAGCAAACAGGCACAGGCGCGGCAAGTCATCGAGACGGCCGGGGGAGGCCAGCGCCAGCACCGCCAGCCCCCCCGGAATCCCAAGAACGAGCGCCCAGGCCCACAGCCGGCGCCGGTGATACGCCTTATCGTTACTTGGCGAGAGGTCGGCCTTCGGCATCGGGCATCTTGTTCATGATGATCATGATCAAATCGATCAGCGCCCAGAGGCCGCAGCCCCCGAACGTGAGCAACTTCGCGATCCCCAAGCCCGTGTAGCCGAGATAGAAGCGATCGGCGCCGAACGCGCCGAGCAACCAGGACAGCAGCAACGCGGTCATCCAACTCTTCGGTTCATCAGCCATGTGGGCATCTCCTTCCAGGTGCGACATCGTGATGGCGGCTCCCCAACGCCAGGCGCGGAGCCGAACTGATCGGGAAGAATATAATGGAACAACGCGGGTTGTGCCATCATCATTTCGCCAAAATTCTCAAATTCCTCATCGTCGGGGTCATGCGGACCTTACAGACGCGGTGGTCGTCACGGTTTATCCAAGGCGACGGGTGAGGCTGCTTGAGACTTAGGGAGTCAACGGGTAGGATATCGAAAGAGCGATCGATTTCGGTCGCGTCGCCTCACGTCCATGGGAGCCGTGCATGAAGGCCCTTATCAGCGACATCCACAGCAACCTCGAAGCCCTGCGCGCGGTGCTGGCGGACATCGCTCGTCATCCGGTGGAAGCCATTTACTGTCTGGGAGACGTGATCGGTTACGGGCCGAACCCGCGCGAGTGTCTCGATCAGATCATGCGCTGTCCCGTCGTCCTGCTGGGCAATCACGATCAGGCGGTGCTGTTCGATCCGATGAACTTCAACCCGGTGGCCGAACGGGCTACCATGTGGACCCGCGATCAGCTGGATAGGCCGTTGCCCAATCGGTCGGCGGCCGACGCGCGCTGGGAGTTTCTCGCCGAACGGCCGATGAAGCACCGGGACGGCGATTTCCTGTTCGTCCACGGCTCGCCGCGCAACCCGCTCAACGAATACATCTTTCCCGAAGACATCTACTCCGAGGCGAAGATGCGTTCCATTTTCGCCCAGGTGCCGCGCTACATGTTCCAGGGGCACACGCACGTTCCCGGCATCTTCACCGAGTCGCTGGAGTTTTACAGCCCCGACGAGATTGATTTCCAGTATCAGCTGGACGGACGCAAGACGCTGTGCAACGTCGGCTCGGTCGGCCAGCCGCGGGACGGCGACTGGCGCGCCTGCTACGTCCTGCTCGACGGTACCACGATCCGTTTTCGCCGCGTCGAGTACGACGTCGAAACCACCATTGGCAAGATCCGCGACATCGACGAACTGGACGACTTTTTGGCCGACCGCCTGCGCGGCGGGCGATAGAAGCTCACCCCGGCTCGCAATCACTCGCCTCCATTGTGCCCACGTCTCGTTCGCCTGGACTTTCATTTTCGCCAGGCGGTATAATTCCTCCACCTCGATTTCTTGGGGCGGAGGCTGTGATTCGCATGGCCGATCCTCTCATCACCCTGACGACCGACTTCGGCCCCGGCTCGCACTACGTCGCCGCGGCGAAGGGGGTCATTCTCGCCCTCAATCCCGAAGCGCGCCTCGTCGATCTGAGCCACGACATCCCCGCCCAGGATCTGCGCCAGGCCGCCTTCTTCCTGATCTCGTCTCTACCCTACTTCCCGCCGGAGACGCTGCACGTTATCGTTGTCGATCCGGGCGTCGGCGGCCAGCGGTCGGTGCTCTACGTCGAGTTGGCCAACCTGCGCCTGCTCGTGCCGGACAACGGCTGCTGGACGTGGCTGATCGAAGGAGGACGGCGACGGCCGCGCGTGATCCGGCTGGCGGAGAAGCGTTTTTGGCGGACGCGCGTCAGCGCCACCTTTCACGGCCGCGACATCTTCGCCCCGGTGGCCGCCAATCTCAGCCTCGGACTCGATCCGCGCGAACTGGGGCCGATCGTCACCGACTGGGTGCGGCTCGATTGGCCGGCGCCGCGGCACGACCCGCGCGGCATCGCCGGCGAAGTGATTTACGTCGATCGGTTCGGCAATCTCATCAGCAACATCCCCGGCGAGACGCTGACGTTGGACGATCACCCTAAATGCGTGCGCGTCGCCGGCGTCGAGGTGCCGCGCATCGTCCGCACCTATTCCGATGTCGAGCCGAACGCGCTCATCGCTCTTGTTTCCAGCGGCGAATGGTTGGAGGTGGCTGTCAACCGAGGCAGCGCCGCTCAGCGCCTGGGAGCGAGCATCGGCACGGCGGTGACGATTGACTGGCAGTCGTGAAGAGTGGCACTCCTCCCGCAAACACATTAGTCGTGGGACAGGCTTCCAGCCTGCCGAGATAGGCAGGCTGGAAGCCTGCCCCACAGGTGGAGAGAACCCGTCACGTCTCGACGGGCGCGGAGTGCAGCGCCGGCAGCAGTTCCCGAAGCCATTCGATCAGGCCGTCGGGATGCGGGACGTAGGCAGCGGCCGAGCGCGGCGCCAGCGGGCCGACTCCCAGCGCCACGCCGCCGTGGGCCGTCGCGGCCTCGAACGCCTCGCGGTCGTTGGCGGCGTCGCCCGCATACAGAACGAACGCCGGTTCGCCGACGTGCTCCATGATCTGCCGCACCGCATCGCCCTTGGTCCAGGTGCCCGCGACGACGGCCTCCACCGCCATCGGACCCTCCAGTACCCGCAGACGGTCGGACCAGCGCTCCAGGAAACCCAGGATGCGCGTGTGGACCTCCGCAATCAGCGAAGGAGCGACGCCACGATAATGGACGGTGAAACCGTAGCGCTTGTGTTCGACCCAGGCGCCGGGATAGACGTGCTCGATGGACGCGAGCCGGCGAACCGCTTCATCGACCATTTGCGAGTTCCGCAAGGCGGCCGGGTGCGTGCGCGTGGCATCCGTCAGTTTGATTTCGATGCCGCTGTGGCCGCTGTAAAATAATCCGGGGATGCCGACCAACTGCTCGACGTCCTCAACGCGCCGGCTGCTGAGGACGCCGACGGAAACACGCGGCAGGGAAGCGAACTGCATGAGTAGCTCGCGCGTCCGCGGACTGAGTTTGGCCAGCCAGGGATGCTCGACAATGGGGGTCAGAGTGCCGTCGTAATCGAACAGCAGCACGAGTTTCTCGCCGGTGTGATGGGCGGTGACCAGCGACATCAAAATATCGGCAAACAGTTCGTCCACAGCTTACTCCCGTGCGCCAGCCGTCCCCATGCGGGAGCGAGTCGGTCCTTCCGTGGAAAGATTGGAACTTATGGGCGGATGCGTGCAGGATCTATCCGCGACGCTGGAGATCGAGCCGGCGGCGAAATGAACATGTACCATCTAGCGTATTGATTTGCAATCGACGTGCCAACCTTCTTCCGGTGAGGGGGTCCCGCATGATAATCCTGCACGGCGGCGCGGAGGAGGGAAGTCTGTTCGTTTGGGGCGAGATCCCTGCCGCGCCTTCGGCGACTCGTCGTGGCCGTAAAGCCGGCGGCGATGTCCGAAATTATCCGGGTGATGCCGGCGCCTCGCGCGTCGCCGAGGTGCTGTCCACCGTCGTGCCGGGAACAACGATTGACCGGCGCGAGCCGCAAACGCGCATCGTCTGGCTGCCGGCGATCGGAGACCAGCCCACCCCCTCCAGTCCGTTGCTCGGCCCGATCCCCAAAACCAAGTCGCCGCCGGCACTGGCTCCCTGGAGCATCAACGGTCTTCTTCCCAGCGATGCGAACCTCGTCGCGCTGTTGTGCTCGTGCATGGACCGAGACACCCTCGGCCCTGGAATTGTCATCGGCGCGACGCTGGCTTTTTGGACGACGGCCCTGCGGTTCGCCGGGGCGCTGACGGCGCGCGAGCAATTCGTGCCGTCGCTGCGGCCGCGCGGCGAGGCGTATCGCGCCTGCTGGCTGCCGGTGTTGAGCGGGTCGGACAGCCGCCGCCTGAACCAACTCGCCGCGGCCATGCCGCCCGCCTGCCGAGCGCTCGGCGCCGGCGCGGACCTGCCTCCCGATCGCGCCGCCCTCGATGTCCTCACCGCGTTCCTCGAGCGCATGGTCGATGCGCTGGTCCGTTCAGTGTCCGCAGTGTCCGGCAGGCGTCCGGTGAGTTTCGCGAGCCTTCACGACGAATGGCGGCACGCGCTGGGTTCCCCCGATGGACTTCTGCTCGGCGACCGCGCGGCGCAGCGACAACTCGCCGAGCAGATACAGACCTGGCAGCGGCCCGTCCTCGTGACGAGCATGGCCCCTTTCCGCCTGTGCTTTCGCCTGGAAGAACCGCCCGCGCGGAACGGCGAGGACGATGATATTGCCGCGGTCGGTGACTGGAACGTCCGCTACCTGCTGCAAGCGCGCGACGATCCCAGTCTGCTCATCCCGGTCGAGGACGCCTGGGCGTCCAAAGGGCGCGTTGCCGCCGTCTTCAAAAAAGCCTCGTTCGACGCGCGCGAGTATCTGTTGACCGCGCTGGGTCAAGCGTCTGCTCTGTGTCCGCCGGTGGAGGCGAGTTTGCGGACCGCCGCGCCCGGCGGATACAGCACCGACGCCGCCGGGGCACATACGTTTCTGACGGAATCGGCGTGGCTGCTGGAACAAGCGGGCTTCGTCGTGCTGCTGCCGGCGTGGTGGACCGGCAAGGCCAGTCGTCAGCGGCTGACGGTGCGGGCCAACGTCAAATCGCCGTCCATGACCGGCGGCCGCGGCATGACCTTGGAGGAGATCCTTCATTTCGATTGGCAAGCGGCGCTGGGCGAGGAGCCGCTGTCGCTGCGGGAACTGGAAACGCTGGCCCGCCTGAAGTCGCCGCTGGTGCGCGTGCGCGGCCAGTGGGTGCAGGTCAGCCCGGAGGAGATCCGGACCGCCCTCGATTTCTGGAAGCGGAAGGCGAGCGGTGAGGCGACGCTGCGCGACCTCGTGCGGATGGCGCTGGGCGCGGAGCGCGGACCGGCCGACCTCCAGGTCAGCGGCGTGACGGCCGACGATTGGATCGCGGACTTTCTTGGGCAGCTCGAAGGCCGGACCTCGTTCGCGGAGTTGGCTTCGCCGGGTTCGTTTGAAGGCACGCTGCGGCCCTACCAGATGCGCGGCTACTCCTGGCTGGCGTTCCTGCGCCGTTGGAGCCTGGGCGCCTGCCTCGCCGACGACATGGGCCTGGGCAAAACGGTGCAAACCCTCGCCCTCCTCCAGCGCGAGCGCGAGGCCGGCGAGGAACGTCCGGTCTTGCTCGTCTGTCCGACCTCGGTTGTCGGCAACTGGCGGAAAGAGGCCGAGCGCTTCACGCCGCGATTGTCCGTGCTGGTCTATCATGGATTGCTGCGGGTCAAGGGGACGGCCTTTCTCAAGCAGGCGAAGCAGCACGCGCTGGTCCTGTCCAGTTACGCGCTCTTGCACCGCGATCGCGAAACATTGCAAAAAGTGGATTGGAGCGGCGTCATTCTGGATGAGGCGCAGAACATCAAGAACCCGGAGACGAAGCAGGCGCAGGCGGCTCGCGCCCTGCGGGCGGATTACCGCATCGCCCTGACGGGCACGCCGGTCGAGAACCACGTCGGCGATTTATGGTCGATCCTGGAGTTTCTCAATCCCGGCTTCCTCGGCACGCGCACCGAGTTTCGCCGCCGTTTCTTCGTGCCCATCCAGGCCAGCGGCGATGCGGACGCCGCCGCCCGTCTCAAACGCCTGACCGGCCCGTTCGTGCTGCGCCGGCTGAAGACCGACAAAAACATCATCTCCGACCTGCCCGACAAACTGGAGATGAAAGTTTTCTGCACGCTGACGCGCGAACAGGCCTCGCTGTACGCCGCCGTCGTCGAGGACGCCGGCCGATCCATCGACGAATCCGAGGGCATCCAGCGCAAGGGCTTGATCCTCGCCACGCTGATGAAACTCAAGCAGGTGTGCAATCATCCCGCGCAGTTCCTGGGTGACAATTCACCGCTGCCCGGACGCTCCGGCAAACTCGCGCGCCTGACGGAGATGCTGGAGGAACTGCTGTCCGAGGGCGATCGCGCCTTGATCTTCACCCAGTTCACCGAGATGGGCGATCTGCTTCAGCGCCATTTGCAGGAGGAGTTTGGCCGCGAAGTGCTGTACCTGCACGGCGGAGTGCCGGCCAAACAGCGCGATCGCCTGGTCGAGCGCTTTCAGAACGATGCGAACGGCCCGCGTCTGTTTCTGCTGTCGCTGAAGGCGGGCGGCAGCGGCCTGAACCTGACGGCCGCGCAGCACGTTTTCCACTTCGACCGCTGGTGGAACCCGGCCGTCGAGAACCAGGCGACCGACCGCGCCTTTCGCATCGGACAGACGCGCAACGTGCAGGTGCATAAGTTTCTCTGCGTCGGTACACTGGAGGAGAAGATCGACGAGATGATCGAGCGCAAGCGCGACGTGGCCGCCCGCGTGGTCGGCGTCGGCGAGGGGTGGCTGACCGAGTTGTCCAACGCGCAACTGAAAGACCTGTTCGCTCTGCGGCAAGAAGCGATTGGAGATTAGCGCCATGTGGTATCGCGAGTTCTTTCCGCGTTCGCGTCCGCGCGCCGCCAAGGGCGGCATCAAATCCCAATCGAAGCGTGGCGCGTTCGGTCAATCGTGGTGGGCGCAGCGCTGGATCGCCGTTCTGGAAAGCTTCGACATCGGCGCTCGCCTCGGTCGCGGTCGCTCCTATGCGCGCGGCGGACAGGTGCTGTCCATCGACGTGGCGAAGGGCCAGGTGAAAGCACGAGTGCAGGGGTCGCAGCCCAAACCCTACGGCGTGACCATCCAGGTCAAGACGTTGACAGCGAAGCAGTGGGACCAACTGCTGCAAACACTGTCGCGGCAGGCGCTCTTCGTCGCCAAACTGCTGGCTGGCGAGATGCCGCCGGACATTGAAGAAGTTTTCACCGAGGCGGGATTGTCGCTCTTTCCGGAGGAATCCGGCGACCTGCTCACCGATTGTTCGTGCCCCGACTGGTCGAACCCTTGCAAGCACGTCGCCGCCGTGTACTACCTGCTCGGCGAGGAGTTCGACCGCGATCCCTTCTTGCTGTTCCGTCTGCGCGGCCTCGATCGCACGGAGTTGCTTAAACGCTTGAGCCGCGCCGCGCCGGCCGCGACACCCGCCGCCGAGGAAACGCCGGCCGCTCCGGCCGAGCCGTTGCCCAAGGATCCGGCCGTTTTCTGGTCCGGCGGCTCTCCGCCCGACGACGTATTCGGCGAGGTACGTCAACCGCCGGTGTCGGCGGTGTGGTTGCAACGCCTGGGGGCGTTCCCCTTCTGGCGCGGTGAGACGCCGTTGTCCGAGGCATTGGGACCGATTTATAGCGCGGCGTCCGCGCGCGGACTGGCGGTGTTCCTGGGTGAGCAGCAAACCGCGCCGACGAAACTGGCGCGGACGCGCTCTGCTGCTCGTCGCGGCTAACCGAATTATCTCTTCGTTCTTTTCCGCAAAAGGGGGAACAACCGTGTCGGAGACGAACCCCATGCCCTCCAAATCTCCCCTCGACCATCTGGACGATTGGGAGGAGTCCCTACAAGCGCGCTACCCTAAAACGGGCAACTCGAGGGAAGTATTCCGCAACTACCGAGCGGAGGCGCGGCCGAGCGTCAAGGAGTTTTATCGCCTCAATCACCGCCATCAGACGCTCGATTTCGTATTGGCGAAGAGGCGCGAATATTTGCCGCTTCGCCGTCGCCGCATGGGTGTATGGCAGGCGATGGAGTATCTGAACACGCTCGTCGATGACAGCGACCCGGACACCGAATTGAGCCAGATCGAGCATCTGCTGCAAACGTCCGAGGCGATCCGCCGCGATGGACGGCCGCGCTGGTTCATCCTGACGGGGCTGATCCACGACCTCGGCAAAATCCTGTGTCTGTTCGGCGAAGCGCAGTGGGCCGTGGTCGGCGACACCTTTCCCGTCGGCTGCGCCTTCTCGGAGCGCGTCGTTTTCCCGGAGTTTTTCGCCGACAACCCCGACAGCCGGATCGAGAAATACCAGACTCCGTGCGGCATCTACGAGGAGGGCTGCGGACTGGAGCGCGTCCATCTGTCCTGGGGCCACGACGAATATCTGTATCAGGTCGTCAAGGACCATCTGCCGGAAGCTGCGTTGTACATGATTCGCTATCACTCGTTCTACGCCGCCCACAGCGAAGGCGCCTACGGCCACCTGATGAACGAACACGACCGCGCCATGTTCGCCCACGTGCGGGAATTCAACCCCTACGACCTCTACTCGAAGGCCGAGTCGCGGCCCGAAGTGGCCGCCCTGCGCCCCTTCTACGATGAGCTGATCGCCGAGTTCTTCCCGCCGGAATTGTCCTGGTGAGCGGCGCCCGCGCGCGGAATTCGCTTGGCGGTTCGTGCGTCGCGGGGTAAACTCATCTCAGCTTACCACCCTCGGCCGGTCCATAGGGGGGTCCGGCCGACCGCTTCCGTCCCACCTGCAATCGGAGGTTGTCCATGCGTAGATTCGCGATCGTCGCTCTGGCCCTGGCATTTCTGCCCGGCGTACTATTCGCCGAGGACAAGGCCAAGCAGGCGCCGAAAGTCGTCCTGCAATCGCCGGACGGCAAGAAAACCTATGACCTCGAAAAGCTGACCAAGGACGGCCCTGTCCTTGTGCGCCTGACGTGCGCTTGCTCCGGTTGCGATCAGGAATTGGCCTACTTCCAGAAGTTGCAGGCCGCCTACAACCGCAAGGGACTGCAAACCGTCGCGGTGTTCCGCGAGAAACCGGAGGCCGCCGAGACCTACGCGGTGAAGAAGGACGTCAAGTTCATGTGGCTGGCCGATCCCAAGGGCGAGTTGTGGAAGACCTTCGACGCCAAGGTGATGCCGACCAACATCCTCATCGACAAGGGCGGCCGGGTCGTCAAGGTGGTGCCCGGCTGCACCAAGGACGGCAAAAACGCCCAGGTACTTTCGGGCGAGATCGCCAAGCTTCTCAAAACGACCGAGGCTCCCATTGTGGAAGCGAAGAAAGAAAAGAACTAACCACAGAGTCACAGAGAACACAGAGAAAAAACACAGAGAAGAGAAAATAGGAAAGCACAAGAGAGAGCATGGGGAATCGGATTCCACCGAGTTCCCATGCTCTCTCTTTATTTGTTTTTTCCCCTCAGTGTTTTCTTCTCTGTGTTCTCTGTGACTCTGTGGTTAGTCCTCTTCCTTCTTCGCCTTCGGCTTGCACGATTGGGACCGCTGGCCTACAATCCGCCCGCCTCGTCTCCACGGCAGAGAGACGAGGGCCGATCCAAGAGGCAGGCGGCAGTCATGGTCCCGGAACAGAACTCCCCCCACGAGCGCTCGCCCGTCCGCCGGCTTCTGCGCGGCCTCGTTTCCGCCGTTTGTCGCTGTCCGCTGCTGGTCCTAATGCTGTCGCTCGGTCTGGCCGGCGCGTCCGTCTGGGCCGCCGCCACTCGCTTGCAGTACAAAACGCAGCGCAACGACCTGATGAGTCCCGACAAGGACTATCAGCAGCGCTGGCGCGACTACCTCGCCGAGTTCGGCGACGACGACGACATCGTGGTGGTCGTCAAGGGCCAAGATCGACCGAAGATGGAGAAGGGGCTGGAAGCGCTGGCCGCGCGCGTGCAGACGCGGCCGGACCTATTCGACCGGCTGTTTTACAAAGCCGATCTGCGGGCGCTGCGAAACCGGGCGCTGGTCTTTCTGCCCGTCGAGCAGATTCGGTCCATCCAGCAACACCTGCACGACATGGGCGCGCTGCTCGATGTTCCGCTCTTGGGATGGCGCTTTCTGACGCTGTGCAGTTTGCTAAAGGAAGCCGAGCAGCGGGCCGAGAAGATGAAACCTGGCGAGCCGCTCAAGCCGGGCGATCAGGAACTGCTGACGCAACTCTTGAACATCACGCGCAACGCCAAGGAAGCGGTCGTTGATCCCTCCAAATACAAAACGCCGTGGGGAAGTTTGCTGGACCATCCACCCGAGCAAAAGGATCTGCTCGCCGTGCCGCAATACTTCTTCAGCGATCCACCCGACGGACCGGCCAAGGGCGAGACGCTGGCGTTCCTGCTCGTGCGGCCGATCAAGGAGCGGGATTCGTTCACCTGCGCGCTGAAAAGCGTCCGCGCCATCCGCGACATTGTCGCCCAAACGCGGCCGGATTATCCGGGCGTCGAGTTCGGCGTCACCGGCCTGCCGGTGCTGGAAACCGACGAGATGACGGCGGCGGATCACGACACGCGGCTGGCCTCGTGGCTGGCGATTGCCGGCGTCACGGTCCTGTTCTTTCTGGTCTATCGCAGCATCTGGTATCCGCTTCTGACCGTGGCGACGCTGCTGATCGGCACCGCCTGGGCGATGGGATGGCTGACGCTGACGGTCGGTCATTTGAACATCCTGTCGGCGACGTTCGCCGTCATGCTCATCGGCATGGGCGATTACGGCGTGCTGTGGGTGATGCGCTACGAGCAGGCGCGGAAGGGCGGAGCGGACGTGCGTGCGGCGCTACTGCACACGGTGACGCACGTCGCCGTCGGCAACCTGACGGCGGCCAGCACGCTGGCGTTGGCATTCTTCGCGGCGATGTTCGCCGACTTTCAGGCGGTGGCGGAGTTGGGCTGGATCGCCGGCTGCGGCGTGCTGCTGTGCGCCTTCGCCTGCTTCACCATTCTGCCGGCCCTACTCATGCTGTTCGACCGGCGGCGAATTCATGGCGAACCGGCGGCGTCAGCCGCCGGGTTGAGGCTATACCACCCGGCGGCTGACGCCGCCGGTTCGCCACAAAACGCCGGCCGTTCGCCCGACCCCTGGCTGCCCGGATTGGCGCGCCGCGCGGGTTGGGTCGTTTTCGCCGGTCTGGCGCTGGCCGCCGGCCTGGGTTATTGCGCCTGGCGCGGCGTGAAGTACGACCATAATTTGCTGCACCTGCAAGCGGCCGATCTCGATTCCGTGAAGTGGGAGTTGACCCTCATCGAGCACACGGCGGGCGCCAACTGGCACGCCGTCAGTTACACGGCGACGCCGCAAGACGCGCTGGCCCTGAAGGCGCGTTACGAGAAACTGCCGGAAGTGGCCCGCGTCGTCGAGGTGGCCTCGCTGATGCCGCCCGACCAGAACGAGAAATTGCCGCTGATCCGCGACATCCACGGACGTTTGCGCTTTCTGCCCAAACGAGGGCAGGTGATTCACCACGATCCTCCCAACAGTCCGGATTTGATGGCGCGGCTGGCAAGTCTGTCGGAGAGGTTGCAGCCGTTGGCCGCCTCCGCCTGCGACGACAAGCACGAACCTTTGCTCTTGCTGGCCGACCTGCGCGACAGCGTGCGACACTTGCACCAGCAATTGCTGCTCCTACCGACGGCGACGGTGGAAAAACGGATGCAGGAATTCGAGCAGCGATTGGCCGGCGACCTCGCCGAGGATCTGCACCGTCTGCGCGAGGTCGCCACGCCGGAAGCGATCACGTTGGCGGACCTGCCTCCCGATCTGCGCGTTCGTTACGTCGGCCGAAGCGGCAAATGGCTGCTGCGCGTCTTCGCCAAGGAATCGCTGTGGGAATATCCGCAGCTGGAGCAATTCACCAAACAAATCCAGACTGTCGATGCGAATGCCACGGGCAAACCGTTCGGCACCGTGGAGGGGTTGAAGTCGATGAAGAACGGCCTGCAACGGGCCGGCATCTACGCTTTTCTCGTCATCGTGGCGGTGCTGTGGCTCGACTTCCGCAGCTGGAAGCAGACCGCCATCGCCGTGGCGCCCCTGGTGCTAGCCGTGCTGTTCTCGCTGGGTATTCTGGGTTTGCTGGGCGTGCCGCTCAATCCGGCCAACATGATCGCCTTCCCGCTGATCCTCGGCGTCGGCGTCGATAACGGCGTCCACATCTTGCACGATTACCTGCTGCGCCGCCGGGAATATGGCGCAACCATCAGCCACGCCATCGGGCGCGGCGTGCTGGTCAAGGCGCTGACGACGATGCTCGGTTTCGGCACGCTGATGATTTCCAGCGAGCGCGGATTGGTGGGATTGGGGCTGATCCTCACGCTCGGCGTCGGTTGTTCGATGCTGACCGCGCTCGTGCTGCTGCCGGCGGTCCTGCACCTGCGGGCACGGCGTCGAGAGCCGGCCGTGCTGCCGATGGAGACGCCTGCGGAATCGTCGCTGGCGGCGTGAGTTTTTGCCGACAAGCCCGGAGCGCCAGCGACGGGTTTCGGCGTCCCGTCGCTGGCGCTCCGGGCTTGTCGCTCCTTGTCGTTTACGGCTTGGCGGACTGTTTGAGCAGCCGTCGCCATGCCTCGGGCGTCGGCTCCGTGTCGCGTCCGGTCAGATCGCGTAGCGCAACCAGGGCGGCGCGGCGATACGGCGAGAAGCGACCCTGTTCACGCGGCATCAGTTTCTCGCGATACGCCGCGGCTTCCTCGTCGGTTAGCGTGCGGCGGCGAACCAGGAAGTCGAAGCGCTGCATCTCCGGCCAGGGATTGGCGTCCGCGACCGACTGCAAAGCGGAGAAATCCTGTCGCAAATAGGTCACATCGACGCGCACGAGGATGTCCGGTTGCGAGGTGTTGTACCCACCCGACGGCGGCGTCAATGGCTGGCCCGGCACCGGCACCTCGGCCGACACCGCCTCCCCCGATACTTTGCCGGTGTTCCCCGGCGCGTGGCAGAGCAGGCAGTTGCGATGATGGTTGACGCGCACCAACTCGCGCACCACCGGGACGCGCTTCTGATTGACCTCCTCCGTCACTGGCGCGCGCGGATCGGGTTCCTCCAGCAGATCGACCAGTTTCGGCAGCAGGTCGTCGCGCTCCAGCTTGGCGATCGCCTCGGCGGCGCGGCGGGCGACGGCCGGCCAGGGATAGCGCAGCCCCGTAACGAGGATGTCCGTGTAATCGCGTTCGCGGCGCACCTTCAAGGCGTCGAGGGCGGCTTTGCGCACTTCGTCGTCGGCGGAAAAGATCGCCATGCGGGCCAGCGCCTTTGTCGCCTCGACGTGCGAGATGGTGGACAGATACTTGACCAACCCCGCTTGCATGTCGGACATCGGGGCGAGAATTTGTCTCAACGCTGCGATGCGGGCCAGGGTGATGGTTTCACGTTGCTCGCGTCCGCCATGCGCCTGTGCGCGATCTTCCTGAGCGCAGAGGGTCTGATATTGCTCCCAAAAGCCGTCGGCGGAAGGCACGGGAGCGCCCCCGGAGGGCGGCGGGGGCGGAGGCTGCGGTGGGGGCGGGAGGCTCGGCGTGCTGGCCGGAGGCCCCGTCGGCTGTGCCTGTGCCACTGTTTCACCGAGCGAGAACGAGGATGCGGCGGGAGCGCTGCTTGTCCGAACGGGAACCGCCATCGACGCCGCCGGCACAGGCGGAGTCAGACTGGGTACAGGCCCCGATGCCATCTGAAGGGCGCGCCGCACGGTCGTCACGGCGAGCGCGAACTGCCGGCTGCGTTCGCCCTTGGTACGGCAAGCGTCGCCCATCGCGAAGGGCAGGCCGTGCAGGTCGAGCCGTTCGTCTCGCAGCGCCTCGATGAAGGCATCGGTTTTTTTCGTGTTCAGATGATTGATCTTGGCGATCTGGTGGGCGATTTTCTTCATCGCCTCCGCGTTGACGGCGTCGTCGGAAGCCTGGAACTGCACTTCCGGGACGCGGGTCAAATCGTCGCCGTGTGCGGGCGCGGCGATCTTCTTGACCTTCGGCGCCGCCGGCAGCAGCTCCTTCAAGGGAGTTTTCGGATCGATTTTGAACTGGAATCGCGTTTGGCCACCCATGCCGGGCGTACCCATCATGGGCGCGGCGGGACCCGCAGGCGGGGGTTGCTCTACCGGTGGTGGGGACGAAAGATCCATTTTCTTCTTCGCTTTGTCGATTACTTTCTTCACCTCCTGTTTGAACGGCCCTGGCTGGGCTTGCACACTCGTCAGGGCCAACCATGCCAGGATGCCGAGAACCATCAGGAACGGTACGAGGAGCCTGAGCTTTCGGAACACCGACCCATTTGCGGGACAACTGCCGTCGAGGCGGCGAAGCGTAGGATCCATCATGATCTGTCTCTCCTTGGTTGAGAACCGGACGGTCAGACCACCAGAATAGTAGGCGACAACGGGACGGCCGCGTCACGGAGAACCTCCTTCGACGCGCGCAAAGGTGAACATTTGGAAACGAGTTCGAGTCTACCTCCATCCGGTTCTCGCAGCAACGGCAGTCCGTGTATCTTCGCGCCGTTGCCCCGTTTGGGAGACACACCTACCGTATGGATAGGGCGATGTTCGGCGGTTTGTACGCGACAGGAGAGGACCATGAGCGCGAACGAGGGGCGAGAAGTCGCCACGCTGGGCGGCGGTTGTTTCTGGTGTCTGGAAGCCGTCTTCGAGCAACTGCAAGGCGTCGAGCGCGTCCAGTCCGGCTACGCCGGCGGGACCACGACCAACCCGACGTACAAGCAGGTCTGCGGCGGCGATACGGGACACGCCGAGGTCGTGCAGATCACCTTCGATCCCGCCGTCCTGTCCTTCGGCGAACTGCTCGACGTTTTCTTCGACATCCACGATCCGACGACGCTGAACCGCCAGGGCGCCGACGTGGGCACGCAGTATCGCTCGGCGATTTTCTATCACTCGCCGGAGCAAAAGCGACTCGCCGAGGAGAAAATCGCGGCGCTCAACGCCTCCGACGCCTGGTGCGTGCCTCTGGTGACGCAGGTGGCCCCGCTGGACAAGTTCTACCCCGCGGAGGACTATCATCAGGGCTATTTCCGCAACAATCCCTATCAGGGCTACTGTCAGATGGTCGTCGCGCCGAAGGTGGGCAAAGTCCGGTCGCACTTCGCGGCCAAGCTCCGCAAGTGACCGAGGACTGGCCGAAGACGCGCCGGACGCTTATGCTGTCCGGCGGTGTACGATGGCTCCGTTGATTTCTGCCGAGCGGTACGCATGCCTGACAGCCCTTTTTCCGGTCTGCTGGTTCTCGATCTGACGCGCGTTCTGGCCGGCCCCTTCTGCACGATGATGCTGGCCGAACTGGGGGCGCGCGTCATCAAGGTTGAAAACCCGCGCGGCGGCGACGATTCACGGAGTTTCGAGCCGTTCTTTCAGGGCCAATCGGCCTACTTCGCTTCTCTCAATCGCGGCAAGGAAAGCATCGCCCTGGACCTCAAGGCCGAAGGCGATCGCGCCGTCTTCCTCAAGCTGGTTCGCCGCGCCGACGTGCTTGTCGAGAACTTCCGCCCCGGCACGATGGAGCACCTCGGTTTCGGTTACGAACGGTTGCGAGCGGAGAATCCGCGTCTGATCTACGCGGCCGTGTCGGGCTTTGGCCAGACAGGTCCGTGGCGAGGCAAGCCGGCGTACGATCTCATCGTGCAGGCGCTGAGCGGGATGATGAGCGTGACGGGGCAGCCGGGCGATCCGCCGACGAAGGCGGGCACGTCCATCGGCGACATCACCGGCGGACTGTTTTTGCTGGCCGGCGTCGCCGCCGCGCTCTACCGGCGCGAGAAAACTGGCTGCGGCGGGCAGGTGGACGTCGCCATGCTCGACAGCCAACTCGCCATCCTCGAAAGCGCCGTCATGCGCTATGCATCCACCGGACAGGTGCCGGGACAGATGGGCAATCGCCATCCTTCCATCGCGCCGTTTGAGCCATACGCCGCCGCCGATCGCTCGCTCATCATCGCGGCCGGCAACGATGCCCTGTTCGCGCGCCTGTGCCAGACGCTGGGCCGTCCCGATCTCGCCGTCGATCCGCGCTTCGTCCGCAACAGCGACCGCACGCGTCACGCCGAGGAACTGAAGAACGCCCTTGAAGAAGTGCTGCGCACCGCTCCGGCGGCGCACTGGATCGAACGTCTGGAGGCGGCCGGCGTTCCGTGCAGTCTGATTCAGAACGTGGCGGAAGCCGCCGCTCATCCGCAGACGCAGGCCCGCAACATGATCGTTCATGCCGATGAGTTGCGCATGGCCGGCAACCCCATCAAGCTCGATGGCTTCGACGACCCGCCGACGCGCCGACCCGCGCCGCGCCTCGATGCCGACGGCGCCCGCATCCGCACGGAATTGGATGGCGAGGCGAAATGAACGAGCATCTGGTGAAGGGAGAGCCGCCCGGCGGACGGCGAGCGCTGATCGAGGCGGTGATCGCCAGTACGGTGGGCACGACCATCGAATGGTACGATTTCTTTCTCTACGGCGTGATGGCCGCCCTCGTCTTCCCGCGCCTGTTCTTTCCGGCGCTCGATCCCTTCCTCGGCCAGATGCTCTCCTTCGCCACCTTCACAAGCGGCTTTTTCGCGCGCCCGGTGGGCGGCGCCATCTTCGGCTACTTGGGAGATCGTATTGGTCGCAAATCCTCGCTGGTGGCCACGCTGCTGCTGATGGGACTCAGTACGATGTGCATCGGCTTCTTGCCGACGGCGGAGCGCATCGGCATGGCGGCGCCGTTCCTGCTGACGTCCTTGCGTTTCGTGCAGGGCATCGGCGTCGGCGGCGAGTGGGGCGGGGCGGTGCTGCTCGCTTTGGAATACGGTCATCGCGGCAAGCGCGGCTTCTTCGCCAGTTGGCCGCAGGCCGGCGTGCCGCTGGGATTGCTGACCTCGGCCGGCGTCGTCGCTCTCTTCGAAGGCCGGCTGTCGCCGAACGCTTTTCTGGCCTGGGGTTGGCGCGTGCCGTTCCTCCTCAGCGGTCTGCTCATCGTCGTCGGCCTGCTGATCCGCGTGCGCATTCTGGAGACGCCGCTGTTTCGACGCCTGCAAGAAACGAAGCAGGTTGCCCGCTCCCCCATCGCGGAGACGCTGCGGCGTCACTGGCGCGACGTGCTGCTCGCCGCCGGAGCGCGAATCAGCGAGAACTCCTGCTTCTATCTGTTCAGCACCTACGTCCTCGCTTACGGCAAGGACGTGCTGCACCTCGATCCCGGGCAGATCCTGCTGGCGGTCAACGTGGCGGCGGCGGTGGAGATCTTCACCATCCCGCTGTGGGGATTTCTGTCGGACCACTGGTCGCGCAAAGGCGTTTTCCTGACCGGCAATCTCCTCCTCATCGCCTTCGCCGCTCCCTATTATCTCTTGCTCGATCTGCGTCACCCCGCGGCGATTTTGTCGGCCGTCGTGGTGTCGCTGGCGGTCGGCCATGCCATGCTCTACAGCGTGCAGGCGTCGCTGATCCCGGAACTGTTCGGCACGCGTCTGCGCTACACGGGCGCCTCGCTCGGCTATCAACTGGCGGCGCCGGTGGCCGGCGGCACCGCGCCGCTCGTCGCCGCCTGGCTGGTCCACACGTTTCCGGGGCGGTCCTGGCCGTTGGCGGCGTATATCATGGCTATTTGCGTCGTCTCGTTGATCTGCGTGCATTTCCTCGCGGAAACCTCCCGCAAGGATCTCACCGCTCCCGGCGATTGAACGCGATGGACAAACACAAACTATTCGGCTTCGCCAACGTCGATCAAACCAACGATCCCGATTACTACATCCGCTTTCTCGATCAGGCCAGCGCGGATGAGTCGTTCCAGGCGTACAAGCGCCACACCTTCACCCTGCTCGCCCTTCAGCCGGGCCATCACGTCCTCGATGTCGGCTGCGGCACCGGCGAAGACGCCCGCGCGATGGCGAACCTCGTCGCCCCCGGCGGCCGCGTCGTCGGCATCGACGGCAGTCAAACGATGATCGCGATGGCCCGCCAGCGCAGCGAGGGCCGCGACCTGCCGGTCGAGTTCGCCACCGACGACGCGCACCGGCTCGACTTCGCCGACGACAGCTTCGACGCCAGCCGGGCCGATCGCATCTTCATGCACCTCGACGACCCGGCCCAGGCGCTGCGCGAGATGATGCGCGTCACCTGTCCCGGCGGGCGCGTGCTCGTCTACGAGGTCGATTTCGAGACAATAACGGTGGATCTGCCCGACCGGGCGCGGACGCGCAAGGTGATTCAGACATGGTGCGACGGCTTCCGCAACGGCTGGCTGGGCCGGCACGTTCCCGAACTGTTCCGCGCGGCGGGACTGCAAGAGGTACACATCACGCCGGCGACGTTATGGCTGCGCTATCCGTTGGCGATGCAAATGATCGGGCCGGGCACGGTCGAGCGCGCCTGCGCGGCGGGGCTTCTGACCGTGGCCGAGGGCGAGGAGTGGCTCCAGCAGTTGCAGGAAAAATACGAGGCGGGGCTGCTCTTCTGCACGCTGAGCGGCTTTATCGTCGTCGGCCGCAAGCCGTGATGGTGAGCCAGAGCTTTTTTCGCCCACGGTCGAGCAAGAGCTAGTAGTAAACTCGGTAAAATCTTAAATTCCCTATTCTCATGATGTCCGCGCTCTGGTAAAATATTATCCGTTCCGCGAACAACCTATTCAGGAGATGCGGGAACGGCCGGCGCACACCGCGACGGAACCGGCTGCTCCCACGGAGAGAAGAGGCCAAACCTTATCTCCCATTTTTCCCCGCGCTGAGGCTTACCTTACGGTGCGTCTCGCGCTCTCCAGATCGTCCAGGGTTCGTGCGCACCTGCATTGAGTCCAATTCGTCGCACCGGCCAGGCGAACGCGGCGCAGGTTCTTCTGCCGCCGCGGCATCCCCGTTGCGCCTGTGGACAACGTCGAGAGCGGTCCATTCTCACATCGGTTCAGGAGGGTACGGATGCGGTCGAGAAGTCGTAGCGGATGGGCGCGGTTCCTCCTCATCACCAAACCTTTTTTCCGATCCAGGGCCGGCTGGCGCGCGTTGGGACTGCTGGCGGTGCTGCTGATGCTTGTCCTCGTCGTCAAGGGGCTGGACATCCGCAACAGCTACGTCTACGGCGACCTGATCACCTCCGCCACCGAGCGCAAGGCCGAGCAAGTCTGTCGCCTCGCCCTGCTCTATGCGGGCGTCTTTGCCGTCTCGGCCGTGGTGGCCGCCTTCCTCCGCTTCACCGAGGAAATGCTCGGTCTGCGCTGGCGCGACTGGCTGACGCGCCACCTCACCGACCGCTACCTCGCCAACCGCGCCTATCACCGCATCCGCACCACCGGGCAACTCGATAACCCCGATCAGCGCATCAGTGAGGACGTCAAGACGTTCACGACGAACACGCTGTCGATTTTCCTCATTCTCGTCAACGCCACGGTGGCGCTGGCCGGGTTCGCGGGCGTCCTCTGGGGTATCACGCCCTGGCTGCTTCTCGGCGCGGTCGGCTACGCCGCCTTCGGGACGATCATGACCGTTTTGCTGGGCAAGCGCCTGGTCGGCCTGGACGTGCAGCAGTTCAAGAAGGAGGCGGATTTCCGCTACGAGCTGATCCGCGTCCGCGAGCACGCCGACCCGATCGCGCTCTTGCGCGGCGAGGACAGGGAGAAGGGACGGGTGAGCCGGCGACTGCAAAAGGCGCTGCAAAACTTCCGCACCATCATCGGCGTCAATCGCAACCTCGGCTTCTTCACGTCCTGGTACGGCTACATGACGCAGCTCATTCCCGTGCTCATCACCGTTCCCCTGTACATCCGCGGCGAAATCGAGTTCGGCCAGGTGATGCAGGCGCAGGTGGCCTTCAACTTCGTGCTCGACGCCTTTTCGCTCATCGTCAAGGAGTTTCAGCGCATCACCACCTTCGCCGCCGTCGTCGAGCGTCTCAGCGCCTTCTATGCGGCCACCGAGGACATCTCCGCAGACGCCAAGCCGTCGTTGGAAATCGTCGAGAACGATGCGCATGTGGCCTATGAAGGGCTGACCCTGGCCACCCCGGATGATGGCCGGTTGCTCCTCGCGGACCTCACGCTGGAGGTGCCGGCCGGCAAGCGGTTGTTGATCGTCGGGCCGGACGGTTCGGGCCGGACGGCGCTGATGCGGGCCACGGCCGGACTCTGGAAGAGCGGGCAGGGACGCATCGTCCGGCCGCCGCTGGAGCGAATCCTGTTTCTGCCGCAGCAGCCTTATCTGACGCTCGGCTCCCTCCGCGATCAGCTTCTCTATGCCCTTCCCGAATGGGCGACCGTCTCCGACTCTCGCCTTCTCGCCGTGCTGCAAGACGTACAATTGGAATCCGTCCTCGAACGAGTGGGCGGGCTGGATAGCGAACAGCGCGAGTGGACGAGCCTCCTTACCCTCGGCGAGCAGCAAAGTCTGTCCTTCGCCCGCCTCCTCCTCGCCCATCCCGAATTCGCTTTTCTCGACGAGGCGACCAGTGCCTTGCCGGCCCATCGCGTGCAGGCTCTCTATGATCTCCTGGCGCGAACTTCGACGACCTACATCTCGGTGAGTTCCAACCGAGATCTGCTCGACTACCACGACACGCTTCTGCACTTGCGGGGAGATGGGACGTGGAACGCGACGGACATCGCCTGCGAACCAGCCGAAGCGGGATGGAACAGTGGCGGTCAGCGTTCCTCACCGGCGACGGAAGGATCGTCCTTGGCTCGTTTCTCGTCGCGCGTGGCGGTTTCCTGACCGGGATTGAGGCCGCGATCCGAAGGGGCGTTGCCGCTGGTCTCATCGCGCACAGTGCCCGATTCGGGCGCTGAAGATACATCGTCCATCGGGCGGTCGTGATGCTGCTCCATGATGTCCTCCTTCATCGGCGAAGTGTTGGAATGAGCCGAACAGAAGACCATCATGCAAGTGGCGTGCCCGCTCAACCGCGCGCGGCGGCGAGGGCCAAATAGAGATGGCCCAGGTGATGCCAGGCGCTCGTGTCGGGCAGTTGCGCCACGGCCGCGCGGAGGGCTGGTTGCGCCTCGGCGGGACGGCCGAGGAAAAGGGAGGCCATGCCGCGATTGAAGAGGACGGGCACATTGTCTTTCTGCGTCTGCCACAAGGACAGCGCCTGCTCGCCCTGACCGCGATGCCAGGCGAGGGCCGCCTCCTCGTTGGCCCGCAGCGCCTGAATCGCCGCCGACACCTTGCCTTTGATTTTCAGCAACTCCGCGGCCTCATCGAAGCGGCGAGCCAATCGCAGCACCCCCGCCGCCAGCAGCACTTGAGGATAACCACTCGCCGCCGTCGCCCACTGCAACAGGGCGGACGGCGCGGGCGCCGGACGGACATTCGCGGGGCGCAGGGCCGTCAGATCGCCGCCGGCCAGCAGGGGATGCAGTTTGCGCACCAGCTGCGGAAAGTTGCCGAGACAAAACGCCAGGCTGATCGCTGGTTCCTGCCCCGCCACGAGGGTCGGCCAATCCGGCGGCACGGCGAAGCGCGGTGCTGTCTGGTCTGCCGAGAAGTGACGCGCCGCCGCCAGGGCATCCTCCCAGGCAAGGCGCGGCTCGACCGGCTGCACCGGCACGGCCTCGTGCGGCACCATCTGCCCATCCGGGTCGGGTAGCGCCAGCCCCTCAACCTGGGCCGCGATCTGGCGATGAAGATATTGGGTGAACAAATCGGCCAGCGACTGCGGCGTCTGGCCGGAGGTTTCGTGGTTCTGACTCATCTCATCCCCCTTCCGCCCTTGCTTATTCTGTCCCGTATCATCTCAAGAATGCGCCGGAGGGCAAAACTTGCGCCGACCAGCGGTATACAATGGCTTCCGCGGCCTGTCTGTTGCGGGAACCCAACGACGAGCGGCCGCGTTAACCGGCCGCTCGTCGTTGGGTTGGCAGGTGAACAAATGTCCGCACGATCGCGGAGGACGCCATGTTCGCCAGTTTGCGTGCCTTGTTGACCGGCATCCTCGATTATGCGGGCCTGTTCCCCCCTGCCCGCCTGACACTCGACCACGCCATTCGCAATTATGCCCGCTACCGCCAGGAACTCGAAGGCTGGATGCTCGGCCGTTTCATCCTCCCCGCCGCCCGCCTGGAGGAGCTGGAACCCTACCAGGACGAACTGTTCCAAACCGGCCCGCCGTTCGCTTTCAGTGTGCTGGGACGCGGCGGTGAGACGTTCGCGGACTTCATCGCCAACCTGAGAACGGACCTCCGTGACATCGCGGCCTTCCGCAAGCGTCACGGCGACCGCGTGACGGTGGACGTGATGGAACTGCGCTTGCCGGCGGAGTTGAGCGATCCGCTCCTCCCCGACTCGACCGAAACGCTCTACAAGACGATGCGCGTTTTTCCCGCCGTGGATCTGCTCGTCTTCTGCGAATCGCCCGGTCGGAGCGACGGACTCCTTACTCAACTGGCGATGTTGCCCTTCGATTACGTCGGCTTCAAACTGCGCTGCGGCGGGCTGGAAGCAGCCGCTTTCCCGTCGAGTCAGCAGATCGCCGACGCCCTGCGGGGCAGCCTCGACGCCGGCGTGCGGTTCAAGGCCACTGCCGGGTTGCACCATCCTCTGCCGCGCTTCGACCCGACCGTCAACGCTCGGATGCACGGCTTTCTCAACGTGTTCCTCGCCGGCGTGCTGGCCCACGTCCACGACCTGAGCGCCGAGCAAATCGGCCGCATCCTCGACGACGAGCAGGCCCGTCATTTCGCCTTCGACAATCGGCAAGCGAGTTGGCGGACCTTGCGAGCGTCCACGGCGGAGATCGCCGCGGCGCGGCGCGATTTCGTCGTCTCGTTCGGCAGTTGCAGCTTCGACGAGCCGCGCGCGGACCTTCGCGCGCTGGGCTGGCTGTGACGGTTTCCGATCAGTTCGCTTGCCAGGCCAATATCTCGCCCTTGCCCCGCGACACCAGATCGCCGCTCCAGCGCCGCCAGCGTCCGCTCCGATAGCGCTCCTCGATGGCAAAACCCCACGCCTTCAGTTGTCGCAGATACAGCGCCACGAACACGGGTCGATAGGTACAGTCATAGCGGAAGCTGTGCAAGAGCGGCGGCGGCTCGCCGAAAAACGCGATGGTGCCGCGCTTCATGCCGGCGCCGGCGCGGACGCCGCCGTTTCCGAACAGAAAGATAGTGCCGGCGATCATCGACACGCCGGGGAAATCGCCGCACCCGTCGCCGACGACAATGAGGCCACGGCGCATGGTTGCGCCGATCTCGTTGCCGGCCTTGCCGTCGATGAGGAGGACGCCGCCGCGCATGCCGAGGCGGCTGCCGCGATACGCCGCGCCGACGAGGTTCCCGGCGTCGCCGTAAACGTGAATGCGTCCGCCGTGCATCTCCGCCCCGACCCAGTCGCCGGCACTTCCGTGAACGTGGATCTCACCGCCTTTCATCTCGGCGCCGAGGTGCATCCCAGCGTTGCCGTGAATCGTGAGGCGTCCTCTCGTCATCTCAGCGCCGAGCCATTTCACACGGCCGCAATCGCCTTCGATGACAACTTCGCCATCGCCGGGATCACCCTCGACACGGAAGAACTCGCCGAGCGGAACCTGCGCGTTGCCGTGCTGCACCGGCAGGGCGGCGATCTCGGCCGCCGTCTTGTCCGCCAAGTTGTCCGGCGTGACGCACTCGGCCTCGATGGGGATGGTGGTGGTGCCGTGATAGCGGAGACGAAGCATCCGTTATTCCACCGAGAGCAACTTGTGCAGGTGCAGGTGAAACGGCCCCAATTTGCCGCCGTAGTTTCCGGCTGAGATGCGCACCACGCCCGGCCGGCACGCCGCCCGCACGCCGGCGCGCGTCGCCGCCTCGACGCTCGCCAGATCCACGCCGTCGATGACGATCTCATAGACGGCCCCGACGTTTTCCGGCAGTTCGGTTTTGACCAGGCCGCGCAGCGTCGGACAGAAAGCGTCGTTGGTGCTGGCCTTGAGCTTCTTGTAGCGCGAGCCGACCTTGCTGCCGGAACGGACGACGCCGCCGGGAAAGGGACAAATGACGCCGTGTACCTGTTTGATCGCCGCGATGGCCGCCTCCGCCGCGGCGAGCGCGCTGTCTTGCGTCTCGCCCAGGATCAGAAAGTTGCCGCCGGCCACGCCCTTGATCGTGCCGAAGAAATCCTCGCAGACGAACTCGCCGTCCATCACCGGCAGCCGCCAAAAGCGCCGGCCTTCGAGCTTTTTGCTGAACTGGAACGTGTCGCCGAAGAAGCGCAGATTGCCGCCGATGCGCAGCGCCTTTTCCTTGACGACGGGCAGCCCGTTGTAGCAGGCGGTCGTCGGGCAGGTGAGGATGCACTGGCCGACTCGGTTGACCACGGCTTTCTGCAAGGCATCGCGGCTGAAGCCGAACAGCAGCAGGCTGACGCCGGGCCGTCCGTCCGGCGTCTCGTCGGACGGCAGTTCGCGCTCGATGCCGGCCTCGGCGTCGCAGCCGATGACGGAGGCCGCGTAGCCGGTCGCCGTGCGTCCGGCGGTGCGCGCCCACTCTTCCGAGGCCGCCGTGACGATCAGGCGGGCCGCGGTCATCGGGAAGGCTTCCGCGAAGGTATCGTCGAGTGGGACGTTGTTGATGCTGACCACGAAGGTTCTTTCAAGCTAAGCCGCCAAGACGTCAAGAACACCAAGAAACACAAGTTTGATGTATGAACTCATGCAGTTGGCGCACACCCTACACCGCTCATCGTCTCCCTCTCGGTGTGTCTCTATTATGGGTTGATGCGACCGGGAAATACGCATACCTGGAAACAAAAAGGCCGCCGCGTGCAGAGAGCATGCGACGGCCTGAAGGCGGTTGCCCACCCGTTTCATGGAGGCCGACCCTTGGCTGTAAATGCCTTTAGCTGATGTGTCGAAGGAGCCGCCTTCAGCGGAGAGAGCGGAATCGGACCTGCTCACCTCGGCCAGGTTACCCTCTCGGCTCTAGGAGCAATAGCGTTCTGGCGGTCCGGAAGGCGTTCTGCCGGCAAGAGAGGCGGATTCCCTGGCCACCTCGGATGCCTCCTGGCGCCAATCGAAACGCGGCAAACACATATGCCCGCAGGTGCGTTTCTGCACGAGGGTCAGCAGCCGATGGACAGCCCGACCAAGGCGGGGTACGCTGCAAGCTGAACGACCAAGGGCATGAGTGGAGAGAAGACCGTGACCGAGGCGGAGTGGATGGCTTGCACTGATCCCAAGCCGATGCTGGAGTTTGTGCGGGCCAAAGCGAGCGAGAGGAAGCTGAGACTGTTCGCGGTCGCCTGCTGTCGGCGAATCTGGCCGCTGTTGACTGACGAGCAAAGCAGGACAGCCGTCGAGATCGCCGAGCGGTATGCTGACGCAACAACCAGCGAGCAGGAACTATCTGCGATAGCCATCGCGATCGGGACAAACGCCTCCTTCGATCCCGACAATGCTACCGTCCGGGCAGCCGAGGCTTCTATCTGGCTCGACCCCCACTCCACCTCACACTATTCGGCCTTCGCCGCCTCTTGTGATTCCACGAGGCGGAGGAGGACTCGCGCAGGTCAACACCGTTTTTTGAGCATGAACGAGGCTAGGAATGCAGAGCGTCTCGTGCATTGTAACTTACTTCGTGACCTCTTTGGTTTCCTGGCGTTCCGCCCTTTTGCTCTCGCTCCCTCCTGGCTTTCCTGGCACGATTGTCTTCTGGTGTCGATGGCCCAAAAGATGTACGACAGCCGCGACTTCACCGACATGCCTGTGCTGGCCGATGCCTTGGAAGAAGCCGGCTGCCAGGACCAGTTCATCCTCGGCCACTGTCGGTCAGCAGGCGAGCATGTGAGAGGATGCTGGCTGGTAGATGCCTTGCTGGGCAAGGAGTGAGTCAGGCGATGGACGACCACCGTGAGGGAATCCAAGCCGACAAGCCCGTACCGCCGTGGGAGCGGCCAGGATGTTTCCGGATGGACTGCGAGCCTCACCGTGGGGAATTGTTGAGAGGAGCAGGAAGAACCGTCCTCATCCTGGGGGGTTGTATCTGAGGTGGACCCCATTGTCTAGACCAAAAAAGTGCCTTCCTTAACTACAGAAGTGGAGAACTCCGCTCTCGCACGTCGCTGCTGTCCCTCGGCCTTGATCCAAGGCATTCTTTTGGCCCCGCCCTCCCTTCACCCCGGCT
>DATBGU010000084.1:0-6909 GCA_036557825.1 Gemmataceae bacterium
GCTGGACAAGAAGACGCCGCTGTTGCGCTCGATGGAGGCGCTGTCCAAGCAGGCGCTGCGCATCCTGCGCCTGTTCGGCAACAGCGAGGCCCGCAAGGTGTTCACCACGGTCGGCCCGGAGCAGGAATACTTCCTCATCGACAAGAACTTCTACTACGCTCGGCCGGACCTCATCAACGCCGGCCGCACGCTGTTCGGCACGCCGCCGCCCAAGGGGCAGGAGATGGAGGACCAGTATTTCGGCGCCATCCACGAGCGCGTCCTCGCCTGTATGGCCGACTGCGAGGCGCAGCTGTTCAAGCTCGGCGTCCCGGTCAAGACGCGCCATAACGAGGTCGCGCCCAGCCAGTACGAGATCGCGCCGATCTTCGAGGACTCCAACCTCGCCACCGATCATCAGATGCTCATCATGGAGGTGATGCGGGCCACGGCGCCGAAGTACGGTCTGGCCTGCCTGCTGCACGAGAAGCCGTTCGCCGGCATCAACGGCTCCGGCAAGCACAACAACTGGTCGATGTCCACCGACACCGGCGAGAACCTGCTCAATCCCGGCGACACGCCGCACGACAACGCGCAGTTCCTCGTCTTCTGCTGCGCCGTCCTCCGCGCCGTGGCCAAGTATCCGGAGATGCTGCGCGTCTCGGTCGCCGGCGCGAACAACGACCACCGCCTCGGCGCCAATGAGGCACCGCCGGCCATCATCTCCATCTTCCTCGGCGATCAGCTGCAAGACGTGATGGACCAGCTGGAGAAGGGGGCGGCCAAGTCCACGAAGCAAGGCGGGTTCATGGAGATCGGCGTCAGCGTGCTGCCGAAACTGCCGCGCGACGCCGGCGATCGCAACCGCACCAGTCCGTTCGCCTTCACCGGCAACAAATTCGAGTTCCGCGCCGTCGGCGGCTCGCAGTCGATCGCCGGACCCAACACGGTGCTGAACACCATCGTCGCCGAGTCGCTCGACTACATCGCCACGTTTCTGGAAAAGGCCAAGGGCCAGGGCAAAGACGTCAACAAGGCCATCCAGGAACTTTTGCCGGCGATCATCAAGGAGAGCAAGAAGGTCGTGTTCAACGGCGACAACTACACGCCGGATTGGCATCAGGAGGCCGAGAAGCGCGGCCTGCCCAACCTGCGCAACACGGTCGATGCCCTGCCGATCATCCTTCGCAAGGACAGCGTCGAGCTGTTCTCGAAGTACCGCGTCTACAGCGAGCGCGAGTTGCAGAGCCGATTCACCATCTTGTGCGAGAACTACATCAAGACGGTGAACATCGAGGCGCGTCTGATGAGCATGATGGCCAAGACGATGATCCTGCCGGCCGCGTTGCGTTATCAGGGTGAGGTGGCCGCGGCGGTGAACGCGACCAAGTCGGCCGGCGCCGACAATAGTGCCCAGGTCGATCTGCTCAAGAGCCTGACGGCGACGATCAGCGAGTTCCAGAAGGCGACGGCGTCGCTGGATCAGGCGCTGGCGCACCACGCCGAGGGCGACATGCTGTCTCACGCCCGTCATTTCCGCGACACGATCCTGCCGTCGATGGCCGCCGTCCGCACGCTGGGCGACAAGCTGGAGACGATGGTCGCCGACGATCTGTGGCCGCTCCCGACCTATCGCGAGATGCTGTTCATCAAGTAACCAATCGTCCGTTTCGCGACGCTCTGCGGAAGCGTCGCGAAACGGCATCGATTGAGCCGGGGCTTGCTGCTTGAACAAGAGCAGCAAGCCCCGCTTCGTTTTGCGAACCTTGTTCCTCCCTGCGCAGGATGATAGAGTCGCGGAGGAACTCGCGGCATCAAGCAAACGCGGAGGTGATGGCGATGTCTACGATTTTCCCCGGCATGGACCCCTATCTTGAAGACCCGAACTGTGGCCGGGTTTTAACAACAGTTTGATCGTGTACATCTGCGATTTGAGGCCGGCAGCTACCGCGAGCGCCTGCGCTATGATCGGCCCTGCGTCCCGCCGTTGCCACCGGAGGATCAAGCGTAGCCGAACGAACGGATTCGGGAAGCGCGGCAAGGTGAGAGCTAAACTATTGCCGAGTCGGACCTTGTGGGAGCAAGTGCAACCGGCGTAAAATATCGCATGGAAGGAGGGTCATCCTACAGCATCGGCAAGCAAGGCCGGCTGGTGTCTAACGCGCGTATCGACATCACGACGATTGACAAAATAGCTCTCGGACCTTTTGGGACGGGGAATGAACAATCCTTGTATTTGATTAGCGCGTCAGCCCGCGATTCGGCATGATTATCGGAAAGGCGCAGCTGCACGCCTGGCCATTGGCTATCTTGCCTGCATGGACGAACCCGCTTGCCCGGTTGCCAGGCGTTAATGCGCCGCGTCGCCGAACTGGAAGCTCACGTCGAACGCTTGACGCGCCTGCTTGAACAACAGCAGAGAGCCGGCAAGCGTCAGGCTGCCCCCTTCACCAAAGGGCAACCCAAACCCAAGCCCAAGAAGCCCGGACGCAAACCTGGCAAGGACTACGGCACCAAGGCGCAACGACCACCGCCTGTGCGAATCGACGAGGTCCACGAGGCACCCTTACCCGATGCCTGCCCCGACTGCGGAGGCCCCATCGATGAAACCCACGTCGATCGGCAGTATCAGTTCGAGATCCCACGGCAGCCGATCCACCGCCGGGTCAACATCCACATTGGCTGTTGTCAGCAGTGCCAACGCCGAGTTCAGGGCCGTCATCCGTTGCAAACCTCTGACGCCTTGGGGGCCGCGGCGTCGCAACTGGGACCGGACGCGCAAGCGATGGTTGTCGATTTGAACAAGCAAGCGGGCCTGTCGCACGGCGGTAGTGGCCCTATGCGCGGCACAAGTTGTAGTGTCGGACGAAATACCACAGGACGCCGACATGGTTCTTCATCTTCCGCGAAAACGACAAGGTCTTCCGCACCAAGCGCGCACAACGCTGCCGCAACGTACCGAAAAAACGCTCGATGTGGGCCGTCAAGCTCATCTCCTTGCCTCCCATCACATGCCAGTCCTCGGGCACGACGGCTTGGTAGACCGGCAACAGGTCGGTGGCCACGATCGCTCGTTCACGGTACTCCACCGGCAACGACTCCCACAGACAGCGGGCTGTAAACTCATCGCGGTCGCCGACGACCATCTCCACCACCTGCCGCGTACGGCTATCCAAAGCCACCCACACCCACCACACCTGTTGCTTTTCTCCAATGAAACTCAACAATTCATTGACTTCGATCCTCATCTGCCCGGACTTGTTTTCTAGGACGGCAAAGTTGACAGGAGCAGTTGCTCTTCCAAGGCTTGAAGATAGGCTTGCGGGTTACGCCGGAAATGCCTCCGCTGCACCCGTCGCTGCCGACGTGCTTCCAACTGACGATGCAGTTCCTCACGCCGGCCACGATCGGCACGTGCCAACTCCGCCACCGTGAACGCACGCTGGCGTGTCGCCGCCGCATGCAACAGACGCGCCGTGAGAAGTCGCTGAACGAATTGGTGGATTTGTTGGAGAAACAGCCTATCCAACACGACTCCCAGGGATAATTGGCACTCGAAATCAGAAGAAGTATCGAAGTTATGGGCGGTACAAGTTCAGAACTCTGAGGTCGGCGTGATCGCTTCCGGTTATAGCCGCGGCAGCTGCGGCAGCGTTTGCCGCGCATCGGTGCGCCGCTGGCCGACAGCGATCCCGACGTGATGCTAGCCGTGCAGGCCATCGGCGAGCACCTGCTCCGTCTGGTCGGCGACGAGGCCCATCGGTCCTTCATTTCCGCTGAATCTGCACGCGTACTGTGCCGCGGAGGGTGACGCTCAAGCGCTCGCCGGGGCGGACGATTATGGTGCGCGGCTGGATGGCGTCGGGAGAGGCCAGCGGGAAGTTCCGCACTTTGCCGTCGGGTCCACGGATGGCGACAGTCATGGGTTGGGACGGGGGCGGATTGATGTCTACCGCCAGCGCGGAGGGAACAGGTTCGGGAGCAGGTACATAGCGAGGCACCGGTACGGAGGACACGGCGACCCTCTTCGTGGTAAGGAAGCCCTGCTCGATCATCTTCGTTACCTGATAGCCCCTGGCCGCCGGGGGGAGGCCGACACCGGAACTGGCGTAGTAATCGGGGTTGTAGCCGGAATACAGAAGGGCATGTTTGTTCGACGACGACCACTGTGCCAAGAGCGGGGCGGGGGTGAACAGGAACACCAACCCACTGACGACGGACCAGCGTGCTCGGAACATGCGAAGGCTCCTCTCGCGTCCCAGGAGGGACACGAAAACGCCGTCCGCGCGTCGCACGGATGAAGTCTCATGATCCCCGGCGCTCCGTGTTCGCCTAAGGACCGGCGGAGCGTCGATCGGCAGGAAGGATGGCTCGTGTCTGTCGGGGAACGCATTCGGGGTTGCCGAAATGATGACCGACTATGGGGCGGAGATGGGGACCAGAGAGTTTCGCCCTTTCACCGTGCCCACCGTTCCTGCACCTTCAGACCGCCTCATCTCTATTATCCGTCAGACGCCGGAAGATGTAAAGTCAACGCACGGCAAAATGCGGAGGATGCCGCGGCCGCGAAGGATGAACTTAACGTTTGTGCCGGAACGGAGAGGGAGCGGGCGTTATCGACGAGGTTTCCAACCTCCGGTTGGGGCTGCTTTCAGCATTGTGCCGCGACTGCCCGTCTGGAAGTGGATTGTGAGAATTTCCTTGCTCTCGTTGGTCGCCGTTTCCAAATGAAGGATCGTGGCGCGGTCCGGAACGTCCTCATAGCGGCAAGGGCGACCGTTCAGCAGCACTTCGGTGGTCGCGGTGATGCGGAACTCATCGTCCGACGGAGCGCGGACTAACGACTCGATGGCCTTGGCGGGCAGGTTCTTCAGCACATGAGGGCGCCGTTCTCGGGAAAGAGAGGCGATCGCCGGAGAGAGAATTGTCACGGACGCGAGTAGAGCCACCAGCCCCCGCACCATCACCCCAATCCTCCACAGATGTACAGACCCAGTTGAAAGGCCAATTTCAGCGCATTATAAGGTTAGTTACCCTTTTGCAAGGGTTATGCCGATTAGAGGGGAGAAAGTATGTAAGATACAAGTCATTCTCTACCAGGAACTTGCGACATGATAACCGCATCCGGAAGGGCTTTGGGATTTGCAGCGGCTGCCCAGAGGTTGTGCAAACGGTGTTGAGAGACTGGTCACGCACCATTCCCGCACAGAGAGAGGGAAGAGGTCGAACGGCTCAAATTATCGTGCTGTCGGGAATCACTTCGCTATTGGGGATGGCGACTATCCCATCGCGGATGTCGTAGGTATCACCGTCGGCGGGGTGTGATCTCTCCTCTGTCCTGATTACGCGGCTTCTTTCTCGATCGGTGGGCGTAACTGATCGGGAACTCGCACCTGAACCTCACCATTGGCTGCCAACATACGCTCATAGACCTGCTCCCAAACGCCGCTTAGCAGAATCACCCGCAGTGTCAAAATCGTCTGCGCTCCCGCCTTCTTCCATCGCATCCCCGACAACTTCAAACGTTGCGTATACACCGTCTTGCACGCTGCCTCCGTCACACCGCTACCGATCGGCAATCCAACACGCCGGTAATCCGCGTAACGCATGTGTTGACGACGCACCTGAAGGTACTTGGAGGCCCGGCGGAAGTTCGCCAGACGCTTGCCACGCGGCTTCACACGCCCCTGCAATGCTGCCGCCGAGTGTAGCACTCGGCCTACGCCACCCGACTTCAACAACAGCTTCTGCATCCTCCGTACCCAGGCCCACGACGCCCGCCCCGACCCGAACAATGCCTCGGCCATCGTCCACAAACGCTCCGAGGCATGGTAGTAGTCTACTACCCAGTACCAGCTCAGACGCGCGCCCGTAGTCGGATGCCGCAGCCGACGCAGCACCTTGCGGTAGTAGGCCGTCTCGTTGTCCCCCGCATCGGTTACATAACTCAGCCGCGGCAACGGACCCTGCCAACGGCGCAACACTTCTTCCAATAGCTGCGTCAATTGATTGCTCATGGTGACCTGGCCCGACTCCGGCGTGTAGGCCAGGTAAACCGTGCCCAGACGCTTGCCGCGGCGGTCGTAGACCGTCAGCGTCCCTGTCGTCGCTACCTCGTACAGCGTAAAGCCCTTCAGACGCAGACCCAGCGTGATGCCATCGCGGCCCACGCTCAATACCGGCCGGTGTTTGCCAGGCGATGCCTGGGCCTGTTGCAGCCAACGCTGCACTTGCTCGGCCTGGGCTTGGGTCCTGTGCCCTTCCAGGGCTTGAGCCACGAAGGCGCTCACCTGACGCAAGCGCTTGACTCCCCAGGAGACGCCGTGTTCCTGGCGCAAGCGCATGAGGGTCTGCTTCTGGGTAGCCCCGCTCTCGGCTTGGTAATGGGCGACACGCTCGACCAGCGCGGGCGTAGCATTATGGACCAGGCCCAAAGCCTGGCACAAAGGGAAGAGCACTGGCTCGCCGTCCGCCGGAGCAGCCCGATAGCCCATGCGACGCAGAGTGATGGTGCCGAACAGCGTGCTGACCTGTTGCGGCGTCTTGTCAGTCAGGCGACGGAAGCGGCTGCCCTCGGCGTGGACCTGTACTGGCAACGCTTCCTCTTCCGCTGGCTCCAGCTGGTTGTAGGTCCACTGCGTCACCACCCGCGCGAGTTCCCGTGTCGCTTGCTGGAGGTTCTTCTCGAACTGAACAGCGGCCAGCGGCGACAGCGGGGCTTTGCGAAGGCCCTCGGCCAGGTCGCGGATGCGGCCCAAGGCGGGCCCGAGGATATCAGGCAGATGTGGGGTGGAGATCGGCATGAAGAAGTTGACCACATCGGGGGCAAATCGGCATGAAGAAGTTGACCACCGCAACTGCTTCCGCACGTTGAACAGGGTTCGCCCTGCTCCAACCTGCGGAGGCGAGGATGTTGACGGTGGACCTCTA
>DATBGU010000085.1:0-12891 GCA_036557825.1 Gemmataceae bacterium
TAGAGGTCCACCGTCAACATCCTCGCCTCCGCAGGTTGGAGCAGGGCGAACCCTGTTCAACGTGCGGAAGCAGTTGCGGTGGTCAACTTCTTCATGCCGATTTGCCCCCGATGTGGTCAACTTCTTCATGCCGATCTCCAAGTCTCTACCCTTTGGCGGTCGTGATCCCCGTTTACCACAAGATTCGAGTCACTTTCTTGGACGCCTTGCAATGGCTGACGTGGCTGAATAGTGTTCTGGGGACGATCTCCTCGAGCTCTGGGGCCGCCTTGGAATTAAACTGGGATCTGTACCTAACCCGGACAAATGAATATAAAGAGAGTCTCAAAACATCGTATTTGTCGAAAGACCAAGTTGAGGAACTGTTGTTGCACCCGCATCCTCGGTTCATCTAGCGGGCGTCTCTGTCGGTCAACGGAACCCCAGCAGTTGAATTGCTCATTGATGCCACGGACATGGCTCGCTCCTTTCCAGTGTACCGAGTGATTTGGCATGAGCCCGCCGTCTGCGCTGCGGTCTCCAGACTGCTGAACGATCCGGCGAATCAAGCCATGTTATCAAAGAGGTTGACGCCGCGCTTCTTGAATCTTCTCAAGAATGCTCCCGCGCCTTGATCGCGTCCTTACTCGTATATGAGCTGACCAACTCCGCTAGTGCCTCGCTTATAGCCAAAACAGCCGGAGGCCGCGAAGGCTACCGCAAATTGCCTGCACAGCAATGGCACACCGTCGTGCCGGGATCGCATGCCGGTTACATCACCTGGGAGCACTACCAGGACAACCAAGGGCGATTGCATGCCGCAGGGCAAGCTCACGGTAAGGATCGGCGACAAAGTCCCGCCCGGCGAAGGCCTTGCTCTGCTGCAAGGGTTGGTGATGTGTGTCCTTCCGGCAAGCGTGTAAAACTTGAATCGCCGGTCCGGTCGGAGCATCGGACAGGATGCCGCTGGGGAGGGTATAGAGTGGGCGGTCTGGGGCAACGCAGTGCTACGGTCGGCTCGCGCTGAGGCGGTGTCTAATGCGGCGGGGTAAGCGTTCACAGGTCAAGGGCGACAGAAGAATAGCGACACCAAAGCCGGGGCCGCGTTGCGTGGCACTGCGCGTGCCGGTGGGTACCTCGGGCGATGTGTCCGACGCGCCGAAGACCGTGACACGAACTCAACGCGGTGTTTCGGACCGGAGCGCGCAAGACTTAGCGCCGCCGCAGCCGTTCCAGGGCCGCCGCCGCCTCCCGGGTCAGCGGCGCCTCGGCGGCCCCCTTCGCCAGCCCCGACAGCACCTCCCGCGCCGCCGGCGTGGCGATCCCCTCCAGCAGCTCGACGGCCCGTATCTGGCGTAGGCGATCCGGCGAGGGCGCCGGCCGGTCGAACCGGTCGAGGAACTCGCGCGCCCGCCGGCGGACCTCCGCCGACTCCGTCTGGGCCAGCCGCTTGCGCACCCCCGGCACGGCCAACTCGCCCCACTCCGCCAGCCGGCGCGACGCCTTCTCGCGGGTGGCGAAGTCGTCGCTGTCCAGGTCCGCGAACGCGCGATCGAGTTCGGCGTCGGTCGGGGCGGCGGGCGCCGGCTTCAGCTCGCGCCGCAGCAGCGCCACGGCCCGGTCCGGCGCGGCGGCCAGGTCGGCCATCGCGCCGTAGGCCGGCTGCGCTTCCGAACCGGCGAGTGTCGCCCACAACTCGTCCGCACCGGCCGCGGTGAGCGGCTCCTTCCGCGGCTTTGCGAACCCGGCCAGCGTCGCGTCCCACAGCCAGGCCGACGCATCATAGCTGCTGGCGAGGAGCCGTCGGCCGTCCGGGGCCATCGCCAGCGAGCCTACCCAGTGGCCGTGCCCGGAGAAGGCACGCCGCGGCTGTCCCGTGGCCACCTCGAAGCCCATGACCTCGCAGTTGTCGAACGACACGTACAGAGTGCGGCCGTCGGGCGAGACGACGGTCGCCATTATGTACTGGTGACCGCTGCTTGCGAACGACCGCAGCCAGCGCGGAGTCTGCGGGTCGAGCAGGGCCACCTCGCCCTGGAACGGCTGCTCGGGCCGGCCGTTCTGGGCGGGGACCGTCCCCCTGCCGGGGGCCAGCACGACCCGGCCGTCGGCGGTGAACGTGGCCGTCGTGTACGAAATGGAGGCGTCTCGCACCTCCGCCAGGCGGCAGACGCGATTGCCCGTATCAAGGTCCCACACGTCCACTACACCGAAGACGCTGGCCCCGTCTTTCAGCCCCTGCCACCCGGAACGCGCGGTCACCGTGACCAGCCGGCGGCCGTCCGGCGAAACCGCCAGCCCCTTGCATATGTTCTCCCCCGGATGCCTGTCGGGCTTGGGCAGGTCGAACGAGCGCCGGACCTTCATCTCGGGCCAGTCGAGGACGGTGACGTGGGGGCCGGACGCGGTGACGAGCCGCCGGCCGTCCGGGGTGAAGGCCAGCGGCCCGAACCGCAGTCCGTCGGGCAGGTCGGCGGGAGTAGTCTCGCGCCCCGTGGCCAGGTCCCACATCCGCAGACGGTACTGCAAGTCGCTGGAGAGGACTGTCCGGCCGTCCGGGCTGACGACCAGGTCCCAGACGAGACCCTCAACGACGCGCAGCTCGCGGCCGGTCGTCGTGTCCCACCAGCGGACGGTGCGGTCCCGGCTCGCGGTGACGGCCGTCTTGCCGTCCGGACTCAGGGCCGCACGGTACAGGATGTCGAGGTGGCCGGGCTGCGGGCAGACGTCCTTGCCGGTGGCCGCGTCCCACAGGCGGATCTGGCCCTCCCGCCCCGCAGATGCGAGCGTCCGGCCATCGCGCGAGAAGGCGAGCGCCCCGATCCATGTGAATTGCTGCTCCAGCGTGTGGAGGTGCCGGCCGGAGGCCACGTCCCACAACTTGACCAGACCGTCCCGGCCGCCGGTGGCCAGCGTTTTGCCGTCCGGGGAAAAGGCGACGGCCAGGGTGGCCGTGTACACCCATGCCATATTGGTGCCGGCGTTCTGCTCCGGCCCCTTGGCGACGTGATCCGTGGCCAGCTTCCGCTCCTTCCCCGTGGCCAGGTCCCACAGGCTCGTGCCGCCGCCGTCCAGCCCGATGGCGAGCGTGGTGTCGGACACGGCCGCCGGGCCGCACGGGGCCTTGAACCGGGCGGTTTCCTTGCCGCCGGCCAGATCCCAGACGAGGACCAGGTCCTCGTCCTTGGTCTGTTTGAAGGCGACGAGGCGCTTGCCGTCCGGCGTGAACAACAGCAGCCTGCAGTTACCGGGCAGCCGGGCCAGCTCCTTCGCCTCGGGCAGCTCGCTGACGGCAACGCCGGTCTTCAGCGGCCGGACCAGGATCGCCCGTTCCTTGTCAGAAATGTCCCCGCGCGTGGTGGACAGAACGAGCGGGTCGAACACCCCAACGTCCTTCAAACGAGTCCCCCCCCGGCCCACGGCGAGGGTTTTGCCGTCCGGGCTGACGGCGTAGTACCAATCCGACTCGTTGTCGGCGAGCGTCCCCCCCGGCGGCACGTGGACCGGGGGCGCTATCCGGGGCGACTTGGGAGTGGACTTTTCATCGGTGAACTCCCAGACCGAGCCGTCGTCCCCGTGGAGCACGGCGATGCCTCGGCCGTCGGGCAGCCACACGAGCGACGCCTGGAAGGCCGACGCCAAGCCCACCCGCCGCACCACGGCACCCGTCTTCGTGTCCCAGAGGGAAAGATGGCCGCCGCCGTACGCGGCCACCCTGGTGCCGTCCGGCGAGAACACCAGCTGCGAAACGCCGCAGCCGTGTCGCAGCCGGGTGGCGCCCAGCCGCAGCACGCCGCCTTTCGGGAACGGGTCGGCCGGGGCGTCGGCCTTGTCCGGCCTGGCGGCCGGCGCCTTGTCCGCCTTCGCCTCCGCGGGCGGCGCAGCCTCACGGGCCGGCGGGTCGGCGAAGGCCCGGTGAATCTGGGCCCCCACGGCCGCTGCCAGGAGGGCGAAGGCCAGCAGCAGCGCCGTCGCCGTTTTGACCTTGCTCGCGAACATGGCTTTCGTGACTCCGTTGGCCAGGGCGGCCGCCCGCGCCGAGGCGCCCGCCGCCGTCCCCGCCCCGGCGCCGAGTGCGGCGCTGACGGTCGTTGTTACCAGGGCGGATGACAGCGCCGACGCGGTGCCGGCTGCGGCGGCGACGGCACATAGGGCCGCGGCCAGGGTCAGCCCGCGGCGGGCGAGGCGCTCCTGCATTCGCTTGCGCGCCTCGGCGAGCCGGCTGGAGACGGTGCCCTCCTTCCAGCCGAGCTGCGCGGCGGCCTCGGCCTTGCTCCGGCCTTCCAGACAGCACAGGACGAAGGGCAGCCGGTACTTCTCCGGCAGGCGCTCGACCTCCTGGGCCAGCACCGCCTGCAACTCCTGCCATGCCGTTTCGAGGTCGGGTTGCGTGTGCCCCACGTTCGTCGCCCTCCGCTCGCGGACCTGCCGCCGGGCTGCCGCCCGCCGCGCGTCCCCGGCGACGCGCCGGGCCACGCCGTACAGCCAGCTGGCCAACGAGGACCGCTTCCGGATGGAGCCGGCCTTGCGGGCCAGGATCAGGAACGTCGCCTGGAAGGCGTCCTCCGCGTCCTGGTGGTGGCGCAGCACGCGACGGCAGACACCCATGACCAGGGGGCCGTGGCGCCGCACCAGCGCAGCGAAGGCGGCCTCGTCGCCGCAGGCGCGGAAGCGATCCAGCAGATAGGCATCGGACGCCGTGGTGGTGTCGCAGGGCGTCACCAGCTTGCGGACCTGTCGCACCACGGCGGACAGAGATGTCGGGGGCATGAGGTCAAGTCCTCCTCGGGCGGCTCCACCTGAGTATAGTGGCCGCGGAGGGGCCGCTGGGTCTGAAAGTCTGTCCGGCCGGGGCGCGGCTGCACCACTACCGCCACTCCCCTCATGGTCGGCGTGCCTTTCGGTCTGATCGACCGAACGGCGCAATTCAATCTGTGCAACCTGCTGAGGTCCGACACACCGCCTTCAGCCGTTGCATCAGGCCCTATCGCGGCCCGATCAGGTTCAATGTTGCGACATCTTACGCTTATCCGAACGGATGTCACTCTCGGCCCGTGAACGCGTACTGCGGCGGGTTATGGTCCCGCGGCCGCCCGGGCGTGGGTTCGCAGCGCTTGAAGAGGCTCGCGGGCGATGAAGCCCACGCGATCGGTGTCGAGCATCGCCGAGCACCAGGCGATGACTTCAGCCGCAGGCAGGTCGCACTTCGCAAGGGCCTTGAGGACCACATCCAAACAGCCTTCGATGTCTTGGGTCATCAGTCCTTCGTCGCTCATCTCGACCTGATAGCTCCCTTGCTTCATCAGCTCCAGCGCCAGCCGCATCGCCAGCGGCAACTGCCCCGCGTCGATCAAGCGGCCCAGGTTTCGCTTGACTTCTTGGTAGGCTTCGTAGTCGTAGGCGAAGTTGCGGTTGGTGTCCCGCTCGTCGAAGGCCGTCGCGTCGGCGATGGCCTGGTGCGTCGCGGTGACCAGCTCGTCGGGAGCGGCCGCCACGGCAAAGCGGGCGGTGAGCTGCCGAAGCACCCCGCGCTCCGCCTGAGCCAGTTCCAGCAGGGTATCCACCAATTCCGCTTTCTTTCGCCGGCAGAGCGCTCGGCGCAGCGGGGCCATCGACTCCGGTCGCTTGCCGGCAGGGCCCGCTTTCTTCGACTTGCTCTTGGACATGGCCTCGATTCCGCGGGCGTTTCACTTCGGCTGCGCGCCCGACGCATACGTCAGGGCTTCGCGATAGTTCCAGGGCATCCAGAGCTGGGGGCACGCCGCGACTTGATCGGCATGCCGCTGCAACCGGGTCAGGTAGTCGAACGGGTTCGCCTCGTTCAACTGGCAGGTGTAGATCAGGCTCATGACCAGGTCGCCCACGCGCGCCGTTCTGGGTCTTGTAGAACAGCGCATTCTTGCGATGCAGGATGGCTTTCTTCAGGGCCCGCTCGCACACGTTATTATCCAGCGGGGCACCCGCGTGACGCAAGAACAACGTCAGCTTCTCCCAGTGCCGGAGCGTGTAGCGGATCGCGCCGCCGAGGGCCGAGTTGGGCTCGGTGAGCTTCTCGTCGAGTTGCCGCGTCAGCCACGCATGCAGTTGCTGCATCGTCGGCTGGCTCTCGTGTTGATGGAATTGCAGGCGCGCCTCGGGCGACAGCTGCCGCCCCCGAGCGAGGGCATCGTTGCGGTACACCACGGCGAGGGATTCGAGCAGGTAGCGGCACGGCTCGGGGAAGCGATCGTAGACGTCCACGAACTGCCGCCGGGCATGCGCCAGGCAATGGGCCAGGATCGTCTGCAGCTCGCCCGGCAGGTTGCGCGACAAGGCATCGCACATCTGGATCGGCGGCGGCAGTTCCGCGGCGCGGAGCTTGAGCACCGCGGCCAGGTTCTCGCCGGCGTGCCGGCGGCCGCTGAAGAACAGGGCTACCCGCCGACCGTCGCGCAGCGCCACCACCCCCGAGGTGAACAGGCCGCTCCGTTCGTCGGCATCGGTTCCTTCTCCCTCGGCACCGGCCACAGCCTCTTGGCGGCTGCGCCCCCTCAGCTCCAGGATCTTGACCGTGGTGTCATCGTTGTGCAGCACCTCGCCCTGGGCCGCCTGCCGGAGCAACTCCTCGAAGGCGGGAGCCAGGCTCGTCGCCACCGCCTGCACGATGTCCCACTGGGTCGAGGCCGGCAAAGGAATCCCCAGATGCCCCTGCAGGCCTTCCAGGCGATTGAACGGTAGCCCGCTGCCCTATTTGAGGAGGCCGATCATGCTGCCGGCAGTGGCATCGTACTTGCCGTTGTCCGCCTCGGCGGGCGCCGGGGCCGTGAAGATCTGGCCGCACAGGTGGCAACGCAGTTTCTGCAACCGGTAGATCGTCGCGGCCAGGGGCGGCTGCCCGGTGATCCGCACCAGCACGCCCGGGGCCTTGTCGTAGACGGTGCCCTTTGCGCAGGAGGGACACGGATCGCCGGCCTGGAGCGACGGGTGCGGCACCTCGACCCGTTCGGCGCCACAGTAAGCCTCGACACCATTGCGCCCGTGACCGTGGGCGATGGGCTCGCTGGTCGCTGCGTTCGACGTGCCGCTCGCCGGTTCACCGGCCGTCTCTGCCGTCCTGGCCGCCAGGTCACTCGGCCCCGTTGGGTCGGGCTTGTCGGTGTCGCGCCCCCCACCACGGCGTCAGTCTTCTCCGTGGAGGCCCCGAACAACAACTGGCGCAGCCGGCGAATGGAGGTGTTCTTGTCTTCCACCAGGTCGGTCACGTAGACGTAGGACTGGAAGACAGCGCGAATCAGGGCCGCGTCCTCCTCGGTGAGCGCTTGCTCCACACGGCGCAGGACCGCCTCCAGTTGCGTGGGACTTACTGCGACAATCGCCAGTGAGTTCGGCACCCTGCGACAACCGGCAGAGGGAGGGCGCTCGGCCGGCCGCTCCCGTGCGGCCGGTAGCTCAGCGAGCACTGGAGACTAATGGAGGAAGGTAGCCGTTCTCTGGCAAGAGGAGATTCGCAGCACGGTCAGGTGAGCGGGCCCACCGGACGCCAGTCGGGGGCGGCACCTGTTCGCGTCGGGTTGCCGGCAGCGAGCAACACCGCCAGTTGGTGGGCGGCCAACGGCTGGGTGCCACCCTCGGTGACCGAGGGCCACCAGGGGAACCGTCCCTGGGAGAGCCGCTTGTGGCAGAGCCAGAACCCCTGGCCATCGTAGGCGAGCACCTTCAACGCCGTGCCGCGCCGATTGCGGAAGACGAACACGGTCCCGACGAAGGGATCGTGCTGGAGTCGTTCCCTGCAGAGCTGCCCCAGGCCGTCGATGCCGCGCCGAAAGTCGGCGGGCTCGACGGCCACCAAGATCTTCATCTGTGGCGTGATCTGCAGCATCACTCGGTGTCCCAGAAGCGGCGCGCCAGGGCCTCGACATCGGCGGCGTCGTAGCCCAGCAGTTGCACGCGCATGGTGGCCCCGGTGCCGTTGTCCAGCTCGAACAGGGCTTGCTTGCCGACGACGACCGGTGCGGGCAGCTCGACGAACGCTGGGCTTGGCGACGGAGGTTTTTGGGCAGCCCCCTCGACCCGTTTCTTCAAGCCGTAGTAATCGAGACCGAGTGCGGTGGCAGTGCGACTGAGGCCATGCTGGCTGACCAGCCGGATGGCCAGGGCCCACAGGGGCTGCGGAATGCGGCGGCCCCCCCTGCCGTCGCTCCCGCCAGGCCTGAAAACGGCGGCGGCCTTGCGCCAGATCCTTCGGCAACTCGCCCCGCTGACGTGTACGCATCGTGGTCCTCCCAAACGAGGACCAGCACTCTAGCAAATTCAGCGGGGATGATTCATACAGGCTTGCCGGAAGGACACGGTGATGTGCGGCCGCTGTGGTCAGCGGATGACCGTTCGCTACCACACACGCCGAGGACGCTTGCGTCCGGACTATGTGTGTCAACGCGAGGGGATCGAACGCGGTGAAAGGATTTGTCAGGTCCCCGGCGGAGGTGCCGATCAGGAAGTCGGCGCCCTGTTGCTGCAGATGATGACGCCGGTAGCGTTGGACGTCGCCCTGGCCGTGCAGCAGGAATTGCAAGGGCGTCTGGACGAGGCCGATCGCCTGCGTCATCAGCAGGTGGAGCGTGGGGATGCCTGGTGATTTACTACAGCAATCGAGTTCGCAACCCGTTCCGAACCGAACCCACCGAGAGGGACTCGAACTCAGCAACTTCCATCCTCACAAGCACTTACGGATTATGCAAAGGAGAGGTTTGTTACGAAGAGGGTTCCTCTCGGGGAGGGTGCCGGCGCCGTGGCGGACAGAGTGGGTCGGGCTGTAGCAACGCTGCGGTCAGCCCCGCGGCACTAGGCTCGCGAAGTCCGCCTCAACAGAGATGCACGGACTGGATCGGTCAGTCCCCACGACAGTTGCCAGCAGCCTGCTCAGATACAGCCGCTCCAGTGCGCCGTAGCGACTGTTGAAAGTAACAGTGCTTTCCACTGCCCAATTTCACTATTCTATCCCTGGCGTACTAACCCCTTCTCCCGCAGCGATAAGCTTGAGGACCATCATGCGCTGTCTCTGTTTCATCGTCCTGATTCTGCCGCTGACGACTCTGACTCTGGCCGACGAGAAGCCGACGAAAGCGAAGCTGTTGTTCGAGGACGATTTCAGCAAGGGCGCTGGCCGCTGGCAACCCAGTGATGCCCAGGGGTGGAAGGTGATCGACACTGGCAAGGGCAAGGCGTACAGCCTATTCAGGCAGAGTGATTACAAGCCACCGCACCGTAGTCCACTCAACTTCTCCTTGGTCAAGGATCTGGTCGTCGGCGACTTTGTTCTGGAAGCGCGGGTGCGGAGTACTGTGCGCGATTATGACCACCGCGATATGTGCCTGTTCTTCGGCTACCAGGACGCCAGCCATTTCTACTACGTCCACTTCGGCAAGAAGACCGACGACCACGCCAACCAGATCTTTATCGTCAACGGCGCTCCACGTCGGAAGATTTCCACGAAAACATCGGACGGCACTCCGTGGGACGATGTATGGCATCCCGTTAAGGTGGTGCGGCGTATCAGCGACGGAAGCATTGAAGTCTATTTCGACGATATGAAGACGCCGGTGATGACGGCCCGCGACAAGACATTGCTGCGCGGCCAGGTCGGCGTCGGCTCGTTCGATGATACCGGCGACTGGACCAAGGTCAAGGTCTACGGCACACGCCTGGAAAAAGCGCGGTAAAACGCGTTCCTCGGGGAGATCGAACGATTGAAAAAACAGCTTCCTGCCCCTGGATCCATTCATGTCTCAACACTTCCCGGAGTCATCTGCCCAGCACTCGTCGCGCACACGAACGGTAGTCGCCGGGGCAATCGGCAACTTGCTGGAGTGGTACGACTTCGGTCTATTCGGCTTCTTCGCACCTGTTATCGCACGCCAGATCATGCCCGTTGGGGACCGCCTGGCAACGCTGCTGGAGACGTTCGGAGTCTTCGCGGCCGGGTTCCTCATGCGACCGCTGGGTGGGGTGATCTTCGGCTACGTCGGGGACCGCTGGGGCCGCAAGCGAGCGCTGGAGCTGTCGGTGCTGCTGATGGCCGTCGCCACCACGCTGATCGGACTGCTGCCGCCCCACTCCTCCATTGGCCTGGCGGCCCCGCTCCTGCTGACCCTGATGCGCCTGCTCCAGGGTCTCAGCGTCGGCGGCGAATACGTCGGTTCGATGTCGTTTCTATCCGAGCACGCCGCGCCAGCACGCCGTGCTTTTTTCGGGAGTTGGAGTTCTTTCAGCGTTGTCCTGGGGTCGCTGCTGGGCTCCGCCATGGCGGCCCTGCTGACCGGCTTGTTATCCGAAGCTCAACTGCTGTCCTGGGGATGGCGCTTGCCGTTTTTGGGTGGGGTCTTGATCGGTGTGGCGGGCTTGTGGCTTCGGCTGGGCATCGAGGAGAGTCCCAGCTTCCTGCAGATCCAGAAGACCGATAATCTGGCCGCCAATCCCATAGCGGAAGCGCTGCGGAAGAACCTTTCTCCCATCGCCATCACACTCGGACTGGCGGGTGTGCTGTCGGTCGGCTTCTACCTGCCGTTTGTCTGGCTACCGACGTGGTTGTCTCAGATCAACCGGCCGCTGCTGGACGAGGGCCGGGCATTGATCGCCAATACAATTGCCCTGGCGGCGTTGCTCGCGCTAACCCCCCTTGCGGCCTGGTCATCGGACCGGGTCGGCCGCCGACCGATGATCCTGGGCACTGCCCTAGGTTACGCGCTACTGTCCTACCCTCTTTTCCTGTTGATGTCGGCGGGGACATTTGCCGGTGCCTTGCTCGGAGGGCTGGTGTTTGCCGCCTGCAACAGCCTGTTCTCGGGGTGCATGGCCGCGACGCTGGTGGAACTGTTCCCCACGCGGACGCGTTACAGCGGTATGGCCATCGCCTACAATGTCGGCATGGCCCTCCTGGGCGGTACGGCCCCGCTGGCCGCCACGGGCCTAATCCGTCTGACCGGGGACGTTCTGGCACCGGCCTATTACCTCATCGGCGCTGGAGCTGTCACGGGCGTAGCCTGCCTGTTCGTCCCGCCCCGACACGGCCAGCCACTGGACTGAGCAGTCCCGGCGATCAGGGACGTCGCAGCAACGTCTGATAAAGCGGTGTCCTGGGATAGAAACGAGCGATTGTTAGAAGGCGGGAGTTGCGCGAGGCCAGAAAATGAGCCACTTTCGGGAACCCGGCTGATCGGCCTTTGAACGCTCTCACCTGAGGGCTTAGCTGGTCCGTTTGAGACACTTCCTGCACACCGCCAAATCCACGTCGAATTCGTCAGGGCTATGTCATCTTGCAGGCAATCAGGGTCGCTTTGACCATAGACAATCCTCACGGCGAACCATTTGACCGCAATCGCCAGTTGCACGCCTCGAGCAGCGGTTGGTCAGAGCCGTGGGAAGTGAACATCACGCTTTCACATCCATTGACCGATGGCACGGCGCAGTTGGCCGGGGATTCGGCAAACCGGCCCTGGCGTTAGAGGGAAGCACCGCTATTGACGTTCTTCACCGCTCCGGCGGCACACTGCGAAACATCAGCAAGGGACACGGTTCGCCCTCCTTGGTCGGCTTGGTGCCGGCGAGAAGTGTTCGCCCGTCGGGAGTGGATGCCACACACATGAAGTGCAGACTGCTGGGCGGCATGGGAAACAGCTCCTGTCCTGTGGGCAGGTGCCACAGTCTCAGCGGGTCACCTTGCCTCAGTCTCTCGGCCCCCCGTCGTTGCCAACGTCCTGCCGTCGGCAGTCACGGTCATGCGGCTGATGGGATAACCGGACCTCGCTAGGGTCTGACGCTCCCTTCCTGTCGCCAGGTCCCAGGTCTTGATGACGCCCTGGTAACATCCGGAAATGAGGGTGCGATCGTCCGGGCTAATCACCAGGGATTCGGGACGATCCCCGTGTCCTCGTAGAACCGCTTGGCGCTCCAACGTGCGCGGATTCCAGAGACTGATCGTGTGGTCCAAGCTCGACACGGCCAGGGTCTGCCCGTCGCGGGAAAAGACCAGACGGTGGCACGTCTTGTCGTGGGCTCGGAAACTCGTGCGCAACTCCCCCGAGGGGTAATCCCAGAGCCGAATCGTACCGTCAGCATGGGATGTGGCAAGCAATTCTCCCGACGGAGGGAAGGCGGGATTGATGAAGGCTGCCTTGATCAACTCGGCCTTCCGTTCCAGGATAGTTCGGCCCGTCGCGGTGTCAAAGACATAGACGCCTTGTGGATTTGCCGTGGCCACGGACCGCCCAGAGGGCGCGAAGATTACCTCGTCAGGACCGTCGTGCATCGGATTCGTCCACACCAACTTGTGGGCCATCAGGTCCCACAGGACACACTCCCGATCGGTGATCCACGCTGCCAGGCGTCCATCGGGGGAGACAGCGATAGCACTAATGATCGTTGGAGATGTCGCGACCTGTCCCCACCCGAGGATTCGACCCAGATCCCATAGCCTGACGGTGCCGTCCTCCGCAGCCGTGATCAGTGTCGTCCCCCGGTTGGCGAAGGCGACTTCACGCAGGCGACCGTTTGCAGCTCGGAGGACGCGACGATCCAGGACGCCCTTGTTCCCCGGTCGCAGTCCCCAGACGCTCAGCAGGCCGTCGTCTCCTACGATCGCCAGCGCGGTACCTCCACCTCTGGGGTGTAAGAGAGCGTGGCGGGGCCTGTCCGGGAAGAACTCTCGGACGCGGCCGGCTGCTTCTATGATGCCGGGTCACTCGTCAAGAGCAAAATAGCGACTTTTTCCCCCGCCTTTGTCTCCTCAGTTCTTGACGGAACAGAGAGAGGCTAGCCGGGGGTCCAGGGGGCGGCAAGGAGCGCCCCTGGTCGCCGCACGGACGCGGCGAAATCTTGGCACGGATGCCGACACCGCCGGGGCTCCCAGCCTTCTTATCCGAGCGTGGACCCAAGGCC
>DATBGU010000086.1:0-8651 GCA_036557825.1 Gemmataceae bacterium
TAGAGGTCCACCGTCAACATCCTCGCCTCCGCAGGTTGGAGCAGGGCGAACCCTGTTCAACGTGCGGAAGCAGTTGCGGTGGTCAACTTCTTCATGCCGATTTGCCCCCGATGTGGTCAACTTCTTCATGCCGATCTCCAAACGATCGGCCCGAGACCATGCGTTCCATCAATCCTTGCCGGGGCGGCGTCTGGATCACCGTCGGCGCCTCAAACGGTGGCACACGCTCCGACCACCAGCACGCCAGGCCAACCGCCAAAACGAGATCATCATGCTGGCCGTCACGCCAGACGCCGAACGTCTCGTTGGCGGCCGCCGTGATCTTCACCTGGAAGTTCTGGAGTTCCCGCACGAGCGTCGCGGCCTCGGGCAAGCTACGCGCTATCTGGAGCCGCCGGCCTTGCATGACGACTTGCAGGGCCGTGATCAGCTCCTTCTTGGGCACGTGGTAGGAGCCATCCGCCGTCACCGTCGTGGCGTGGCCGCCGGTGATCGTCACGGGGATGGCGCCGCAGGCCGAGTGCCTCAGCATGTCCACCACGGCCCGGCCCACACCCGTCTGGTCCACAATCAGCGGCGCCTCGCGTAATGGCTCGTTCCGTCTCACCGCCCCTACCGCCGGCACAATCTCGGTGTACGCCGTGCCCAGCGGGAAACGCCGCAGGTGCCGCAAGGCGTAGTCCGGCTTCTGCTCCGCCGTCTCCGCTGGATGGCGTTCCAGCACGGCCAAGGCGGTGAAGTCGCTGGTCTGTCCCAGATCCAACCCCAGCACATAGCTGGTCATCGCATCCTCCGAGTGTGCTTCCGGCTTCTCGATGGCCTCGAACCCTCATCCCTTACATCCCCTGCCCCAAGGCTTCCCAGGCACGATCACGCAGGATCAGCGGCTTGCCGGAACCCAGCGGATTCCGTTCCCCCTCCCACGCCGCCAGAGCCACGGCCAGCACCAGGTCGTCGTGTTCACGCTCACGCCAGCTCACGTCCTCGTTGACTCCGGCTACCTGGACACTCGCCCGAAACGCGGCCATGTCGCGGGACAATGCCTCGGCCAGCGGCAAACCTGCCGCGATCTTCAGGCGCTGGGTTTGCAACAACACCTGCAGGACGGAGACCAACTCCTTCTTGGGGACGTGGGTGCAGCCGTCGCCGGCCGAGGTGACCGCGTGGCCGGCACTGATCAGCACCTGCCGCGTCGAGGCCGCGTTGTTCTGGCGGAACAGACTTGCCACGGCCCGTCCCACAGCGGTCTGGTCCACCACCAGCCGACAGGCCCAGCATGGGACATCCCGAAGCAGTCGGCCAACGTCTTCGGCGATACGCGGGTAGGGCGTGCCGGGAGGCCAGCGGTCCAGATGACGCAGCGCGTAGCATGCCCGGCCGCATTCGACCTCCCGCGCCAGCAGGGCCACGGCGGTGCTGTCGTGCGCTTGACCCAGATCCAGCCCGGCAAAGAAAGCAGTCATCGGTTTAACCCCTCCGCTCATCTCACGACGTATCGCTCCAGCACCGGCTCTTCCGGCAGGTCGTCGGCCGTCGGCAGCGTCTGCTCCCCCAGCCACGCCGCCAACGCCGCCGCCAGCACGAGATCATCGTGCTGGCCCTCCCGCCACGACGCGAACGTCTCCGGACGCGCCGCCGTGATCTTGACGCGGAAGTTCTCTAATTCCTTGACCAGGACCGCCGCCTCCGGCAGCGTGCGGGCTACCTGGAGCCGACGCGCCTGCAACAGCACCTGCAGCTTGCTGATCAACGCCAGGCTCTCGGCGACGGCGGGATAGGGCGTGCCGAGCGGGAAGCGACGCAGGTGCCGCAAGGCATAGGTGGGCCTGCGGCGGGCCAGTACATCCTCAACGGCTGCCAGCGGTCGCTCCAGCACCGCCAGCGCCGTGAAGTCGCTGGGCTGTCCGAGGTCCAGGCCGATGAAGTGGCGGACGGACGGTGGGGTCATGTCAAGAACACTCCCTCCGGCGCGTTGGTGATCAGGCTCTCGCCCCCGCCGCCGAAGGCGCTGCCGTCCAGCGGCGGGTTGCGTTCCGCCCACCAGCAGGCCAGCGCCACGGCCAGGACTAGATCGTCGTGCTGGCCATCACGCCAGACGCCGAATGTCTCATTCGCCGCGGCCGTGATCTTGACCTGGAAGTTTTGCAACTCGCGGACGAGAAGAGCGGCGTCGGGCAGCGAGCGGGCGATCTGCAGTCGCCGGGACTGCATGACGACCTGCAGGCAGGTGACCAGCTCCTTCTTCGGGACGTGCCAAGAGCCGTCCTCCGCCTGCGTGACGGCGTGCCCGCCTGTGATAGTGACGGGAACCACCCAGTCGGCCGCCAGGCGCAGCATGTCCACCACGGCGCGGCCGACGCCGGTCTGGTCCACCACGAGGGGAGATCCACCCAACGGCTCAGCACCTGTCAGTCGGGCGACGGCGGGGACGATCTCCGTGTATGGCGTCCCCAGCGGGAAGCGCTTCAGGTGACGCAACGCGTACTCCGGCGGGTTGGGGTTGTGCTCGGAGTCGTCGTCCGCCGCCGTTGATCGCTGGAGAACTGCCAGGGCCGTGAAGTCTTGCGTCTGGCCCAGATCGAGGCCGAGTACGAAGTCCGTGAACATGGCTTACGCCTCCGGGAAGAGCGGCTTGACCTCGTCGCTCAACGCCGCCTGGATGTCGGCCCAGGAGAAGACCGCATCGATCGTGTCTTCAAAGGAACAGAGGTATTCCTGGCGATACCAGCGTTCGCCCAAGGCCCGCCGCTCCTCGGCCAGGAACTCGGGAGAGATGCGTGAGCACTGATCGGCGGTGATCTTGACTCGTTCCCACGCGCCCTCTCCATGCCACTCGTCGTGATACCAGCCACGCTTGCCGAACGGCGTCGAGAGCGCCACCAGGCGTCCCTGCGACACCGCCAGCATGGGCCTGACCGCGTAGTACAAGGAGTCGGCCACGCGGGCGGCCTCGTCGATGACCAGCAGGGCCACGCCGGAGAAGCCGCGGATGTTCTTCTCGTCGCCGGGCAGGGACACCACGCGTGACCCATTCGCCAGCTCCAACCGCAGAGCGCTCTCGGCTGTCACGCCCATGGGCCGGCCGAGAGCGCCGAACAGATCCACGACTTTGCGGTAGAGTTCGCCGGATTGCCGCAGCGACGGACTCAACAGCAGGACGGGCGAGCGTGGACGGAGCAGAGCCGTTTGCAGGGCCAGTGCCGCGGCGACCGAACTCTTCCCCGCTTGACGGCTGGCCAACAGCAACAGTCGTGAGGCGTCGGAGCGCAGCACGCCTTCCTGCCAGGCGTCCGGCTCCATGTTGGCGTCGGTCAGGAAGCGCACCGGGTCGCTGGCCAGCGCCTCCAGTAAGGCGGTGTTGCGATCATTCCGCCGCCGGGCCAACGCTTCAAGTCGGCCCAGCTTCTTGACCATCGTCCGCACGGTCATCCCAAGTTCCCCGTGGCTACTTTTGCGCGGTAACTTCCGCCCCCGAGAGTTCCGCTCCTATCTCGTTCGCCACCCCGACTGAGGCGGGAGCGAACCGTCCCCTCTCACAGCTAAACAATCCGGCAGATGATAAGAACCATCCGCAACCAGCCACGCTGCAGAGGTTCCAGGCGGAGCGAGTTCATTGCTCCTGCCGTCTCGGGGTGGCAAGGGACGCCTCGACATCTGCCCTCGACTCGACAATGATTTCCTCAAGGTATTGAGCGGTCTGCGGATCACGCCACAGTCCGCACCAAGAGCAGACCACTTCCACCGGCGGCCGCTCCTCGTCCATCTGGGGGCAGAAGGCCAGCAAGCACTGGCAGGTGGGCCGGCCACGGCGGGGGAGCCGCTCCAAGGCTTCGAGGCGTCGGCGGATCATCCCCGCTCCTTCGCATCCTCAGCGGCGGCCTTCTCAAGGGCGGCCAAGCGCTCTTCGAGATCCGCAACCTCGCGGACCTTCATGCCCATCTCCAGGACAACCCGCGCTGCACCCAGACGCACGGCGGCCGATGCCGTGCTCTTGAGCAACTCCAAGAGCGTCCGCACCGCCTCGGTAGCCGCGGCCGTCAAGGTGCCGGCCGTCCGTGACACCATATCGCCACGCAGCGTCTGTAAACGCTGGCGGAAGGCCGGATCGGCCAGTCGGCGATAGGCGGTGGCGGGGCTGATGCCCGCCTGGCGGGCGGCGTTCTCCACGGTGACGCCACAGGCCAAGGCCATCAACAATTGATCGTCGGCATTGCGTCGGCCCTTGCGTGACATGCTGAACTCCTCTGTGCCGCTGTTCCCCTAATTGAGAGTTGGTGAGAGTTCCTGAGAGGGTAAACGGCCTTTCAGACGCCCGACCGCCGCTCGGCCTTGTGTCCCGTGAACTGCTCGAAGCGTTGCACGATGACATCGCAATACAGCGGGTCCAGTTCCATCAGGTACGCTTTTCGGCCGGTCTGCTCAGCGGCGATCAAGGTCGAGCCGCTGCCGCCGAAGAGGTCGAGGACGTTCTCGCCGGGCTTCGAGGAATACTCCATCGCGCGTGCGGCCAACTCGACGGGCTTCTCGGTCAGGTGGATCATGTTCTGGGGATTGACCTTCTTGATGCTCCACAGGTCCAACGCATTGTTGGGACCGAAAAACTGGTGGGCAGCCCCTTCCTTCCACCCATAGAAGGCGAGCTCGAAGCAACCCATGAAATCCTTGCGGGTCAGCACCGGGTGGTCTTTGTTCCACACGATCGCTTGCGAGAAGTACAGGCCATGCGCCTTCAAATGAGGCGGATAGTTCCCAAGGTTGGCATACCCACCCCAAATGAAAAAGCCGCGTCCCGGTTGCAGCACGCGGGCGAAGTTGCCAAACCAGGCGTCGAGGAGCCGATCGAAGTCGTCGTCGGACAGAAAATCGTTGGCCAAGGGGCGATCCCTGGGTCGAAGCTTCCTGGTCGTCGCGGTCGCTTTCTCTGGATGGCGGGCCACGTCGAGTGCCTGGTGGTGAGTCGTGCCCTGGAAGGACGACAAGCCGGCTGAGATCGCATTATTCGACCGTGGTTCGACTTTGACCCCGTAGGGCGGGTCCGAATTAATGAGATGGATTGCCGCCCCCTCAAGCAGGCGATCCACGTCCTCGGGCTTGCTGGAGTCGCCGCACAACAAACGATTCTTGCCGAGGAGCCACAGGTCGCCCGGCTGCGTGATCGGCTCATCGGGCGGCTCGGGCACGGCGTCGGGGTCGGTCCGGCCCTCGTTGGTCTCCGATCCCAGCAGCCGCAGCAACTCGTCGCCGGAAAACCCCGTCAGGCTGAGGTCGAAGTCCATCCCTTGCAGCTGGGCCAGCTCCAGCGGCAGCTTGTCGTCGTCCCACTGCGACAGCGTGGCCGTCTGGTTGTCGGCGATGCGATACGCCTTGGCCTCGGCCGGCGTCAGCCCGACGGCGACATGGACGGGCACCCTATCCAGACCCAGCTTCAACGCCGCCTTGAATCTTGTGTGGCCGGCGAGGATGACATCCTGCTCATCGACGACGATCGGCTGCCTCCATCCGAACGCGCGGATCGACGCGGCCGTGGCCTCCACGCCGGCGTCGTTCTGACGGGGGTTGTTCTCGTAGGGTTTGATCGACGCGACCGATCGCATTTCCACGTCCATAACTGCTCTCCTCTGTTCGGGGGCTACCCCTTGCTGAATCGCTACACCGCACGCTTCCGAATGGACGAAGCACACCTGAAAAAGCCGAGAAATCTGCTGCGAATTGACTGGATGTCCTCCCGCCTGTCGAGGTAAGTCAGTGACCCTGCTGGGCGGCGTACATCGCGTCGCCTGCGAAAAACCGCAGGAAAAACAGGGAGAATCATCATGGCGAACAAGAAGAACACCAAGGCCAGCGGCAGCAAACTTCCGACGCTGAAGATCGGCAGTCGCGTGCGCTGCACCGACGACGGCGTCGTGGGACGCATCACCTGGGCCAACGGCGTCGCGGTGAAAGTGCAGTGGGACGACGGCGAACAGGTGACCTGGCGTCGGGACGAGTTGACCCAAAAGCCGGTCGAGATTCTCGACGCGGCCCACGACGAGGACCAGCAACCAGCGCCAGCGATCGACACCTCCGAGCAGCCCGTCGCCGAACCACCGGTCGAACCAACGGCGCTGGCCCCGGCCCCGGACGAGCAGCCCGCGGAATCGTCCCCGGCTGAACCGACCGGATCTCTGGAGACCCCCGCGCTCCAACTGACTCCGTCCGGAGGAACGCAGGCCGAGCAGGCGCCGCCGTCGGAGTCGGCCCAGGAAGTGGCCGCACCTCCCGAGCCGACGACGGAGCAGCCCGAGGCTTCTTCGACCGCGGCGAAGCAACTGCGGTCGAAGAAGTCGAAGAAGGCCGCGGACTATGGCAAGGAGAAGAAGCTCAGCGCTCTCGAGGCGGCTGCCAAGGTCCTCGGTGAGACGGGCCAGCCGATGAGCTGCCAGGAGATGATTGAAGCAATGACGGCCAAGAACTACTGGGCCTCGCCGGGCGGTAAGACGCCGGCGGCGACGTTGTACTCTGCCATACTCAGGGAGATAACCACCAAGGGAGAGGCCGGTCGATTTCAGAAGACGGAGCGCGGCAAGTTCGCCCTCAAGGCCGGGGCGTGATTGGTTTGGCCACCCTTTCGCCCACCAGGCCCCCTCGCGGGGCCTCTTCTCGCTGGTCGAGCCTCGGGCCAGATCGGCGGCAAGGACGCGCCAGGGGCGAACGTCGGCGTTCCTGGGCGAAGTACCGGACTTCGCGCGGGCGCTGCCGACCGCTTGGGCGAAAGCCTGTCGCATACGAACCTCTCTATGTCCCGATGCTTGCTCTGCGGTCGGCCATGCCACGCTGCTATCGGATGTTCCATAGGGTGGATATTCCGCGGCACGAGCTCGACTAATGTAATGCTACCGACACTCTCTGTCGGCGCCATGCCAGTCGTGAGTTCTGGTGGAGAATAGTTCCACCCGTAGACATGGGGCGGTCGAGACGGCGGTGATGAAGGCCGCGGGCCGGGGATAGAGGGCTACGGCGCGGGTACTTGTTCACAGGCGGAAGGAGTGTCTCCTATGCCGGCGATGAATACCGGCACCGGCGAAAACGATCCGTGCGGCGATCGCGTTACTCTTGAATTCCTTTGCCGCTGAGCGTGGCCATCGTCTCCCACACCACCGGGGCGATGGATGGCTCGACGAAGCGAATCGAGTCGTCCGCGAAGACCACATTGGCACCGCGGCGATGATTGCCACCGAACTGCCGGCCCACGCCCGGCGGAGTGGGTATGCACACGATGGCTCCGTCTCCGGCCACATCGTCGCAGGAGGAGCCGGGCTTTGAATACCGGCGGCGCAGTTCCGGGAGATCAGAGGTACCTACACCAGAGCGACACCAGAGTCTGGAAGAGACGAGCAAGCGGCCGTCGGGAGAGAGGGCAACGGCGCGGACCCAGTGGCCGTGCCCGAATCGGCGGCGTTCCTCGCCGGTGGCGGCTTCCCAGAGACGGACGGTGTGGTCGTCGCTGGCCGTGGCGATCAGCCCTCCGCGCACCGCTGCGACCTGACCGAACATGCCCTGGTGGCCGGCGGCGCCGCCGGCCACTTCCTCGCCGTGGCGCAGACCCCAGACGCGGATACCGGCCCCGCTGACGGCAGCCAGCCAGCGATCGTCCGAGGAGAAGCGGATGCGGCTGGCCGAGGTGCCGGGGGTGGGCAACTCGCGCACGACCTTGCCCGTGTCGCGCGCCACCAGCAGGACGCCGCCGCTCCAGTTTTTGTCCCGCCGGTTGGCCGAATCACTGACCGCCAGCGTCTTGCCGTCGGGGTGGAATGCGAGGCCACCGGCGGCGCCGACGCCGATCATCTCATCGATTGATCGATCTCGTGCCACACCGCCAGAACTGCTCTCCGCGCCAAAATCGTGAAACACCTCGTCCGATTCCTCTTTCCGTGAGGGCGGATCGCACCGCCCAGCATGACGGCCTGGCGAGCCGGGGGCATCCAGCCCCGGAAGAAGCGTCTTCTCCGATAGCCAACGTCCCGGGCTCGCCGAGAGGAACCCTACAATGAAGAAACCCGCTTTGCACTCCCTGACAGCGCTTCTGTGCGTCCTGTGTATGACGATCGCGGCGCGTGCTGCCGAGCCGAATCGCGCTCCCAAAGAACTGCCCGATAAGGTCACTTTCTCGGAACACATCGCCCCCATCATCTTCAACAACTGCACCAGCTGTCATCGTCCGGGGGAGGCGGCCCCGTTCAAACTGATGAGCTATCGCGACGTCCAGAAGCGCGGTCAAACCATCCTCGACGTGGTCGAGCGCCGCTACATGCCTCCGTGGCAACCGGAGACGGGCCACGGCGACTTCCGCGACGAGCGCCGCCTGAGCGACCGACAGATTGCCCTGCTCCAGCGCTGGGTGGAAACCGGCATGGCCGAGGGCGATGCCCAGAAACTCCCCAAGGTGCCCCAGTTCCCGCAAGGCTGGTATCTCGGCAAGCCGGACCTGATCGTCACGATGGATCAGGCGTTTGACGTGCCGGCCGATGGGTCGGACATCTACCGCAATTTCCTCCTGCCGCTCAACCTCACGGAGGACAAATGGGTGACGGCCATCGACATCCGTCCCAGTGCGCGCGAAGTGGTGCATCATGCGCTCTACTTCCGAGACGAGAAGGGTTCGGCTCGGAAAC
>DATBGU010000087.1:0-4850 GCA_036557825.1 Gemmataceae bacterium
GGCGGTCAATGCCGGCGCCTTTTCCAACGGCGGACGCTATCTGACCACTGGCTCCGATGCCGGCACGATCGAGATTTGGGCGATCGAAACCGGACGCATGATCCGCCGGATCGCGGCCTATGTGCCGCGTCCAGGTTTTGACGACACGCACTCCATGGTCAACAGCATCGCCTATTCGCCCGACGAAAAACGCCTCTTGGCCGCCATGTACGAGGTCGGCGTCCGGCTGTGGAACCCGGAGACCGGCTCGCTCCTCAAGGAGTATCCGGTCAAGAACCGCACCAATGCGACGGCGTTTTCACCGGATGGCTCCTCCATCGTGTCGGGAGGAGATACCAAGACCCTTACCCTGTGGGATGCCGAGACACGACAGCGCGTGAGAGATTTCTCGGGACACACCGGGAGCATTGCGAGCTTGGCGTTTTCCAACGACGGCACCTCGATTGCATCCGGCAGCGAGGACAAGTCCGTCAAGATATGGGACGCCAAGACCGGCCGGACCATCACCACGCTCACGGGGCACGCACGCACAATCTCTTCCGTCGCCTTTTCTCCGGACAACACCAAGCTGGTCACGGCGTCATTGGACGGGACCATCAAGGTATGGCTCATCCCAACCGGTGCCTTGTGGAAGACGATCGAATTGGGCGCGCCCGTCATGCGCGCCGTCTTCCTGAGCGATGGCGATCGTCTGGCCGTCGCCGCCGGTCAGGTCGCCGCGCTGTGGAATCTGCGCAATGACCAAGTGGAGCATATCTTTGCGCCCTACCAGGACGCCATACGTGCCGTCGCTGTTTCATCGGACGGCAGGCAGCTCCTGGCCGGCGGGGATGGCCTTCAGTTCTGGGATTTGGAGGCAGGGCGGCTCCGCCATGCCGTGCCCGGCCATGCCTCGCCCATCCATGCCGTGGCAATCACCGCGGATGGCAGGAGGGGGTTGTCCGCGAGCGGCGCGCAAATGGTTGGAAGGCGTGCCATAGGCAACTGGTTCTCCTTGGAGATCAATGAAAAGAACGAACACACCGTCAAGACCTGGGACCTCTTGACGGGCAAGCTGCTGCGCACATGGCCGTCGCAGGCCAAGGAGGTCCGGGCTCTGGCCGTCTCCAGGGATGGAAGGCTGGTTTTCTCGGGCGGCAACGATCTATCGGCAGACGCCGTCCTTGAGGCCTGGGCGGAAGGATCGGACAAGCAGCTGCTTGCGACGCGCATGAAGGGTCTGCGCGCCGTCTACGCGCTGGCGCAGGCGCATGGTGGCGTGACCCTGTACGCCGGTGGCGACGACACCATCCAGAGAGTCGAACTCCTATTGGCAGGGGGGCCGGACGAACTCAAAGGCCACAAGGCGCGCGTCGCCGCACTCGCCCTGTCGAAAGACGAGCGAAAGCTCGTCTCCGGGAGTTTCGACACCACCGTCAAGCTCTGGGACGCGTTGAGCACGAAGCCGCTGCTCACGCTCAAGGGACATCAAAACCGCGTCAATGCGGTCGCGTTCGCAGCCAACGACAGCCGGATCGTCTCCGGCAGCGCCGATCGATCCATAAGAGTCTGGAACGCGGGCACCGGCGCGCTCCTGCGCACGCTCATGGGACACGAAGAGGAGGTGGAAGCCGTGGCCGCGGTCGGCGGCAGCCGCCACGTTGTCTCGGGAAGCCGTGACGGAACGCTCAGGGTATGGAACCTGGAGACCGGCGCTCAAGTGGCGATCCTCGTCGCGCGGTCCGACGGTGGCTGGATCGCGATGACGCCCGACGGCTTCTTCAACGCCGGGGGCGGGGGCACCGCGTACCTCAATGTCATCAAGGGCCTCAATGTCACGGCGATCGATCAGGTGCATCAATCCCTTTTCAATCCCGACCTCGTCCGGGAAGTGCTTGCTGGAGATCCTGACGGCGAAGTCCGCCGCGCGGCGAGCGTCGTCAACCTGGACAAAGTCCTGGAGAGCGGCCCAGCGCCGACGGTCCTGTTGGTGGCACCCGCGCGGTCTGCTACGGACATCGTAACGGTACAAGCCCGCGTCACCGACACCGGCAAAGGTGTCGGCCGCATGGAGTGGCGCGTCAATGGCATCACGGCGGCGGTTGCCGCCCAGCCGCCAGGCAGCGGACCGGTCTACACCGTCACGCGGAACCTGCCGCTCGATCCAGGCGACAACGCCATCGAGCTGGTCGCCTACAATGCCGCGAACCTTCTGGCCTCGGTGCCCGCGCGCGCCGCCGTCAAGTTCACGGGCTCCGCGGACAAGGCAAAACCGAAGCTGCACATTCTGGCGATTGGGATCAATGCCTACGTCGACAACGGATGGACCCCGCCTGGAACAGATGTCGGCTTCTTCTTCGAGCCGCTCGATCTCGCCGTGGAGGACGCCAAGGCCTTTGCGGCCGCCATGGAGAAGGCGGGGGCGGGCCTCTATCGCGAGGTCCGTGTCACCCTGGCCCTCGACGGGCAAGCCACGCGCGCCAATCTGCCCAATCTCGTCGACAAGATCGCCGCTCAAATGCAGCCACGCGATTCCTTCATCCTGTTCGCGGCGGCGCATGGCTACTCCAGGCGGGGTCGCTTCTATCTCATTCCACAGGACTACCAGGGCGGCATCAACCCCGAGGCGCTGGCGGGGCGCGCCATCGGCCAGGATCAGCTGCAGGACTGGCTGGCCAACCGCATCACGGCCAAGCGCGCCCTGATCCTGCTCGACACCTGCGAATCCGGCGCCCTGATCGCCGGATACGCGCGTTCGCGCATCGACGCGCCGGCCTCCGAGGCCGCCGTCGGGCGACTCCACGAGGCCATCGGCCGCCCCGTGCTCACAGCCGCCGCCGTCGGCCAATCTGCCCACGAAGGCGTGATCGGCGATACTGCTGAGGAGCACGGCTACTTTACCTGGGCTGTGCTCGACGCACTGCGCCATGGCGACAGCAACGGCGACGGCCTGATTGCGCTCAGCGAGCTCGTGGCACACGTGCAGACCGTTGTGCCCAAGATCGCGGCCAAGCACGGCGGAGGTGGACAAGCCGTCGTCTCCGCACCGACCGGCGAGAAGCAAACAGCACGCTTCGGCTCGCGCGGTGAGGATTTTGTCATCGCCCGGCGCCTGCCGTAGCGGTCGCCGCTCCCGGGCGGGAGATGTGGGCGGACCCCTGTCGTCGCCGTGCAGCGTGCGGGACGTCGACAGGAAGCGTAGGTTCGAACATGCCGCTCGCCCGTGGCAGTCCGTACTCGGCGCGCAGTCCTCCTGCCGATGGCGCCATTTGCATCTCTTGCCATGCTACCCGCGAGCGGGAGGGCGATCCCCGGCCTGCGGCCGGGCCAGGCTCTATCTCCGGCCGCTCCGCGCCCTTCGACGGAGCCAGCCCTTCGGGCTGTCTCCGCCCATGCGGGTGACGATCCTTATCGCGGGGCCCGCAGGCTCGGCCAAACGGTAGAGCCACCAAGGCGTTAGGCGGCATACTTCGCGCGGTGCCTAAAGGGAGGCCTGTCTCAGTTGGCTCCACGCGCCTGAATACGCCCGCATTCAGCAGTACACGCATCGGGCGAGGAAGTTCATATGGACTCGCTGTCAACGCGAATCAAGCAAACCGAAATCCAGCTTCATCAATAACCTGGGGCAGGGAAGCATGCCCGCGCAGGCAGGGGTTCGGAAACCGGGGTTAGGCTCCAGAGCGGTTTATCACCTCACTCTTTTCTCAAAGGAGCCTTCCCATGAGCGAGACAAAATATTCCGAGTTCACCCTCAACTTCAACCCGCGCTTCCGCCGCACCGACGAACAGCATCCGGACGAGAGGGGACAGCCCGAGAAGAAGCGACCGACCCTGATCGGCAAGGCGATGGTCATCGATGCCGACGGCACGGCAACCGAGTTCGAGGTCGCCGCCTGGGGACCCAATGCCGCCAGGACCGGCGGGCCGGACTATTACAGCGGCACCTTGAATCCCAAGGACCCCGCCTGGCGCGCGCGCCAGCTCAGCACGACCATCGATGGCCCGGTGCGCAACGCCATCGAGGGCTTCGAGCTCAAGCAGCTCGGCGCGCTGCGCCTGTTCGAACGAACGGAAGCCGACATCCAGGCCGCCAAAGCCAATGGCAAGTCGCTGCCGCGCTTCTACGGCCATGGACTCGTTCTTCTGCCTTCCGGGCCGCGCTACGTCGATCTCTCGGCCTGGTACCGCCCGGAGCACGGCTTTTATTCCGGGAACGCGCCGCTGCACGATCCGGCCGCGGCAAGCGCGGCTCGCGCCGCCAAACCGGCAGCGGAGCCCGCCTGAAATCCCTGAGCCCTGGCCCGTCCGGCTACCCATGCCGGCGGGCGCTTTTTCATGCCGCGCTCCCGCCCTTTGCGCCGCTGCCGTCGGCGCTCACATCCCGACCTTCGCTTGCGCCGCCTGGAGAGGGGCGAGGGCGGCGAGCGCGCGCTGCAGGACTGGCTCGACCGCTCGCGCCTTGCTTATCTCTTTCTCGATCAGTCTCCGCTTACCATTCCTGCCGCGCACCGCGCCGACATCAAGCGGCCGGATTTTCTGGTGGCGATCGACGGTCTCGGTACGATCGCCGTGGATGCCAAGGCGAAGAGTTTCATCGACGGCTGCTTCGTGCTGGATGCTTCCGAGCGCCGGCGCCTGGAAGGGTTTGAGAGCGTCTTCGCCATTCCGGTCTGGTACGCGTGCTTTCCGCCGGAGGAGCCGGGCAGGTGCTACCTCTTTCGCAATCGGGACTTGATGGGCCCAGAAGCAATCCACGATGCTGGGAAGTCCATCGTCCGGGTTCCGATAAGCCTGGGCCGCCTGCAGCAAGCCTCCACGCCATTTCCAAGAGATTTCTGAACCGCCCCATTCCCGAACCCCGACGCCATTGA
>DATBGU010000088.1:0-21537 GCA_036557825.1 Gemmataceae bacterium
GAGCAGCACGTTGACGGCCATCGCGAACGCCGGCAGCACTCCCTGCCGCCAAAAAGCGTAGGCGACCATCAGCATCACCAGGACGGTAAGAAACCCAAGCAGCATGTCCGCCTCGTCTCTACGTTACCAGCCCGCAGCGCCAGCAAGGGCAACCCTTGCTGGCGCTGCGGGCTGGCAGGGTGGGGATGTCATTTGCTGCACACGCGCAGCAGTTCCTGGATGGACGTGCGGCCCTCGATCACCTGCCGCAGTCCGTCTTCCTGGAGATACTTCAAGCCGTTCTTGACCGCTTCCTGCTTGATGGCGTTGAAGTTGGGGTTCTCGCGGAGCATGTCGCGGATGGCGTCGTTGAGATCCAACAACTCGAAGACGCCGGTGCGGCCGTGATAGCCGGTGCCGCCGCAATACTCGCAGGGCGGCGATTCGCCCTCCTCGTCGTCGCCCTTGTGGTCCGCCGGGCGGTAAAAGAACTTGATCTTGTCGGCCGGCAGGTTGGCCTTGCGCAGCATGTCGGCGTTGGGCTTGTAGCGCTGTTTGCAGCGCGGACAGAGGACGCGCACCAAGCGTTGCCCCAGCACGGCGCTGACGGCGTTGGCGACCATGAACGGCTGCACGCCCAGGTCGATAAGGCGGGCCAGGGCCGTGATCGTATCGTTGGCGTGCAGCGTCGTGAAAACCATGTGGCCAGTCTGGGCCGCCTGGCAGGCGATCTCGGCCGTCTCCTGATCGCGGATCTCGCCGATGTAAATCACATCGGGATCCTGGCGCAGAATGCTGCGCAGCTCCGAGGCGAAGGTCTTGCCAGCCTTGGGATTGACCTCGATTTGCGTCACGTTGTCGATGTGGTACTCGACCGGGTTCTCGACGGTGATGACGTTTTTCTGATAGCGGTCGATCTCACTCAGGCAGGCGTACAGGGTGGTGCTTTTGCCAGCCCCGGTTGGGCCGCAGACGATGAACAGGCCGTGCGGCTGCGTCACCAGTGCGCGGATATGCTTGCGCATCGGTTCGCGCATGCCGATGCGCGCCAGGCTGGCCACCTGCCGCGATGGATCGAGGATGCGCAGGACGAGTTTCTCGCCGACGACGCTGCCAGCGGTGGCGACGCGGAAATCGACCTGTCGCTTTTGCGGCCCGGCCCGCGGCCTCTCGGCGGGTTCCGTCTCCTCTTCCTTGTCCTCGTCGTCGCCGGTTTTCACCGGGGGCGGCAGACCGAGGCCGCCTTGCACCTCCGCCGAGAAACTGCCGTCCTGTGGTTTACGCTTCTCGGTGATGTCGAGATCGGCGAGGACTTTGAAAATGTTGATGACGGCGTCGCCGGTCGCCCGCGCGAACGGCGTGGTCGGTTCGAGAATACCGTCGATGCGGAAGCGGACGATCATCTCCTCCTTGGTCGGTTCGAGATGAATGTCGGTGGCCCGCTTGTGAATGGCTTCGCCGATCATCTCCAGGGCGGCGCGGTAGCCGCGCGAGCCTTGCAGCCGGGCGACGCGGCGGTCGTCTTCTTCGTCGTCCTTGCCGCTCTTGCCGATAAAGCGAACGGGGATGACTTTCTCTTCCTTTTCCGGTTCGGGCAGTTCCAGACGCAGCCAACGGCGGACCAGTTTGCGCAGGTGGCGCGGCGTCAGGACACGCTGCTCCGGCGAGGCCTTTTCGTTGCGCAGACTGACGTAGGCCAGGGTGGGAGCCAGATACAGCACGAGGAGGACGATGAATCCGAGCCAGAACCACGGCAGCATCCAGACGAACAGCAGACCGGCGATGCCGCAGCCCAGGACGATGGGGTTCCACGTTTCGACCGGCAACTTCATCGCCTGGCAATCGTGGTTGACCCACCAGCACGTCCGCACCCAGGCGAAGTAGAGCAGGACGATCGGGATGAGCTTGGCGGGATGGAAGTACAGGCCCGGACCGCGCGGAAACGGCGTATCGGCCGCGAAGATCGGACTAACCACAGAGACACACAGACACAGAGAAAGGCAGGACACAAAGCAGGTTCGTCCCGCGGCCATCGCCCATTCCTTTCTCTCTCAATCTTGTTCTTCTCTGTGCCTCTGTGCCTCTGTGGTTCATTTTATCAGAGAATGCCGGGGGCGCTGACCTTGATGCCCTTGAAGGCCATCTTGAGCTTCTCCGGATCGGGCGCGAACTCCAGCGCGGTCGGCTTGTCGACTTCGCCGTTCTCGACCAGCAGGCGCAGGTTCTCGGTGAAATCGACCATGCCCTCGTTGTAAAACATTTTGATGGCGTCGTGCAGTTTCAGGTCTTCGCCCTCGGAGATCAATTTTTTGATGGTCGGGTTTACGATCATGACTTCATTGGTCGGCGTGCGCGGCTTCTTGAGTCCCTTGAGCAGCTTTTGAGCGATGATGGCGCGGAGGTTGTTGGCCAGGCCCTTGCGGATGGCGTTGTGTTTGGCCGGCGGGAACAAGTCGAGGATGCGGTTGATGGTGGACGGCGCGGTGGAGGCGTGAATGGTGCCGAACACCAAGTGGCCGGTCTCGGCGGCGTGCACAGCGGCATCGAACGTCTCAACGTCGCGCAACTCGCCGACCAGAATGACATCGGGATCTTGCCGCACCGCGTCCTTGAGCGCCTTGTGCCAGTCCAGCACGTCCAGGCCGATCTCGCGCTGATTGATGTACGATTTCTTGTCGGTGAACGTGAACTCGATGGGATCCTCGATGGTGAGGATGTGCAGCGGCTCGCGTTCGGCGATGTAGTCGAGCATGGCGGCGATGGAGGTGCTTTTGCCGGAGCCGGTGACGCCGGCGAAGATAATCAGTCCGTCGGGAAAATGGCACAGCGACTCGATGCTGTCGGGCAAGCCGAGCTGCTTGAAGCTGGGGATGAACGAGTTGACGCGGCGGGCCACCAGGCTAAGCTTGCCGCGCTGCTTGAAGAGGCTGACGCGGAAACGGCTCTCGTCATCGCCGATGACGTAGGAGAAGTCCACGCCGCCTTCGTCCTCGAGAATTTTGCGGTGGCTTGGCTTGAGGATCGGCAGCAGTAGTTTTTCCATGTCCTCGCCGGACAGGGGCGGCGAGTTCACTTTGGCGATGTCGCCGCGCAAGCGCATCATGGGCGGCTGACCCGCCTTGAGGTGCAAGTCGCTGGCCTCGTGTTTCATGACCATGCGGAAGAGCCGGTTGACTTCCGGCTCGCGGCGCGCAGCCTTGGGTTCGGCGGGAACTTTTGTTTCGCGGACATCGGCGGTGGCCATTGAAATCTCCTCAGGGTTCCGAGACTCAGAACGCGGAACTCCGCACTCGGATCGGCACGCCGCGCTCGGCGAGGAACGCCTTGGTGGCGGGAATGCCGTACTCGTTGTAATGAAAGATACTGGCGGCGAGGGCGGCATCGGCGCGGCCCTCGGTTAGCACTTCCAGCAAATGCTCGGGCGAACCGGCGCCGCCGCTGGCGACGACGGGAATGCGCACCGCGTCGGCCACGGCGCGCGTCATGGGCAAATCGTAACCGGCCTTGGTGCCGTCGGCGTCCATCGAGGTCAGCACGATCTCGCCGGCGCCGAGTTCCTCGACGCGCCGCGCCCAGGCGACGGCTTCCAACCCGGTCGGCACGCGGCCGCCGTTGATGTGGACCTCCCACACTTCCCGGCCGTCCGCTCCACGAACGCGCCGCGGGTCGATGTTGACGACGGTGGCGCACGAGCCGAACTTCCGCGCCACGGCCGAGATCAGGTCCGGCGTCTTGACGGCGGCGGAGTTGATGCTGACCTTCTCGGCCCCGGCCTGGATGAGTCGTGTGGCGTCGTCCAGGGTGCGAATGCCGCCGCCGACGGTGAACGGCATGAAAATCTCCTCCGCCACGCGCCGCACCACGTCGAGCAGGATCTCGCGGCCTTCATGGCTGGCGCTGATGTCGAGGAAAACCAGTTCGTCGGCTCCGTCTTCCTCATAGCGGCGGGCCACCTCGACGGGATCGCCGGCGTCGCGCAGTTGCAGGAAGTTGATTCCCTTGACGACCCGGCCGCGATCGACGTCCAGACAGGGGATAATACGCTTCGTGAGCATCCGATGAGGAGATCGCTCCTGGTTGAACTTGATTATCCTTTCACTTTACGCCCTGTCTTCGGCGCGGTCAACGGCCGAAACGCGGCTTGCGGCCGGCGACCCGACGTGCATCCGCTTTCTTGCGTGCCCGTGAAATGGGCCTCATTCTCCTCAATATCCCCACCGGCCCGCCGTGGCCGCGGTCTCCTCGCGGATCGCGTCCAAATCGTGGGAAGAAAAGCGGCCCGGATCGGAAGTCGGAGAACGGACGGCACCGGCATACCGTTCGACGATGCCTTCGGCGTCCGGCAGCCGGCAATGTTCCAGCACGGCGCGGAGGGTTTCCGCCGGCTGCTCGCGGATGGACTCGAACCGCACCGGCAGCGCCGCCGCCCGCACCTGGGCGTCCGAATCCAGCAAGCGCGCGAGATGATCGTAGACCATGTCCCAGTATCGCGCCAACCCGCGGACCTCGTCGCCGGCCGCCCAGGCGTCCCGAATGCGGCGAACGCGTTCGTCATCTCCCAGATGCATTGGCCGCCGGTCCAGACCGAATTCAAAATGGCCCGACCACTGCATGAACGCCAAGGTCCGCGGGAATTGTCGATGCCAGGCCGAAAACCACTCGTGCTGTCGCATCAGCGAGGCGATATGGCTTGCCGGCGATCGAATGGGAAGGAGAAACCGCGCATCGGGAAACTGACGAACCAGATACGGCAGGCGCGCGACGTGATAGTTGTTCTTGGCGGCATAGCGCGTCGCCCCTTCGGCCAGCAGCAGCTTGCGAAGGTGGGCGTGGTAAAACGACTCGAAGGCGGGATGGCTGTCTTCCGCGCGCAGCAGGTTGCTGGCCGAGGGATCGTGACAGCGCGGAAAAAACGCCATCCACAGCATCTCCTCGACGGCGTCGGGACTGTCGAGGGTAATCATCATGCCGTCGCGGTGGGGGCGCTCGCGCGGGGGCTGGGGACGCGGGTTCGCCGTCGCGCGCCGCCACCAATACGGCGTGAAAACCAAGGGATAATCCTTGATCCGATGCGTGGCGACGCCCGGAAGAGAGCAAACGAATTCGTGAAGCAGCGTGCTGCCCGACCGGGCCAGACCGCAAACATAGATCGGCATTCGGAGGGAAATCGAAGCCGTCCGCGTCTCCAGCGCCCTCGATTCGAGCCGGCCCAAACGAAGCCAAAAACGTGGATAACGGTGGACCAATCCTCCGAGGAAATGCAGCCAGAATGGCGTATCGTAAGGTGGTTCGTTGTCGCCGGTACGTTCTGGGACGGCCGGCTGCGGGACAACGGGAGACACATCCGCATCAGGTTTGGTGGTAGCTGCCTTCACTTGGCGACTCCGTCGCGTCGGCCGCGTTGGACGGTTTCGGTAACTCCGACTTGCCGCCGTTGCGGAATTGCGTCAGACGGCGCCACAGAGCGGAGAGGGCCATTGTACCAGCGCGACAACGGCTGCCCCCACGACCGCCAGCAAAGCCAGAAAAGGAGGAAGAAGATGCTGCACGGGACCGAGACCGGCGTAGGCAACACCCTATCCATCCGCGGCGCGAGCGAAGCGATCGACAGCGCGAACATCACGATGGGAAATAATTCAGGGCGGGCACGCACGCCTCCCTTCAGAAAGTGCAGCCGATCGGTGTTCTCGTAATCGGCCTTGGATGTGAGAGGGTTGCGGGAGAGCATCTTCCTCCGGCGGATGATTCCGCTCACCGAAAACTCGGTGTACGTGGTGTAACTTAAACATGCATTGATGAGAAAATGATGAGCCGCTTCGAGGTTCCCGGCGGTTCTGAAGGCGGGAACGCCGTTTCTCCTCGGCGCGGAGAGGGGCAGGGAATCTAACGCGCTAGGGAAGGGCGAGGCTCCTGCCGACCCGCTGCGACAGCCCGGCTCGGCAGTGGCCTCGCCCTCCCAACGCTACACCAAACTCGAAAACGCTCTCGCGAGCGGCGTTGCTGTTTTCGGGGGTGGGAATTCGCTTGACAGAGAGGCGACGCGCGGCGTTAATCGGCGCACTCTTTCCGGTGCGATGCCTCGCCTACGTTCCCCTTTGCCGCGGAGCCTCTGATGCGTACTCGAAACGTCGTTCTGGTCCTCGTGGCCGTCGCCACCATGATCGCCTTCGCCTCGCTGTCGGAGACGAAGAAAGCGAACCTCCTCCTGCTCGATTGGGCCAATCGCGGCTCGAAGGAACGCCCGCCGACCGCCGTGCTGATCGAGATGGGCCTCAAGGACAAGGAGCCGGAGAAATGGTCCGGGCGCGCGGTCGTCAGTGGGGCGAAGGTGGTGCATCGCGAGGGCTATCGCTTTCGTCCTGATGATAAATTGTTGGACAAAGATCGCTGGGAAGCGTCGTCGCATCGGGGTCTGCGGGTGCCGGCGCGCAACCCGGCGGTGGCGCGCATGGAGGGCATCGCCACCGTCGGCGTCGTCCTGCACCTGGACGACATCAAGGACGACGCGACGCTGACCCTCACGACGGCGCGGGAGGAAGCCGAGAAGGCCGATGTCAAGTTGAAAGACGTACTAGCCGGGCGCACGCAAGAGTTGTGGGAGGGCAAAGCGCGCGTGCGGCTGATGACGACGGCCAGCCCGCTGACCTCCGGAGCGAACGAAGACGATTTCCCCACCGCCGCCTACGGACCCGACGGCACGCTCTGGGTGGCGTACATCAGCTATCGACTCCGCGATAAGGAGCGGCGCATCGAGCAGAAAAACCTCAAGGAACAGCCGAGCGATTTCAAAGCTCTGTATACTCCCGAATTTGCCGATCAACTGTTCGTCAAGTATTTCCGCGACGGCAAATGGAGCGAGCCGCTGGCGATCACGGGGCCAAAGGAGGATCTGGTCCGCTGCGGCATCGCCGTGGATCGCGAAGGCAAGGTCTGGGTCATTTACAGTGCGAACCGCAACGGCTCCCACCAAATCTTTGTCCGATCGCTCACGGGGCAAGAGGGCAAGCCGCCTCGACTCGGCGAGGAGCAACAGTTTCCGACGATGAAAGGGAGCGGCCCCGATGTGAACCCGGTTATTTGCACTGTTCAAGATGGTTCGATGTGTGCAGTGTGGCAGGCCAACGACGACAAGATCAGGCGCGGCGGGACCGGGGATTATCGCTGGAGCAAAGACATGGCGGAGGGCGGCCGTGGTTGGGGGCCAGGAAACGAGAACAGTGTCTGGGGACATGCCGTTACCGCCGGTCTGGATGGGAAATGTTGGGTCGCCTACGATTATTACAATCGAAATACGGGCGATTATGACATCAAGGTTCTCTTGAAGGGGGGAGACGGGCGCGAGGTTGGCATCGCGTCTCGGCGGTTCGAGGCCCGTCCTTCCCTCGCCTGCGATGCCAAGGGCCGCCTGTGGATCGCCTACGAGGAAGGACCGGAGAAATGGGGCCACGATTACGGCGCTCTCGCCGAGGGCGGCGAACCGCTGTACAGCAGCCGATCCGTCCGCGTCGTCTGCCTCGAAAACGGCAAGCTGATGAAGCCGGTCGCCGAGTTGCCGACCTCCACGGTGAAAGCCCCCATCTCCGGCGATGCACAGCGCACACAGCGATTCGAGAAGGCGACGCGCTACGCCTATCCGCGTCTGGGACTCGACGGCAAGGGCCGGTTGTGGCTGACGTACCGCCAATCGTCCAGCAGTCGCTACAGCAGCCATCTCGGCTCGTACTGGCTGAGTTATGCGCGCCGGCTCGACGGCGACAAGTGGACCGATCCCATCGAAGTGCATCATTCCGACGGCCTGCTCGATTCGCGGCCGGTGCTGCTGCCGCACGCCAGCGGCGGACTGCTAATCGTCCACAATACCGATGGCCGATATACCACACCCAACGACATCCAGAATCGCATCTACACCAGCTACCTCAATCTACCCGGTGAGCCGGTCGAGCCGAAGCTGGCGCCCCATGACGCCGGAACTGTCCCCACTCCCGCAACGGCGGCCGGCCAGAAGGAACAGGAAGACCTCAAACGCATCCGCGACTATCGCATCGAGACGGGCGGTAAGAAGTATCAACTCTTGCGCGGCGAGTTCCATCGCCACACGGAAATCTCCTGGGACGGCGGTCCCGATGGCTCGCTGGAAGACATGTTCCGCTACGCCATCGACGCGGCGGCGCTGGACTGGATCGGCAACGGCGATCACGACAACGGCGGTGGACGCGAATACTCGTGGTGGCTGACGCAGAAACTCACCGACGCCTACACCGTCAAGGACCGCTTCACGCCGCTGTTCTGCTACGAGCGCAGCGTCAGCTATCCGCACGGCCATCGCAATTGCCTGTTCGCGCAGCGCGGTGTCCGCACCCTGCCGCGCCTCGCCCAGCCGGACCAGGACAAGCGTGTCGCCGGCATCCACGCCGACGATACGAAGATGCTGTATCGCTATCTGAAAGAGTTCGACGGCATTTGCGCCTCGCACACCAGCGCCACCGGTATGGGCACCGACTGGCGCGACAACGATCCGAAGGTTGAACCGATCGTCGAGATCTACCAGGGCGATCGCAATTCGTACGAGATGGAGGAGGCGCCGCGCGCCGGCTACGATCCCAAGGGCGACAAAAAACCCGCCAACATCGCCGGCTGGTATCCGAAAGGCTACATCAATCTCGCCCTGGCCAAGGGCTACCGTCTCGGCTTCGAGTCGTCGAGCGATCACTGGTCCACGCACATTTCCTACTGCGTCGCCGTGGCCGAGAAGCATGATCGCGCCGGCGTCCTCGCCGCCCTCAAGAAGCGTCATTGCTACGCGGCCACGGACAACATCGTCCTCGACGTGCGCAGCGGCGAGCATCTCATGGGCGACGAGTTCCAAACGAAGGCGCCGCCCGCGCTGCAAATCAAGGTGCGCGGCACCGACCTACTGAAGAGCGTGGAAATCCTCAAGGACAGCAAGGTCGTGGCCACGTTCGAGCCGGGCCGGCGCGATTACGACGGCGAGTGGAAGGACGCGCAACCGGACGCCGGCGTCCATTACTACTACGTCCGCGTGCAGCAGAAGGACGGCCAACTGGCGTGGGCGTCGCCGATGTGGATCGACTACGCGAAGTGAGGGGGCGCCGGCGATGCTCGAAATTCAGTGCCCCCGCTGCAAACAATACTGGTACAGCAACGAGGAGCAGGTGGGCCGCGCCCGTCTCTGCGAGCGCTGCGTCGATCACTTGCGGCGCAAGCGCGGCCCCCGCGCGGAGGTGGACATTCCGTTCCTCATCGGCGTGGGCATGTTTGTGGTGTTCGATCTCATGCTGATCGCGGTGACGGCGCTGATGCCGGAGGTGTTCGGCAAGGTGATGCTGGTTTTCAGCGCCCTGCTGTGGATCGCGGGGTGGGTCACTCTTCGCGTTCTCTCGTGGGAGGGCGGCCTGTATACGTGGTTCTTTCCGATCGGCGGCGACATCGACTGGCGCATCGGCCGCTGGGCGCTGTTGATGGTCCTCTCGGCCCTTGCGCTGTTTGCGGCCTACGGCACGTTCGTGGGTTTGAAAAGATGAGGCGAGCGATCAAATGCCGTATAACGGCCCATACTTGCCGCGCAGATACGCCATCAGCGGTTGATGGCTGAGCGGCCGCCCCGTGACGCGCTGGCAGAGGTCGCCGGCGCGGTAGCGCTGGCCGGCGCGGTGGATGTTCTCGTTGAGCCAGCCCTTGAGTCCCTGAAAACGGCCGGCCTGGAAATCGTCATCGAGGTCGGGCAAATCGCGGCGGGCCTGCTCCATGAACTGCGCGGCGTAGAGATTGCCGAGCGTATACGTCGGAAAATAACCGATGCCACCCATACTCCAGTGGATGTCCTGCAAGCAGCCCTGCGCGTGCGTCGGCGGCGTCAGATTGAAGAATTGGGTGAACTTCTCGTTCCAGGCGGCGGGCACGTCGGCGGGTTTCAGGTCGCCGCCGACGAGCGCCTGCTCTAGTTCGAAGCGCAAAAGAATGTGCAGGTTGTACGTCGCCTCGTCGGCCTCGACACGGATGAACGACGGCTGCACGTCGTTGATGGCGAACACGAAATCATCGAGTCCGACATCGCCTAGCGCGGCGGGGAATGCTTGCCGGGCGCGGGGGGCGAAATGCTCCCAGAACGACCGGCCGCGGCCGACCTGGTTTTCCCACAGGCGCGATTGCGATTCGTGAATGCCCAGCGAGGCGGCGCTGCCCAGCGGCGTACCGAAATGATCGGCGGGCAAACCCTGTTCGTAGATGCCGTGGCCAGCCTCGTGGAGGATGCCGAAGAAGGACTCGTTGAAGTGATGGACGTTGTAGCGCGTGGTGATGCGGCAATCGCCGGGTCCGAGTCCGCTGCAAAACGGATGCGTCGTCACGTCGAGCCGGCCGGACGCGAAGTCGAAACCGATGGCGGCGGCCGCCTCGCGGCCGAATTGCTGCTGGCGTTCGACCGGATACTCGCGTTCGAGGATGTCGCGGCGCGGACGGCGGCCCGATGCCATGATGGCGGTCACGAGCGGAACAAGGTCGGCGCGCAGGGCGGCAAACAGTGCGGTGATCTCCGCCGTGGTCGCGCCGGGTTCGTACTCGTCGAGCAGGGCGTCGTAGGGGACGGTCTTGTAGCCGATGGCCTGTGCCTTCTGGCGCAGCAGGGCGACGACCTTTTCGAGCCAGGGTTGGAAGGCGGCGAAGTCCTCGGCTTGCCGCGACTCTTGCCAGACCTGCTGAGCGCGCGTCGTCACGCGGGCCAGTTCCTCGACCAGCTCCTTCGGCAACTTCACGGCGCGATCGTAATGGCGGCGGATCTCGCGGACATTGGCGGCCTCATCGCTGCCGGCATCGCGCACCAGCGGCGAAGCCTCGACCGTCGCCAGCAATTCGCCGATGGCCGGGGCGGTGAGCATTTCGTGCGTCAGGCGGGCGAGCAGGGCCATCTGCTCGGCGCGGTGGGCCGAGCCGTGCCGCGGCATGTAGGTGCGCTCGTCCCAGCCGAGCACGCCGGCGCACGATTCCAGAACAGCGCCCTCGCGCACACGCCGAAGGAGTTCCGTGTAAGCCTGTCCGTGATCCATGAATGGGTTCCTTTCGCGCTCGTCGCCTCACCCTGTCTGCTCGTTCGTCCGATCCCTACAATTGCCGCAACCTCCTCAGGGCGAGGAGGCGCCACGAACGGTATCGCCATCTCTCCATCAGAGGTCGAAGTTCCATGCCGAAGGTCACCTTCGTCAACGAGAAAAAGGACATTGAAGTCGAATCCGGCGCCAATCTGCGCGAGGCGGCCCGCAAGGCCGGCATCTCCGTGTACAAGGGGATGGATCGTTACCTCAACTGCATGGGCTTCGGCCTGTGCGGCACCTGCCGCGTGCTGGTCAAAAAAGGCATGGAAAACCTCAGCCCGCGCACCTTCATGGAACGTCTCAACCTCAATGCCCACCCCTTGACGATGTTCGCCCGCATCGGCCACGAGGACGAGATGCGGCTGTCCTGCCAGGTCAAGGTCAACGGCGATTGCACCGTGCAGACGACGCCGGAATTCAACCTCAGCGGCGAAAACTTCTGGCAAAAACCATATCCCAACAAGTAGGCGAGCCATGCTCTTCGTAGGTCAGGCTTTCCAGCCTGACGCGGTTCGGCGAGTCAGGCTGGAAAGCCTGACCTACGGAGCCGGCTTGAGCCGCCAGGGCGACTTGTCGCCATACTTTTGCCGCGCCGCGGCCGCCTTCTGATCGACGGCCAACGATTGCAGCGACAGATCCATTGCCGTACGCAGATTGTCGCGCTGGCCCCTGGCGAAAACGTAGACAATGGCGACCTGCGTACGACCGCCCTTGTGGACGTTGACCGAGTAACCGTTGTCGGCGTCGTTGAACTCCCAAGTATCGAAGGACTCGTGCTGCGGCGCCTGGAAATTCTCCGCCGCCTGATAATTGCGCATCACGTCTTGGGCGAAATCCTTGGCCTCGGTGGCGAACGCCATCTCGACGCGCACAAAATCGCTCTTTCCCGTGCGGGCGTAACGCCAGAGTTGATTGCCCAAGTGCGCCGGCTTGGGACCGATGCCCTTCGGCGGCCGGAAGAACACGTCGGCCACCTTCACCTCCTTGCCGTCCTTGTCGGGCGTCGTCGGCATTTGCACCGGCTCGTCCAGATACTTTTGCTCCTTGTCGAAGCGTTCCGCACGTTGCTGCGTCTCAAGTGTCTTCGCTTCGTAGTCCGACAGGCCGCAGGCCGGCAGCGCCAACAACAGCAGCCCGAATCCGAGCCGCCGCGAAATCCGAAAGAAAATCGAAACAACAAATCCAAAATCCGAAACAGAACCCACGATCGTTTTGAGTTTTGGTATTCGCATTCGAGTTTTCTTCCGGATTTCGTGCTTCGGATTTCGGATTTCTCGCCAGGCGATCTCTCGTACAAAATACCACATGGCGAGCCGGGAAGAAGAGACGAACGACAGAAAGGAGCCGCGATGGTGCGCTACAGTTTTGCCAACAAGGTCGTGCTGGTGACGGGCGGTTCGCGCGGCATGGGAGCGGCCATCCTCGAAGCCTTCGCCGCCGCCGGGGCCACCTGCATCGTCAACTACTTCGCCGACGCCGACGGCCACAATCGCCGCGACGCCGACGAAACCGCCGAGCGCCTGCGCCGTCACGGCGTGCCGGTCCACGTCCTCGACGCCGACGTCAGCCGGTACGACGCCGTCGCGGCTCTGATGAAGCGCATTGCCGATACGGCCGGCGGACTGGACATTCTCGTCAACAACGCCGGCATTCTGCGCGATCGCACCGTCAAGAAGATGACGCAGGGCGAATGGCAGAGCGTGCTGCAAACCAACCTCGACGGCGTTTTTTTCTGCTCGAAGCTGGGCGCCGAGATCCTGCGCGACGGCGGGCGGATCGTCAATATCGCGTCGATCTCCGGCATCGCCGGCTTTCACGGCCAGGCCAATTACGCGGCGGCCAAGGCCGGTGTGATCGCGCTGACGAAGGTGATGGCGAAGGAACTGGCTCGCCGCGGCATCACGGTCAACGCTGTCGCGCCCGGCGTCATTCAGACGCCGATGCTGAGCGGTTTGAAGCCGGAAGTGCTGGCCGAGTACGAGAAGCAGATCCCCGTCGGCCGTGTCGGCCGGCCCGAAGAGGTCGCCCATGCGGTACTGTTCTTCGCCTGTGAGGAGAGCGGCTACATCACGGGGCAAACGCTGCCGATCACGGGAGGCTGGTTTTGACGGCGATAGAGGGAAAAATAGGAACGCGGATGTCGCGGATGCGGCGGATCCGCGCGGATTAGACCGCAGATAGATCCGCGAACATCCGCCGCATCCGCGTCATCCGCGTTCCTATTTCGGCGCGATGCGCGGGTGGAATCTCCTATAACTGTCCCTGGGGAGGCATGAGGAACGGAGGGCGCAATGAGCACGTTCGCCGAGCACAATTTCGGCAATGACGGGGCGATGGAATACCTGGCCATGCTCACGGCCAAGCTGGTGGCCACCATCACCGAGGTCATGGCCGATCCCGAACGCATGGGACTGGACGAGGACGGCGAGAGCATGGTCATGCCCAGCGTCGAGATCCTGGCCCTGCTGTGTGAGCGCTACGACGCCGTGCCGCCCCGGCCGCATACGGTGCGACAATGGAGCCAGAAATACCTCAAAATGTATGACCGCTGCATCGACGACGTTTGCTCCGACGCCGACTACAAGACCGCCCGGCGCAAGGTCATCGACCACACCTTCCGCTGGCTGGAGAGCCTGTCGGAAAGCTACTTCGATCGCTGACGGCCCGGCGGAGAACGAACTTTTCATGCAGCCGAATCTCTTTCGACGTGGATGGGAAGCGTCCTGCCGATCTCGGTTGCCGCGCAACCATCGTTTGCCGGCGATCTATCGCCTTGGCGGTGGAGAAGACGAGGGGCCGACGGCCGGTGGAGAACTGGCCCGCGATGCGCCGTTGGCGCTGGTCGAGGCGGCGCTCTTGGCGGCGGACGAGCCGTTGACGCTGCGCCGCTTGGCCGCCGTCGCTGGGTTGGCCGACGCGGCCGAGGCGCGGCGACTCGTGGAACGCTTGCAGGAGCTGTACGATCGAGACGGCACCGCCTTTCAGGTGGAGGAGTTGGCCGGCGGTTTTCAGTTGCTGACGCGCCCGGAATATCATCCGTGGCTGGCACGGCTGCGGCGGGCGGGAAATGAGCCGCGCTTGTCGGCGGCGGCGCGCGAGACGTTGGCCATCGTCGCCTACCGCCAGCCGATCGCGCGGGCGGATGTCGAGTACATCCGCGGCGTGCAGTCGGGGGACATGCTGCATCAACTCATGGAGAAGGGGTTGGTACGTATCGCCGGCCGCGATGAATCGCTGGGCCGGCCGGTGCTGTATGCCACGACGCGCAAGTTTCTGCAACTATTCGGTCTGCGCAGTCTGCGCGATCTGCCGCAGGCGCAAGAACTGGCGGAGCCGGGCAAGAAGCGCAAGAAGGCCGAGTTGGACCCGGATGCCTGAACCCCGCGGGAGACGCGAAGCGGAGAGGTCTGCCTTGCCGCGCTGGTCGGCAAGAGCATTCCTCCCCGCTGGTGAACGACGGCCTCTTGCCTACCATCCGTAGATGTACGACTGTGGATAGTAGTAATTTCCGCCGTAGTACGGGTTGTAATAACTGCGATAGAGCGGAGCGGAGTAGTAGCTGGTGTAGCCCGGCGTGTAGTAAAAGCTCGAATAGCTGGGGGCGTAGTAGCCGGTGTATCCCGGCGAGTAGTAGCCGCTGTAGTAGGGCGTGGCGTAACCCGCGGCGGGATAGGCGTAGTAGGAACTGTAGCCCGGATAGTAGTAGCTGGAGTAATATCCCGCTCTCCAGGGACGATACCAGGCGTGGGCCTTCGTGGGCGTCGCCGCTACGCTCGCCAGGGCCGCGCCGAACACCACCAGAGCCAACATGAGTTTGCGCATGACGTGCCTCCTCGACGGTTGAATTCGCACGAGGTCCGGGGAGGGCCACCCGCCGCTCGCGCCGTCCCTCTATTTGATTAACCCCGCAAAAGCAGTACCGTTTCGGAACGACCTTCCCACGGACGCCGCCTTGGTTCCCTTTTCCGGGGTGGCGAATCATTTTTTCCCATTTTTAACTTGACAGCGCCTTCGGGCAAGTTACGCTATCGTTCACCTCTTTTGTCGGGCAAGGTTGGATGGATCACTCGTTCGCCCCGGGCACCGAAGGAATCACTCCCATGTCCCGCCGCAAAACACTGCCGCCGTCCGGCATCCGTCTGCACCTGGAAAGCCTCGAAGATCGACTCGCCGCCGGCAATTTACTACCTTCATTGTCTCTCATTTGCCCCCCCCCCGTCTAGTCATACGTACACTATGGCCGAGGCGCGAGCGAGCGACGGGCGCGAGCCGGTGAAGTGGGGCGATCCAACGCTGCCGCAGGAAAATGTCGCAGATCGCGATGACTGGTTCACGTCGCTGGCGGCCCGCAAAGACTTGCTTTCCGACGTCAACCGCTTGCTCGACAACCGAGACGACTTTGCCACCCAAAACGGAGCCACGCCGCCGCGACCGGCGAACGACGAATCGCTTGATCCGTCGTTGGCGGCGGTCAGCGCTCTGGTCGATCCGGTGTCGCACCCCAGCGACGGACCCAAGGCCAAACCGCATCAGGCAGCGCCGCCGACCGGCAACGGACTGCCCAGCAATCCGCCGAACCTCGCCGGCGCGGGGCAGGGACCGGGCGGCACTTCCACGCCGTTCGCCCCTGGCGGCGGCAGTTCCTCCGGCGGAGGCGGCGGCAATGCCGTCGGCGATCATCTCGCCCAACTCGGCAATCATGGCGCCTTCGACAACCTCGCGCGTACCAACGCCGCCACGCAAGGACCGCTCGATGGCCGGCACGGTTCGGTCGGCGCGGCGGCTCCCTCGGTCCCAACAGTCCCGGCGGCCCCGCTCTCTTCCGTGTCCAACGATCGGGGAGAGGACCGGGCGAAGCCGATCAATGCCCATCCTCCGCACGCGCCGAAACACGGCCTCTCGGTTCAGCCCGCCAACGGGCCGACCATCGGCGATCCGCCCATTTCCGCCAGTGAAGGCGTGGCCTGGAACGGCACGGTGGCCAGCGTCACCGACAACGACGGCGACGGCACCTCCGGCTTCGAGAGCATCACCGGCACCATCAACTGGGGCGATGGCAACACTTCGCCGTTCTTCGCCTCGGTCCCCGAAGGCGGCAGCGGCAGCGTGATGGGCAGCCACACCTGGACGGAGAAGGGCACTTACACCGTCACCATCACCGCCAACGATGCCGACGGCGGACAAAGCCAGGCCACCGAAACCGCCACAGTGACGGACGCCGCCCTCACATGGCTCAATGGCAACAACGCGCCCAACTACCCGCCTACCTGGAGCCAGACCCTCCATGCACCGCCCACGATCACCGCGCCGGCCAGCCAGACCAACACCGAGGGCGATACCGTCAGCTTGCAAGTCCAGGCCAGCGACCACGATGGCGACACGCTGAGCTACGACGCCCTCGATTTGCCGCCGGGCCTGTCCATCAATGCCGGTACGGGCTTGATCTCCGGCACGGTCGCTTACGGCGCCGCCGAGGACTTCGGCGGCAGCTACAACCCGACCATCCTCGTGGACGACGGGCAAGGCGGTAGCGCCCAGACCTCGTTCGCCTGGACCATTGGCCAGGCGCAAGTCGCTCCCACGCTGACCAACCCCGGCAATCAAACCAACCTGCGCGGCGATAACGTCTCCCTGCAAATCAACGCCACGCAGGTCGATGGCGACCCCATCAGTTACGACGCCAGCAATTTGCCCACCGGACTGTACATCGACAGCGGCACCGGAATCATCTCCGGCAGCGTCGATCCGTCGTCCACGCTGGGGGTGCTCTACGCCGTCACCGTCACCGCCACCGACGTGACGACCAACCTCAGCGCCAGCCAGAGCTTCAACTGGACCATCAACGCCACCAACGTCGCCCCGGTGTTGACCAGCCCCGGCGCTCAGACCAACGCTGCGGGCGATTTCGTCTCGCTGCCCTTGACGGCCACGGACGCCGACGGCGACACCCTCACCTACACCGCCATCGGTCTGCCGCCTGGACCGACGCTCGATCCGGTCATGGGCGTCATCAGCGGCACGCTGCCCAACTCGGCGGCCAGCAGCACGCCGTACAACGTCACCGTCACGGCTTCGGACGGCCTATCCAGCAGCAGCCAGACCTTCACCTGGACGATCAACGCTGTCAGTCTGCAAAGTCCCGGCGATCAAAGTAACCTCGACGGCGACAACGTGTCCTTGCAACTATCCGCTACCGATGCGGCTGGCCTGTCCCTGACCTACAACGCCCAGAACCTGCCGCCCGGCCTGACCATCAACAATACGACCGGCCTGATCTCCGGCACCCTCAACACCACGGATGACAGCAGCAGTCCCTACGCCGTGACGGTGACGGCTACCGACAGCGCCAACAACAGCGCCAGCCAGATGTTTAACTGGACGGTGGCACGGCTGGCCCTCAACAATCCGGGCGATCAAGAGAACCAGGAAGGCACGTCCGTGTCGCTGCAACTGAGCGCCAGCGACAATGAGGGCACCCCCACCTACAGCGCCAACGGACTCCCGCCCGGTCTGAGCATCAGCAGCAGCGGCCTCATCTCCGGCACCATCGGCACGGCGGCCCACGGCAGTAGTCCCTATCAGGTCACGGTGACGGCCGCGGACGGCGGTGCCACGTCAATTCAATCGTTCGTGTGGACGGTGACGCCGCGTGTCGCCCTGGTCAATCCCGGCCCGTTGAGCAACGCCGTTGGTGACAGCGTGTCCTTGCAACTGTCGGCCACCTCGCCCGGCGGCACCATGACCTATAGTGCCAGCGATTTGCCCCCCGGATTGACCATCAGCAGCAGCGGCCTGATCTCCGGCACGCCGACCACCGCCAGCAGCATGCCCTACAACGTGACGGTCACGGCCTACGACGGCACGTCCAGCAGCAGTCAAACCTTCGCCTGGACCGTCTCTGCCATCAATCTCGTCTCTCCGGGCGCTCAGAGCAACAACGACGGCGACGCCGTGTCGTTGTCGCTGACGACGGGCTATCACGGCGCCGGCACACTCAGTTACAGTGCCAACGGCAGCCTGCCGCCGGGCTTGAGCCTCAACACCCAGACGGGCCAGATCACGGGGACCATCGCAAGCACAGCGGACACGAATAGTCCCTATTCAGTGACGGTCACGGTTACGGACGGGACGGACACCAGCAGTCAGACCTTTAACTGGACGGTCAACGCGGTGGTGTCCGTCGATCCGATCGACGACCAGAGCAACAGCGCCGGCGATACGGTATCGCTGCAAGTGTCGGCCGGCGACGCCCTCAACGGCACGCTGACGTACAGCGCCACCGGCCTGCCGTCGGGGTTGACGATCAATAGCACGACGGGCCTTATCAGTGGTACAATTGCCACAGGTGCGGACAGCGGCAGTCCCTATGCGGTGACGGTGACGGCCACGGACAGCGCCGGCCTCAGCGCGACGCAGACGTTCAACTGGGCGGTGGCGCACGTTTCGCTGGTCAATCCGGGACCGCTCTTGAGCGCGGACGGTCAGGCGGTGTCGTTCCAAATGCAGGGCGGTGATACCGACGGCGACACGGTGACATACACGGCGACGGGCCTGCCCAGCGATCTGAGCATCAGCAACAACGGCCTCATCTCCGGCACGTTGGCCTCCAATGCGGACACGAATAGTCCGTATAATGTGACGGTAACAGCCACGGATACGAGCGGCCACAGCACCTCGCAGACGTTCTTGTGGACGGTGGCGCAGGTGTCCTTGGGCCTGCCGAGCGATCAGACCAACACCGAGGGCGATGTCGTGTCGCTGCAACTGCAAGGTCTGGCGAGCAGTGGTTCGCTGACGTATAGCGCCAGCGGCTTGCCCGATGGTCTGTCCCTCAACACGACAACGGGCCTCATTTCCGGCACCATCGCTCCGGGCGCAGCTGTAGATGGTCCGTTCACGGTCGATATTTCCGCGAGCAACGGCGTCGTCAGTACCAGCCAGAGCTTCAACTGGAACGTCAATCCGGTGGTCAATCTGACGCTGCCGGCCGACCAGAGCAACACCGAAGGCGATAACGTCTCGCTGCAAATGGCGGCCACGGATACGCTCGGCCACACGCTGACGTACAGCGCCGACGGCTTGCCGTCGGGACTGAGCATCAACAGCACGACGGGCTTGATCTCCGGCACCATTACCGCAGGCGATGCGGCGAGTGGACCCTACGCGGTGACGGTGACGGCCGGCGATGGCACCTACAGCAACAGCCTGACGTTCGGGTGGAACGTGACGCACACGGACACCACGTCGCTGACCATGACCAATCCGGGCACGCAATCCAATGTGGCCGGCGACAGCGTCAATCTGCAAGTCAACGCCAGCGACCCCGACGGCATGGATACCTTGTTCTACTCGGCCACGAGCTTGCCCGATGGACTCGACATCGACCCGTTCTCTGGAATTATCTCCGGAACGGTGGCCGATGATGCGGTGAGCAACACGCCCTACGCGGTGACGGTGACGGCCGACGATGGCAACGGCCAGACCGTCAGTCAGACGTTCAATTGGTTGGTCAACGACGCGCCCATCACGGCTCAGGCTTCGCCCGTCAGCGCCGTGGAGGGCAACGACACCGGCGCCATCACGGTGGCGGCGTTCACCACGCCGAACCTGAACGCGCAGGCTGGCGAGTACACGGCGGTGGTAAACTGGGGCGACGGCAGCAGCGCCGATCTTGCCGGCGTCAGCGGCGGCAACGGCAGTTTCACGGTGACGGACGACCACAGCTACGCGGAGAAGGGTAGCTACCCGGTGAGCGTGACCATCACGGACAGCGCCGGTAACAGCACGACGGTCACGAGCACGATGACGGTGGCCGATGCGGCGTTGCATTTGACGGGCGGCTTGCAGTTGGGCGATGCCATGTCCAACCCGCAGTCGAGTTTCGCGCTGGCCAGTTTCAGCGATGACAATCCGAGTGCGCCGATGAGCGATTACTCGGTACTCATCGACTGGGGCGACGGCAGTCCGCCAACGAACATGACGAGCCTGCTCCAGAACGCGGGAGATGGTACTTATATCGTTGTCGGCTCGCACAGCTACGCCAACCCCTTGAACAACACACAGCTCGGTCCGGTGACGTACACGGTGACGGTGACGGTGACGGACGCCGACGGGGCCAGCGCTTCGACGACCAGCACGATTGTGGTGGGGCAATTGGAGGCGGGGGTGCCAGCGACGATGGGTGGGTGGATCTTCCAGGACCAGAACACCTACGCCAAGGCCAGCGATTTCGTCGCCAACGGGCAGACGGGTGTGGGCCTTATCAATTGGGGAGACGGCACGAGCAGTGTGGGCACGGTGACGGGTGGTCCGGGGAACGGCAGCGGCCCGGTGCAGTTCTTCGTCCAAGGCACGCACACTTATGCCCAGGACAGCTACGACCAGCCCAACGGCAAGTACACGATCACGGTGACGGTTACGGACACGGATGGCGGTACACTGACGGGCACGCAGTACGTTAGCGTTGTGCGGCCGCCGATGGGGGGGAATGGGGATGAGGTAGAAGGACAGCCGGGAGTGGCGTTGAACAATGTGCAGGTGGCCGAGTTCACCGTGCCAGATACGACGGATGGGGTTGGCGAAGTTAGTGCCACGGTCGATTGGGGTGACGGTTCCACACCGAGCGTCGGGGCAATCCAGGAAGTTGCGCCAGGGCTATTCGAGGTGCTGGGAGGCCATACCTATGCAGTGGCAGGTCCTTATAGCATCCAGGTGGACGTATCGCAGGATTGGAATTCCAGCCTGTTCGCCATGACGACGACCAGCACCGCGGTGATCGGTGCGGCGCCGCAGATCAGCGGGATTTCAGTGGTGCCGGGGAATTCTGTCTACAGGTTCACGGTCCCCATCCCACCGACTACGGATGAGCGTAAAGCAGACCTGGGAGATTTTACTGTTGATAATTTCAATGCCGCCAGGATTGTGGAGCAGGGATGGCTTTATACACAGAAGGATGGAGTGATAACCTACACGGGTTTCTATGCTTTCGTTCAATTCGACAATGAGCCTGTCACTGTCAACATTGGACTGAAAAACACGAAAGTCAATGGCGTGGCGTTCAATCCTGCTCCGGCTCAGGTTACCGTCATTCAAGTAATTATCACCAATCCGAGCAGACTGAAGGCGTTTAATTCTGGGGCAATAGTAAATGTGCCTGGGATTGTGGCTGTCCCAGGGATGCCGAGTTGGACTTCGGGGGAGAAGCTGGCTAAAACAACTTTACCAGCGCGAGCGAGTCAGCTGACTGTGCCCGCTGATCGCAGGGCTTGGTATTTATCTATGGTGGGAGTGGAATGGGCAGCCAATGTTGAGCTTAACAGTACAGCGCGGCTTTAGATGACGCATCTACGCCGCCGTTTCTTGTGGGATTTTGTTGCTTGCTCGTTCCGCCGCTGGTGGTAGCCAATGACCTCGCTGACATGCCGCACCTGCGGAACCCTCCGACGACGAC
>DATBGU010000089.1:0-16816 GCA_036557825.1 Gemmataceae bacterium
AAGAAACAATTCAACGTCCGCGTCGACTTCGGAATAGATAACAGATAGCCTGGGACGATTCCCGAAGGGCGATCGCGCGCCCATCCTCACACAAAGGAGCCTCGCATGCGCCGGACCTTGCTGTGTACCGTGGCGGCAGCCCTCGTACTGACCGCCGCCGTGTTGCTCATCCGTTCCCCCTCCACCACCGCTCAGCCGGCGCGACCCACGCCGCCGGAAGGACCGGCGGTCAAGGTGACGCAGTTGCCCATCGGCCAGGTGGTGCTGTTCAGCAGCGGCGTCGGTTACTTCCAGCGTGAAGGCACCGTCGAGGGCAGTGCTCGCGTCGATCTGTCCTACCCCGTCACGGACATCAACGACCTGCTCAAGTCCATGGTCCTGCGCGACCTCGACGGCGGACACATCTCCACCGTCTCCTACGAATCCAACGCACCTATCGAAAAGACGCTCAAAAGCTTCGCCGTCAACCTGACCACCAATCCCTCCTTCATGCAGATCCTCAACCAGGCCCGCGGCGAGAAGGTCGAAGTGGTCTTGCAGCAAACCAACGCCACCCAGCCCGGCACACTCACTGGAACGCTGGTCGGCTGCGAGAAGCAGAAACAAGCCGTCGGCGGCAAGGACACCGTCGAAGTGGAACTCCTGAATCTGTGGTGCGCCGACGGCATGCGTAGTTTGAAGCTGCCGGAGGTGCAGCGGGTGCGCTTCCTCAATCCGACCTTGGACAGCGAGTTCAAGAAGGCGCTTGAGACGCTGGCCATGTCGCACGACACGCAGAAGAAGGCGGTATCGATCAACTTCGTCGGCGAGGGCAAACGCGAAGTGCGTGTCAGCTACGTCGTGGAGAACCCCATCTGGAAGACCAGTTATCGCCTCGTGCTGGGCAAGGAAAAGAAGCCGTTTTTGCAGGGTTGGGCGGTTGTGGAGAATCCGTCGGACGAGGACTGGAAGGACGTGCGCATGGCCCTCGTCTCCGGTCGGCCGATCTCGTTCCAGATGGACTTGTATCAGCCGTTGTACGTGCCGCGTCCGGTCGTCGAGATGGAACTGTTCGCCTCCCTCCGGCCCGTCGCCTACAGTGGCAACTTGAACTATAACCTGGACCGCATCGAGAATATCAGCGTTCCTGGACCGGTTCCCAAGGACGCTCCCGCCAAGAAGGTTCCGCCAGCATCGGGCTCCGGCGGTGCGAGATACCGGGAGGTACAGCAGAAAGCCACGAAGCAACTCGAAGCCCTTTCGGGCACCGATATGGGCCTGGACAAGAGCGGCGTGTCGAGCGTGGCGTCGGCGGCGAAACTTGGCGACTTCTTCCAGTACGCCATCGACAAACCCGTCAGCCTCGCTCGCCAAAAATCGGCCCTCTTACCCATCATTAACAAGGATGTCGAAGGCACGCGCGTCAGCATCTACAACGAGCGCACCCAGGCCAAGTTCCCGCTCTTGGGACTGAAGTTCAAAAACACCTCCGGACTGCACCTGATGCAGGGACCGATCACCGTCTTTGAAGGCTCCAACTACGCTGGCGACGCACGCATCCTCGACCTCCAACCCAACGAGGAACGGTTGATCTCCTACGCCATCGACCTGGGAACCGAAGTCAACCCGGTGCCCTCCACCGACAACGGCCGACTCATCCAGGTCAAGGCCGTCAAGGGCGTGCTGCACACCACCACCAAGCTCCGCGAAGCCAAAACCTACACCATCAAGAACCGCAACGAGCAGGAACGCACGCTGCTCATCGAGCATCCCGTCCGCAACGACTTCAAGCTCGTCTCCGACACCAAACCCGTCGAGACCGCCAGCGATGTCTACCGCTTCCAGCTGAAGGTTCCCGCCGGTAAGACAGAAACGCAGACGGTCACGGAGGAGCGGGTCATCAACGCGACGGTGCAGTTGACCAACGTCGATGACAACAACATCCGTCATTTCATCAGCCAGACCATCACCAGCGACAAGGTCAAGAAGGGTTTGCAGCAGGCGATGGAGTTGCGTTGGGCCACGGCCAAGACGCAACGGGAGATCGCCGAGTTGACGCGCCAATTGGAGACGATTCGTCAGGACCAGCCGCGTCTGCGGTCGAACTTGAAGGAGTTGCCGCAGACGTCGGAGGCGTTCCAACGCATTGTCAAGAAGTTCAACGAGCAGGAGACGCAGATCGAGAAGTATCTCGCCGACATCAAGAAGCTGCAAGGCGTCGAACACACGCAGCGCAAGGCCTTCGAGGACTTCCTCGCCGACTTCTCCGCCGAGTAACTCATTGCTTATGAAGAGCGACAACGGGCTGTCACTCCGTTCGGAATGACAGCCCGTTGTCATTTCCCTATCGGATCATCGCGAGAACAACTTCAGCACGTCCGTCACGGAGACGCCTTCGAGGCTATCGACGACGAGATCGGCGCCGGCCTGCTTGAGCGTCGATTCCGGGTGATGGCCGACGAAGCACACGGCGACGCACTTCATGCCGCCGGCGCGGGCGGCCTGCACGCCGGCCACGGCGTCCTCGAAGACGACGCAGTGAGCGGGCGCGAGGTCCATCCGCTCGGCCGCCACCAGAAAGACTTGCGGGTCCGGCTTGCCGCGCTGCGTGTCCTCTGAGCCGACCACGACGCCGAAGAAGCGAGCGATGCCCGTCAGCCGCAGGATCAGTTCGAGGTTGGCGTGCGGGGCGCTGGAGCCGATGGCCTGGGCGAAACCCGCCGCGTGCAGTCCCTCCACGAGCTGCCGCACGCCCGGAAGCAACTCCACCCCCGTCTTCGCCGCGTCCCGATACAGAACCTCCTTGCGATCGCCGAGGGCCGCGATTTCCGACTCGTTGAAGCGATCGCCGAACAGCTTGCGAATGATCTCGGGGTTCCGTTGGCCGAAGGTGGCGGCGAAGTCGGCCCGCGTGAAGTCTCGGCCATGCTCGCGGCATACCGCCTGCCAGGCCTGGAAGTGTAGTTCCGCCGTATCGACCAGCGTTCCGTCCACGTCCCAGATTGCTGCTTTTCCTTTATCGTCCGGCATCATCCCTCCTCATCGGATGTATTGTCACCGCCCATCGGCGGCTTATCGACTAACCTACGACTCGCTGGGACGGTCGGCCCACCCTACAATAGTCTTCCTCCATCACTTGTATATCATTGACTCCATAAACAGTTTTCGTTGTTTTAGCGGCGAGGGAACAATGCCGGCTACCGTCTTGCTCTCGACGGACCAGGTGGCCGCCTTCGTGGAATTGGCCCGCCAGGGCACGCTGCGCGCGGTGGCATCGGTGCTGCACATCACGGAGCAGGGAGTGCGCAATCGACTGGTGGCATTGGAAAAGCGGTTGGGCGTGGAGTTGTATCGCAAACAGCGCGGTCCGCGGCGCGTGCATCCACTGACGGAGCAAGGACGGCAGTTCTTGCCGCACGCCCTCGCGTTCCTGGAACGCGCTCGCCAACTCTCGGAAGTGTTCCACAGTCCCAACGAACCGCACGAAATTCACGTGGCGGCGACGCAGTACCTGATCCTCTACGTCCTCATTGACGCCGTGCGCCGCTTTCACGCGGCGTATCCGCACATCCGCGTCCGCCTCAGCAACCGCACCGAGCAGGAGATCGAGGAGGCTCTGCTGCGCGATCCGGAGGTGGCTCTGGGTGTGGCCGCTCCCTACGAGTCGTCGCCGGAACTGGAATATCGCCATCTGTTCTCGATGGACTGGAGCCTCATCACGCCGCCTCAGCATCCGCTGCTCCGCAAGAAGACAATCGAATTGAGCGACTTGACGGACCTGCCCTTGATCCTGTTCGAGCGCGGCTCGACAGGGCGGCAGCACGTCATCGACGCCTTCCACGGGGCGGGTTTGTCGCCGCGCGTGGACATGGAGACGACCAACACGGAGATCATCGTGCGCATGGTCGAGGCGGGGCTGGGCCTGTCGATCGTGCCGCTGATGCCCAGTGGCGTGGTGACGCGCGGCCATCGCGTCGGCCGGCGCAGCCTCGGCGACCGCATTCGGCCCATTCATTCCGGCATCCTCCTTCGCCGCGGCGAACGCCTGTCCGCCGCCAGCCAGGCCTTTCTCGATTTCCTGCTGCCCACGGCCGCGAACAAGCGATGAGTTGGCGGGCGGGACGCCCGCCAACTCGCTTTCTGCTTGCTCCGGCGGCGCGGAGAGATAGAGTGGGAAGAGGGAGGAGGATCGCATCGGCTTTCGTCCTAGCCGCCTTTCTGGGGAGTGCAATGCCATGCTGGCCGTTCATCTCACCTGCCCCCGTTGTACCCGTCCGCTGCGCTCGAATCGGCTGATCGCGCCCGGCGAGATGCTGCGCTGTCCGCGCTGCGGCGTCAGCTTCCGAGCGGGAATCGACGACCCGGCGAGCGCCGGTGCGCCGTCCGTGCCGGCATCACCGCACGGCCAGCGCATCCTGCTCGCCTGGATGGTGTTCGCCGCGATCATCCTGCTCGCCTTCGGAGGTCTTGGCGTCGCCGTCGTCGTCAGCAAACGCTCGTCGCCGGCAAATGCGCCGTCGATCGCGGCCGGGGAGGCAGCGCCCACCCTGGACGGGCCCGCGCCTCCTCTCAAGCGAAGTGACGTACCGGAGGCCGACAAACCGTCTCCTCATCCACCGAAGGCAAAGAACGAGTCGCCCAGCGCCAAGCCACGGCCCGATCCGCTGCTCCCTCCACCACCCGCCCAGCGCACGCCTCCACCGCTGCCCGAACCGCCACCCCCGAAGCCGGCGCGTCCCGCCCCTGCTCCGGTGGACCCGCCGAAACCGGAGAAGCCACGCTCCCTTCCCGCGCCCCCTGCCGACGAGGCTCCGCAGGTCCGTTGGCTGCCGGGCCGCGTGCAACGGCAGGTCGATCGGTCGGTTGATAACGGCATCGAATACCTGCGCCGCCAGCAACGCGCGAACGGCAGCTGGGGACACCAGAGCGGCAAGATCGGCAAGCGCTTCACTCCCGGCATTACCGCCTTGTCGGCGCTGACCCTGATCGAATGCGGCGTGCCGGCGAAGGATCCGCAAGTGCGGCTGGCCGCCCGCTATCTGCGCGAACACATGCCGGACCTCACTGCCACTTACTCGATCTCCTTGGCCCTCCTCTTCTTCGATCGGCTCGGCGAGGCGTCGGATGTCCCGCGCATCCGCACCCTGGCGCTGCGCCTGATCGCGGGCCAGAAAACGTCGGGCGGCTGGGATTACCACTGTCCGGCGCTGAGCGAGGACGAGGAGTTGGGACTTCTCGCTCTGCTGTACAAGGATCGGCCGACGAACCCGCGCGACCTGTTCCTGGCCGAGCCGATCAAACCGCCGGTCCCCGATCTGGAGCAACCGCGCGAGGACCGCAAGCTCGACGGCGACCTCTACCGTCCTCGGCCCAGCAAGGTTCCGCCGCTGGATTTGTTCGTGGCGATGGATCCCTCCGCGAACCGTAAGCCGGCCGATGTCAAACCGGCGGAGAAGAAGCCGGATGCTCCGCCACCCGCGGACAAACGCTCCTCGCCGCCAGACAAATCCGAACCGGCCGCGCGGCCGGCGCCGGCCGACCCCTCGCTGCCCGGTGACATCCGCCGATTGTCGAAGCGGGCACTGGAAGCCGCCTCTCGCTTGTCCGAGTCGCTGAAACAGATGCCGGCCTTGCGGGCGGCGGATCTGATGAAGGAACTGCCCGACCTGAACGAACCGCGCACCGATAATTCCAACACGCAGTTCGCCATCCTTGGACTGCTCATCGCCGAGAACCATGACGTGCCGATGGAGCGAGCGATGGCCCTGCTGGATTGGCGCTTCCGCGGCGCGTTGACCTTTCAGTTCGGCTGGAACTATCAACCGAGTTTGCCGACGACGCCGGCCATGACGGCGGCCGGCCTGATGGGATTGGCCCTCAAACACGGTTTGTTGTTGCCCAACGCGCGCGATCGCGGCCGCAACGTCACCGTGCGCGACCCGCTCATCCACCGTGGTTTCGCCACGCTCAACGGCCTGCTCGAATCGTACGTCGCCGCCTTCCAGTTCAATCAAACGCGCCTGGAAAAGCTCGATCTGTATTGTCTGTGGACCGTCGAGCGCGTCGCCGTGCTGTACAACCTGCGCACGCTCGGCGGGTTCGACTGGTATCCCGCCGGCGTCCAATTGCTGCTGCCGCTGCAACGAGACGACGGTTCGTGGAGTTCGGCCGGTACGATAGCGTTGGATGAGCCATCCGTTAGTACGTCGTTCGCCCTGCTGTTTCTGAAGCGCTCCAACCTGGCGCGCGATCTGACGCGCCGATTGAACGCCCCCGGCGCGGAGTGAGATGTGGGATGCAAGAATCGTCGAAGTTGAAGTACAGCGAGGTTCTGCGCCGTCTGGGAGCAGGCGAACCCATCGCGGACGTATCCACGGCGGCGGGGATGTCCCGCGCGGAGTTCGAGGCGTGGTGGAAGCAAGAGACGGCATCGCGCGTGCCGCCCATGTCGGGGAATCGGCGAGCGGGCGTGCGCCGTTCGGTCACGATCGCCCGCAATTCCTGGGGCATTCCGAGCATTCACGCCGACAACGACGAGGATCTGTTCTTCGGTTTCGGCTACGCGATGGCGCAGGACCGCCTGTTTCAGCTCGATTTCCTGCGCCGCAAAGGCTCCGGACGCTTGAGCGAGATCCTCGGGCCGGACGGTCGCGAGTTGGATTACCTGTGGCGTTTGACCGGACTGCGGAATGTTTTCGAGTGGGATCTGCTGGCGCGCACGGTGGGCATTCGCCGCATCGCCGAGACGGAATGGACGACGCTGCCGGAAGAAACGCGCTCCATCCTGCGGGCGTTCTCGGCCGGCATCAACGCCCTCATCGAGGCCAGCCGCGATCGGTTGGCCATCGAGTTCGATTTGTTGGACTACCGGCCGGAGCCGTGGACGCCGATCGACAGCCTGACTGTCGAGGGCGAATTCCGCTGGTATCTGACGGGACGGTTTCCGGTGATCGTCATGCCGGAGTTGGCGCGCCGAGCGCTGGGAGACGGGCCGCTGTATCGGGCGTTTCTGGAAGTGGAGTCGGACGCCGAGAGCATTCTGCCGCCGGGTTCGTATCCGCGCGGCCGCGCCGGTTCGCAGCCGGTCGGAACGGCGGCGGGCGATCCGCAAGCGGGAGGCAGCAACAACTGGGTTGTCGCCGGCAAACGAAGCGCCACCGGAACGCCGCTCGTCGCCAGCGATCCGCACATCGCCTTCGAGGCCGTCTCGTGTTGGTACGAGGTGCATTTGTGCGGCGGCTCGTTCAACGTCGCGGGCATGGCCTACGCCGGCATGCCGGCCGTGATGTTCGGACGTAACGAACATGTCGCCTGGGGCTGCACCAACAACATCTGTTCGCAGCGCGATCTTTATCAGGAGAAAACCGACCCGCAACATCCGAATTGTTTCCTCTACGACGGCAAGTGGGAGCCGGCTCGCGCGTTGGAAGAGATCATCGCCGTCAAGGGCGGCCCCGCGGTGCGGAAGACGATCCGCTTCTCGCGCAACGGCCCCCTCGTCGATGAGGTGCTGCCGCCGGCGGCGCGGAACACGGGTCCGGTGTCGGTCAAATGGCTGGGCGCGTATCGCGGCGGCTGGTTGACGGCGCTTCTGGGCATGGACCGGGCGAAGTCGACCCGCGAGTTCCATCAAGCGCTGCGGCCTTGGCACGTCCCGACCTTCAGCGTCGTCTTCGCCGACACGGCGGGGCACATCGGCTATCACGCCGCCGGTTCGGTGCCGATCCGCAACGTCTGGGAGCGCGGCTACCGTCCGGGATGGGATCCGCTCCATCAATGGGACGGCCTGATTCCCTTCGAGGGCATGCCGCAACTCGCCGACCCGGAACGCGGCTGGATCGCCACGGCGAACAATCGGCCCGCGCCGGAGGATTTCCCCTATCCGCTGTCGGGCACCTGGAGCCACGGTCTGCGCGCCGAACGCATTCGGCAGATGATGGAGTCGAGGGAGCGCTTTGGTCGCGAAGACTTCATCGCCATGCAGCACGATGCCTTGTCGGTCCGCGCCCAGCACTGCCTGCCGCATCTGCTGAAGGTACTGAAATCGAGTTCCCGGCCGCGGGTAATCGAGGCGTTGCGCCACCTGGAGCAGTGGGATTGCCGTCTGGAAGTGGATCGCGGCGGGGCCACGCTCTTCGACGTGTTCTTCGCCGGCTGGACGAAAGCGGTGGTGCGGCAGCGTTTCGAGGGTGCGACGGCGGAATTGCTGGCCGACGGAGCGGCGGGGTTGGCGGCGGCCCTTCTCAGGGAGGACAGTGCCGGCTGGTTTCCGGCCGGTGCGCGCGAGCCGGCGATCCTGGACGCGATGGCGGCGCTCGACGCGCTCACCGAGCGTCTCGGCCCCGACATGGGACAATGGACGTGGGGCCGGCTGCACACGCTTCCGCTGCGGCATTTTCTCTCCGGTCGCGGCGACCTCGGCGTCTTGCTCGATCACGGGGACGCCGCGATCAAGGGCGATTACACGACGGTCTGCAATGCCTGCCCGGATGCCCGCTTCCAAGCCCGCACCGGGGCGGGGTATCGGCTGATCGCCGAGTTGAGCGCGTCGGCGTCCGGCTTGTGGGCGGTCGATGTCCAGAGCCAATCGGGACATCCCGGCAGCCCGCATTACAGCGATCAATTAAGCGACTGGATTGAAGGACACTACCACTATCTGCCGCTGGATCGCGCGGAGGTGGAGCGAGGAGCCGTGTCAACGCTCCGACTAGACCCGGCGGAGTGAATCTGGCCCAAATCAGTTGGTGGACAAGGCCGAACGGCATCCCTACCCTGACGGATGTACCACCCCCGACTCCCACCCGCGGCGATTGAATGACCATCGTGGACGAGAACGCCTGTCGCATCGACGACCTCGGTCCTCTGCCTGTCGAGCAACCTCAGACCGTCGCCGAGGTCGGCGATCTCGTCCGCCGCGCCGCCGCCGAAGGACTGGCTATCTACCCCGTGGGCGGCCGGACGCTGCTCGATATGGGTCTGCCGCCGACGCGCCCCGGCTTCATCGTCGATGTGCGCGGCTTGTCGCGCGTCATCGACTACCCGGCCCGCGACATGACGATCACCGTCGAGTCCGGTATCACATTGGCCTGGTTGCAATCGCTGCTCTCCGCGGAGAACCAGCGCTTGCCGATCGACGTGCCGCGCCCGGAACAGGCCACGCTCGGCGGCGTGCTGGCCGCCAACGTGAGCGGGCCGCGCCGCCTCGGTTTCGGCACCCTGCGCGATTACGTCATCGGCATCACCACCGTCAACGACGAAGGGCAGCAAACCAAGGCGGGCGGGCGCGTCGTCAAGAACGTGGCCGGCTACGATCTGTGCAAGCTGCACGTCGGTGCGCTGGGCACGCTCGGCATCATCAGCCAGGTGACGCTCAAGTTGCGGCCGCTACCGGAAGGCAAGGCGCTGGTCACGTTCGGTTGCGAGACATCGGCCCTCCAAAGACTGCTCGATCATCTGCACGAAACGCGCACTCGGCCGGTCTGTCTCGATGTGCTCAATAGCGCGTCCGTCCGCGCCATTGTCCGCGCGACGGGGCTGAAGCTGCCGGAAGCGCCGTGGGTGATCGTGGTCGGCTTCGAGGACAACGCCGACGCGGTCGGCTGGCAAGTACGGCAGCTCCTCCAGGAGATCGCGCCGGCGGACATCGAAGGACTGGAAGCGCGGGCCGGCGATGCCAGCGAGGCGCTGTGGCACGCACTCGTCGAGTTCCCGGCGAGCGGGGGGCGTCAGCCCCCCGAATGCTCGCTCGGGGGGCTGACGCCCCCCGCTCAGAGATTATCGTTCAAGGCCAACCTTCTGCCGCAGGCCGTCGCCTCGTTCTGCCAGCAGGCGGCGACGCTGCCCGAACCCGTCTACCTGCACGCGCACGCCGGGTCCGGCATCGTCCGCGGCCACCTCGACGGCGACTTGACCCTGGAGCGCGTGGCCGCCATGCTGAAGGAACTGACCGATGCCGCCGTCCGCGCCGAAGGCAACCTCGTGCTGCCGCGCTGTCCGGTGGAATGGAAGCGCGAACTGCCGGTTTGGGGACGCGAACGCGGCGATTTGTGGCTGATGCGTCAGGTGAAGGAAAAACTCGATCCGCACAACCTGTTTAATCCCGGCCGATTCGTCGCCGGCATCTGAGACGGCGATCGGTCCTTGCGATAGCGAATACATGAGCACCACCGCGGAAACGCAGCGCACCACCCTGCCGGTCGTGACCGGCGCAGCGGAGCTTGGCCGCAATATCGACTACGAACTGTTCATGGACTGCGTCCACTGCGGTCTGTGTCTGGGTTCGTGCCCAACCTACGTGGAAACCGGCAACGAGAACGACAGTCCGCGCGGCCGCATCTACCTGTGGCGGGCCGTGACGGATGGCCGCATTGAACTGAGCGACGAGGTGCGGCATCATCTGGATCTGTGTCTGGAATGCCGCGCCTGCGAAACCGCGTGTCCTTCCGGCGTGCAGTACGGCCGGATCATCGGTTCCTACAAGAAGGACGCGGCCCGGCTCGGCGCGGTCTTTCCGACGCTCCACGGGATGCAGCGCTGGATGCTGTTCCACCTGACGCCGTACGCGCGCCGCATGCGCTGGGCGCTCGCTCCGCTGCGTGTACTGCAACGGCTGGGACTGGGCGGCGTGGTGCAACGCATGGGCCGACTGCTGCCGCCGTCGCTGCGGCGCATGCAGGACATCGTGCCGCGCTTGGCGCCGCACTACGGCCGGCTGCCGGAAGTGCTGCCGGCCGAGGGCCGGCGACGGGCGCGCGTCGCCCTGTTTGTCGGCTGCGCCGCCGACGCCTTCTTTCCGCAGACGACGCTGGCCACCGCGCGTGTGCTCCAGCGCAACGGCTGCGAGGTGTGGGTGCCGCGCGCACAGGCCTGCTGCGGGGGGCTGCACTATCACGCTGGACTCGTCGAACCGGCCCAGCGGTTCGCCGCGGCGAACTGTGCTACGTTCGGCGAACAACTCGCCGGAGTCGATGCGATTATCAACAACGCCGGCGGCTGCGGTCCCGTCCTCAAGGAGTACGGCCATCTGATGGAGAAGACGCCCAGCGCCGAAACCGCCTCGGCCCTCGCCGCCAAGGTGCGCGACATCAGCGAATTCCTCGTCGAACTGGGACCGATCCCTCCCCAACATCCGCTCAAGATCAAGGCAACCTACCACGACGCCTGTGGACTCAGCCACGCCCAGAAGATCCGTCGTCCGCCGCGTCAACTGCTGGAGATGATCCCCGGTCTGGAACTGGTGCCGCTGCCGGAAAGCGAGTATTGCTGCGGCGCGGCCGGCAGCTACAACCTGACGCAGCCGGAGATGTCGGAACAACTCGGCCGCCGCAAGGCGAAGAACATCCTCGACACCGGGGCGCGGGCCGTGTTCACCGGCAACGTCGGTTGTCTGCTGCAAATCGCCCGCTACCTGCGCGAACAGCATCCCGATTTCTGGGTGGCGCATCCCGTCGATGCGCTGTGGGCCAGTTACAGCGGCGAGGTTCCCGATAGTCTCCACTCGTCTTCGTGAGGACACTCATGCATATTTCCGGCATCATCCCGCCCGTCGCCACGCCCATGCAGGCCAACGAGGATCTCGACCTGCCGCGTCTGAAGTGGTTCATCGACCACCTCCTCGCCAACGGCGTCCACGGCATCTTCGTGCTCGGCACCAACAGCGAGTTTTATGCGCTGGACGAACGCGAGAAACAGGAAGTGATCGCCACGGCGGTCGCTCACGTGAACAAACGCGCACCCGTCTACGCCGGCACCGGCGCCGAGACGACGCGCGAGGTCGTGCGATTGACCAAAATGGCGGAGCGCGAGGGCGCCTCGGGCGTCTCGGTCATCACGCCCTATTTCATCAGCCCGACGCAGCAAGAGATTTACGATCACTACCGCCGAATCGCCGAGCAGACGCGGTTGCCGGTGATCCTCTACAACAACCCCGGCACCTGCGGCGGCGTCAAGATCGACGTGGACACCGTGGCCCGTCTCGCGGAGATCCCGAACATCCTCGCCATCAAGGATTCCAGCGGCGATTTGCAGAACACCAACGAACTGATCCGCGCCGTGCCGCCGCGTTTCTCCGTGCTGATGGGACGCGATACGCTCATTTTTCCGGCGCTGATGTTCGGCGCGCGCGGCGCCGTGCCGGCGACCGGCAACATTGCGCCGGCCCTGCTCGCCGAGATCTACAACGCCTTCCAGCGCGGAGACCTCGAAGCGTCCAAGGCGGCGCAGCTGCGGCTCAACCCGTTGCGTCTGGCACTGGGACTGTGTACCGCGCCGGGGGCCGTCAAGGCGGCGCTGCAAGTGATGGGTACGTCGCTTGGTCCCTGCCGTTCGCCGGTGTCCGGTTTGGCAACGGAGAAATTGCCGAAGATGCGCGCCGCCCTGGAGGCGGCCGGATTACTGCCGCGCTCGAACTCTTGACCCTCCTTCTCCTTGCGAACGGCCGGCGTCCGATGCCTGACGCCGGCCGTTCGCACGTCCAGATCGCACCAGCGGTACGGAAATTGCGTGATAAAAAGGAGAAGAACGGCCAGTCGTCCAGGCGTGGAAGGCCGGGAAACTGCAAGGACGCCAGAAAGGGCATCGGTGAACCGTGTTGAGCAACCTGACCGCGGAAACAGGGAAGGAGAGGCAACTCCGCCTTTTGGTGGTCGATGACAATCGCGATGCGGCGAACAGCCTGCACGTGATTTTACGCATGTGGGGCTACGATTGCCGCGTCGCCTACGATGGCCCTTCCGGATTGGAGCAGGCGCGCGGTTATGTACCGGATTGCCTGCTTCTGGACATCAATATGCCGAAGATGGACGGTCTGGCCGTGGCGCGTCAGGTGCGGCAGCTGCCTGGCCTGGATCGCGCCAAGCTGATCGCCCTGACGGCCTACTCCGACGCCCATCACGGCGAGCGCATCCGCGATGCCGGCTTCGATTATCACCTGGTCAAACCGGCGGACCTCACCGAACTGCAAAGGATACTCGACATGCTCGACGACATCATGCGGCTGGCAAGCAGTACGGAACACCTGGCTCGTCAAAACGTCGCCCTTGCCAGCGAGACGAAGGAACTGCTTCAGGAAGTCAAACAAGACATCCGCGAGGTCAAGGCGGAAGTGAAGGATCTCAAGGCGGAGCTGCGCGAGGTCAAGGAAACGAGAAGCGACGGGCCGCCGGGCGAGAAGGCGGACCACTAAAGGCGACGCGAGGGGCCAGGATTCACCTGGCCCTTTTTGTTGCGCTGGTTGGCTTGACCCCTGATCGGCCTTGAGGATACTCTCGCTGCCGCATGCCGGTAAGTGTGGGAAAATGGCGATGAGGCGCGGACCGAGCGGAAGAAAGTTGGCCTCCATTTGCACGGCGGCTTTTGGTAAAGTCCCGACGCTTCACATGCCGGGCCGTGCCAGCCGTGAGTACCGGGGGGATCCGGGGACAAGGACGTCCCGGCGACTTTCTCTCGGCGAGGCAAGGGTCCGTGGGAGGGGACGGTTGTGGCCTCGCGCTGGCGGATACGCCACAAGCTGATGCTCGGACTAGGCCTGGTCGTGGCGACCATGTCCCTGTTGCTGGGCGGCACCGTCTTCGGTTTGTGGTCGTACTACCTCGACATGAACAGCCTGCGCAGCAAGACCACGCAGCTGCAATTAGCCGAGAAAATCAAAAGCGACGTCGGCCATCTCGCCCGCCTGGTCGCCGCCGCGGACGCACTGCGGATAAATGACTCGACCGATGGCAAACCCCCTCAGCCGGCGAGCGAGCCTCGTCCTTTTCCCAAAATGCCGCCCTTTCCAGCGGACGGCAACGAGGGGATGCAGCGGCAACCGATACCCACGACTCCGCGCCAGGCCATCCGGGACGCCAACAAAGATCTGGACAACTACGAGACCTATTTGAAAGAGTCCGGGGATTACGATTCCCAGTCGGTCAACAACGTACATGCCGCCTACATTCAGGAGTTGCGCGACGCCTTCCGGAAGATGTCGGAGACGCTGGAAAAGAAAGAGCAGCGAGCCAGGCAGATCGAGGAGAAGCAGGATCTTGTTGTGGACATGTTCTTTGGACAGGGAAATGTGACGGTCGACTTGGAGGAGCGTCGCCGGCAAGCGGAACGGATGCAGGTGATCGAGTTGAAAGCGGCCGATCTGTGCGACTTCATCTACATCGAGATGCACCGCCGCATCAACGATTCGCGGCGCAATTACCAGATCACGCTGTGGATCGCGGTGCCGACCAGCGTCGTCGGCCTGCTGCTGATCTGCGGGATGCTCGGTTCCTTCTACGCCTGGGTGTTCTATCCCATCCGCGATCTGGGCGAGGGCGTCGCCCGCGTCGCCAAGGGCGACTTCGAGCATCGCATCGAGGTGCGCAGCGGCGACGAGATGGAAGACCTCGGCGCCGCCTTCAACGACATGATGCAGCGTTTGCAGGACTTCTACAGCGACCTGGCCCGGCAGGTCAACGAGCGCAGCCGGCAGCTGGTGCGCTCGGAGCGGTTGGCCAGCGTCGGCTTCCTGGCCGCCGGCGTGGCCCACGAGATCAACAATCCGCTGGCCAGCATCGCCTTTTGCAGTGAGGCGCTGGAGGCCCGTCTCGGCGACCTACTCCGCCACCTGCGCGCCAGCGGCAAGATGGACGAGGAACACGAGGTTTTCAGCAAGTACTTGAAAATGATCCAGGAGGAAGCGTTTCGCTGCAAGAACATCACCGAGCGTCTGCTGGCCTTCAGTCGGCCCGGCGAGCAGCGGCGCGAGAACGCCGACCTGCGCGAGTTGGTGCAGTTGGTCCTCGACGTGACGCAGCACTTGCCCAATCACCGCGGCAAGGAGATCAGCTTCGAGATGAACGCCAACCGGCTGGGTGGATCGTCCCTAACCGCCTGGGTCAACAGCGAGGAGATCAAGTCGGTGGTGCTCAATTTGGTGGTCAACGCGCTGGACAGTATGGACGAGGGCGGCAAACTGACCATCCGCCTGAGTCAGCGCGGCGACATGGCCGAGTTGCAATTCACCGACACCGGCTGCGGCATGAATCAGGAGGTGCTGGAGAACATCTTCGAGCCGTTCTACACGCGCAGCCGCACCGGCAAGGGCACCGGACTGGGACTGACGATCAGTCATCGCATCATCACTCAGCACGGCGGCGAGATCGAGGCGAGCAGTCCGGGGCCCAGCAAGGGCAGCACGTTTATCGTGCGTCTGCCCATCAAGGCGCCTGAAGGATCGCCCACGCTGCCGGGTCCGGGCGTGGATCCTAGCCGTCGCGAGGAGCAAGCCATGCCGGCGCGCGCGGCGTGATGGAATAGGCGAGCCGGGAGCGTAAGCGACCGGAGGAAAACTTCCGGCTCGGCCGGACGGTAACCGGAATTGAGGCGAGCGGTCAAGGACGACCGCAAAGTAACGAACGGAAGCCATGACAGACAGCACTCTCAACCGGGCCTCGGCCCGCGAACGTGTGGAGACCCATCGCAGCCTGCGGGTGATTTTCGTCGATGACGAAAAACCGCTCCAGGAACTGATGCGCTCCGAACTGCCGCGTCTCGGCCACGAGGTCACCATCTGTCCCGACGGCAAGACCGCCCTCAAGGTGCTGGAAAAAAGCACGTTCGACGCGGCCATTCTCGATCTGCGCATGCCCGGCATGACCGGCATCGAAGTGCTGGAGCACCTCAAGAAGGTCAGTCCAGATACCGAGGCCGTCGTCCTGACCGGCCACGCCACCATGGAGACGGCCATCGAGGCCATGCGCCTGGGGGCGCTGGACTACATGACCAAGCCGTGCAAGCTGGCCCACATCGAGGCCATGCTGGAAAAGGTGGCCGAGAAGCGCGAACTGAAACACAAGAACCTCGCCCTGCAAACGCGCGTGCAGGCCGCCGAGGGGCCGAGCATCCTCGTCGGCAAGTCGCCCGCCATGGACGCCGTGCATCGCCTCATCGCCACCGTGGCGCCCACCGACTCGACCGTCCTCATTCTCGGCGAAACGGGCACCGGCAAGGAGTTGGCGGCGCGCACGCTCATGCAGAAGAGCAAGCGCGGCGACATGCCGTTCGTGCCGGTCAACTGCGGCGCCCTGGCCGAGCATCTCGTCGAGAGTGAACTGTTCGGCCATCGCAAGGGAGCGTTCACCGGGGCCGACCGCGATCACAAGGGGCTGTTCGAGGTGGCCAACGGCGGCACGCTGTTCCTCGACGAGGTCGGCGAGCTGAACAAGAACATCCAGGTCAAGCTGCTGCGCTTTTTGGAATCGGGCGAGATTCGCCGCGTCGGCGACACCGAGCCGTTCCGCACCGATGTGCGCGTCCTGTGCGCCACCAACCGCGATCTGCGGACGATGATCCGCGAGGACGAGTTCCGCGAAGATCTGTTTTTCCGCATCAACACCTTCGAGGTGCGATTGCCGCCTCTGCGCGAACGGCGTCAGGACATTCCGGAACTGGCCCGTCATCTGCTGGCCCGCGCCGCGCGGCGGCCGGTCGAGCAGGTGGCCGACCTGCTTACGCCGGAGGTCATCGACGTGCTGCTGGAACACAAATGGGACGGCAACGTGCGCGAGCTGGCCAACGTGATGGAGCACGCTTACATTCTGTCCGGCGGCGGAAGGATTCTGCCGGAGCACGTCCCGCATTCGGTCCGCAGTCCGTCGGCCGGCGCGCCGACGCTCAGCCTGGCCGCCGGCACCTCGCCGGCCGCGCCCGCGCCGTCCGAGTCCGGACCGCGGACTTTGCGCGAACTGGAAATGGAGCACGTTCTGCGCGTGTTGGAGAAGCACGGCGGCAGCAAGACCAAGGCCGCCGAGGAGCTGGGGATCAGTCTCAAGACCATGTACAACAAGCTGAATCAGTGGCAGGAAGA
>DATBGU010000090.1:0-20187 GCA_036557825.1 Gemmataceae bacterium
TCGTCGGCGCCAGCGCCCTCGTCGCCCACGCCGACGGACTGGCTCCCCTCGTCGAGGAACTCCTCGCTCCGGCCATGCCCGCCGCCGGATAAATCCGAAACGCGAAATCCGAAATCCGAAAGAAATTCAAAGCGAGAAATCCAAAATCCAAAACGGCAGAACGAAGGTTTTGAAATTGGATGTTTCGTTTTGGGATATCTTTCGGATTTCGTGCTTCGGTTTTCGGATTTACGTCGTCACTTCAAACTGACACTCGATCTCTACCGGGAGGTTGCCCGGCAGCGATCCCATGCCGACGGCGCTGCGCACGCCGACGCCGGCGTCCTCGCCGAACACTTCCGCCATCAACTCCGAAAAACCATTGATGACTTGAGGCTGCTCCTTGAAATCAGGCGTGCTGTTGACCATGCCCAGCGTCTTGACCAGGCGCTTCACCTTGTCGAGCGAGCCGAGCGCGGCGCGCACGGTGCTGAGGATGTTAATGCCGACGGCGCGGGCGCACTCCTTGCCTTGCTCGGTGGTGAGGTCGGAGCCGACCTTGCCCGAGAGCGGCGTCTTGTCGCTGAGCTTGGCCGGGCCGTGGCCGGAGACGTAAAGCATGTTACCGATGAGCAGAGCGGTCTTGTACTTGGCTACCGGCTTGGGGGCCGGCGGCAGCGTCAAGTGTAGTTCCTGGATGCGGGTTTCCGGCTTGGACATGAGGTCCTCCTTCGCAGGGTGTCTACAGGGAATGCAGAAGTCAGAATGCAGAATGCAGAATGAAAAGACAAGTTCTTTCATTCTGCATTCTGACCTCTGCATTCCGGATAAACATGGCCTTGACGGAATGGAGAGGAGCGATTATCGCACCCGTCCCTGCCCGGTCAAGCGGTCGAATGAGCCGGGAGGAAGTGGAGGAGGGAGCGCGAATGGGAAAACGATTGTTCCTCGCGGCGACGCTGGCGACCCTTTTGGCGTCGATGGGCTGCACGCGCTGCTGGTGCGAGCGTCATGGCTACTACCCGCCGCAGCAAGCGGCCGCGCCGTGCTGTGTGCCGTGCTGTCCACCGTGCGCGCCGGGCCCGGCAGCTGTGGGCTACGCCCCGGCCCCGCCGGCCTGGAACGCGCCGGCAGCGGCTGTGCCCGCGTCCAGCGGCGCGTGTTGCTGCCCGCCTCCGCCGACTCATTGAGCCGATCAACTCATGACCTTGCTGCCGTGATGCCGATCGTACCAGCGGCGCAGCTCGGCGTCGCAGCGGCGTAACGAATGCCGCGCGATCGCCAGCGTGAGGCCGGCCAGCAGCGCGGGGCCGACCAGCCAGGTGAGCGACCCGGCGGGCGCATTGGCGCTGTAGACGAGTCCCGGAGGCGTCAGAGCGCCGAGGAGCGGTCCACCCAGGCGCGTCAGGCCGTAGGCCGCCAACGGCAAACCGATGGTCAGCAGCAGACCGAGCCCATTGGCCTGCAAGCCGCGCGAGAAGGCGCGGAAACCCAGCGCGAAGTACAGCGACCACAGAAGCACGGCGCTCGCCAGGGCCGCGCCCAGTTGCGGCGCGGACAGCCGGCCGGCGAACGTCGCCGCCGTCCACAAGAGCAGCGCCACGCAGAGATAGCCGCGTCCGCGCCGCCACGCCGCGGCGGCCGCCGCCTCCCAGTAATCGCGCGCCTCCAACCGCGTCAGCAGCAGCAACTCCAAGCGCCGACAACGATCCTGGGCGTTGGAGTCCCACAGACCGTACTGAAACGCGGCCGGCACCGCCGCCAGCAGCACCAGTCCCGTCGTCAACCCCGCGACGCCGCCGACCGCATCGCACATCTGAAAGACGCGCTGTCCCAGCCACGGCGGCCAGTGCGCCCCCGCCACGAGATACAGCGCGTACAGCGCTCCGAAGCCGCCCGCCAACCACAGATTGATCCGGCCGGAATACTCGGTGACGCGCTTGACCGCCCACCACGACAGCGGCCGTTCGCCGATGCTCGGTCGATACTCGCGCGATACGTCGCGCACCGGCCGATAATGGCGGTCGTGAAAATGCCCCTGCAACCGCCGCGCGGCCCGCACGAGAAACAGAGTGAAAACAAGCAGCGCGGCGGCTTCGAGCGCGGCCGCGCGCTCGGCGGCGATGGCGGCGTGGTTCTCCAGCCAGTATTGCAGAACGCCGAACGGATTGTGCGTGTGCAGCGCGGCGAAGCCGTTCAGAATGGCGGCGCTCATGTCTGTCGGTAGTCGCTCCAGCCAGTGGCGCAGGTTCTCGGCGGCCAGCACGCCGACGATGAGATACAGCAGCACCATCCCCAGCACGGCGCGCTCGCCCCAGCGGCGCACGCCGCGCGGCTCATACGCCCACACGGTCAGCCCCAATCCGGTGATGGCGCCCCAGGTCCACGGCATGACGAGCAACGGCAACGGATCGAGCGGATCGAGCCGGCCATCGGCCACGAGCAAAACCAGCACCGGCAGCCCCGCCAGGGTGAGGAGGGCGAGGTGCGATAGACCGACGAGCGCTTCGGCCAGCAAGAGCCAGGGTGGTCGCAGCGGACTCACCAGGAGGAATTCGAGCGCCTGACTGCGCGGCAGCTGCGTCAACCGCCAACCGATCAGCAGCGCCCCCTCGATGATGCCGGCGACCAGCAGCAGATGTCCCAGCAGCGTCGCCGGTCGGCCGATCGGCTGGCGCGACAACGCCCAGTAGGCGCCCGCCAGCAGAAGCAAGTGAACCAGCAACAGGCGGCGAAACGTCGCCTGCCGTGTCGGCGATTGCGCGGCCAGGGCGAAGAATGGATAAAGCATCGTCCGCGTCCCTCCTCAAGAGGAGCATAGTACGCGGATGCCGTGCGTGTGGTTTTGCAGATGATGCGCTCTTTCTCCGAAGCGTGTGTATCATAGAGAAAACGTGTCGAGCACCGATAGCGCATTCTCCAGCGGATTACCATGTTTGTCGATCGGGTGACGTTGTTCGTGAAGGGTGGCGACGGGGGCGCCGGATGTTGCAGCTTCCGGCGCGAGAAGTACGTGCCCAAGGGTGGGCCGGACGGCGGCGACGGCGGCGACGGCGGTGACGTGATCGTCCGCGCCGTGGCCGGCACCGACAGCCTCGCCGAGATCGTGAACCGCAAGCACTGGCGAGCGCGGGCGGGCGGGCGCGGCGGGCCGGACAACTGCCACGGACGACGCGCCCTCGAACTCGTCATCCCCGTGCCGCCGGGCACACTGGTTTACGACCGCGATCGCGGCAATCTGCTGCGCGACCTGAAGGAAGCGGGCGAGCAGGTGACGGCGGCGAAGGGCGGGCGCGGTGGGCGCGGCAACAAGGCGTTCGCCACGTCGATCAACCGGGCGCCGCGCCAGACGCAGCCGGGCACGCCGGGCGAGGAACGCTGGATCGTGCTGGAACTGAAAGTCATCGCCGACGCCGGCCTGGTCGGACTGCCCAACGCCGGCAAGTCCACGCTGCTGAGCCGGCTGTCGCAGGCGCACCCGGAGATCGCCGATTATCCGTTCACGACCAAGCATCCGAACCTCGGCCTGGTGACGATCGGCGGCGAGCGGGCGTTCGTGCTGGCCGATCTGCCGGGGCTGATCGAGGGGGCGCACAGCGGTATAGGGCTGGGGCACGAGTTCTTGCGGCACATCGAGCGGACGCGCGTTATCGTCCACCTCGTCGAGCCGATGCCGGCGGACGGCAGCGATCCGGTGCGGAATTATCGGACGATCCGGCGCGAACTGGAAATGCACGGGCACGCGCTGGCGGATAAGCCGGAGATTGTGGCCGTGAGCAAGGCGGAGCTGACCGGCAGCGAGTCGGTGCGTCAACGGTTGGAGGAAGAGTTGGGACGGCCGGTGCTGGCGCTGTCGGCGGTGACGGGGCAGGGATTGGCAGACCTGGTGCGCACGGTTGTTGACCAATTACAGGCAACGCGAGCCGAGGTGAGTCCATGACGCCGGACATCGTTGTTGACGTGGGCAACACGGCCATCAAATGGGGCCGCTGCGCGGCTGGCCGTGTGACGGAGGTGTGCAGCCTGCCGCCCGATGACGCGAACGCCTGGGACGAGCAAACTCATCGCTGGGAGTTGTCCTCGCCGCGGATGTGGGTGGTGGCCGGCGTGCATCCGCAGAGACGAACGTCGTTTGTCGAGTATGCACAAAACCGCGGCGACAGCGTTCACGTTCTGATAACCGCTTCGTCGCTGCCGCTGCGAGTTCTGTTGGAGAAACCCGACCACGCGGGCATTGACCGCCTCCTCGACGCGGTGGCCGCCAACAGCCGCCGCGCCGCCGGCCGCGCCGCCGTCATCGTAGACGCCGGCTCGGCGGTCACGGTCGATGCGCTCGATGAAAACGGGGCCTTTCTCGGCGGCGCGATCCTGCCTGGTCTGCGTCTGATGGCGGCCGCGCTGCACGAACACACGGCGCTCTTGCCGCAAATCGACGTGCCGCGCGCCCGGCCGGAGTGGCCGGGGAAATCGACGATCGGCGCGATGGAGGCGGGCATCTTTTGGGCGGTCGCCGGCGGTGTTTGGGCCTCGATCGACAACTACGAGGTTGAGACAGCGGGACTGCCGCAAGTGTTTCTGACCGGCGGCGACGGCCCGCTGCTGCATGAGGTCCTGCCGGAAGCGGAACTGTGGCCGACGATGACGCTCGAAGGCATCCGCCTGAGTGCGGAGGCGCTGCCGTGACCTCTGCCGATGCACCGACCTGGCTCGCCTGTCTGACGCCGCCTGGACAGGCCGCGCTCGCCGCGCTCGGACTGTACGGCCCGCGCGCCTGGCAGGCGCTGCGGAACATCTTCCGACTGCGCTCCGGTAGTTCGTTGCCGGACGCGCCGGTCGCCGGTCGTTTCTGGCTGGGCCGGCTGGGTGGCGAGGTGGCCGATGAGGTCGTGGTCGCCGTGAAGGGGGTCGCGCCGGTGCCGTGGCTGGAAGTACACGGCCACGGTGGGCGCGAGGTGGTACGTTTCCTGCTCGATCTGCTGCGCGAGCAGGATTTGCAGATATGTAGCTGGGAGGATTTCCTGCGGCGGACGAGCGGCGACGCCTTGAGCGCGGCGGCCGCCGTCGCTCTGGCGCAGGCGGTGACGGTGCGGACGGCGGGGATTCTGCTCGATCAACAGCAAGGAGCGCTCGGCCGGGCGATGGATGCGGTCCTTGCGGCGCTGGATCGCGCGGACACGACGGCGGCCGATGAGGGATTGGCGCAGCTGGCCCGCTATGTCGAAGTGGGACCGCACTTGACGCGGTCGTGGCGCGTGGTGGTTGCCGGCGCTCCGAACGTGGGCAAGAGCAGCCTGGTCAACGCCTTGGCCGGCTATCAGCGCAGCATCGTGGCGGCGACGCCGGGCACGACGCGCGACGTGGTGACGACACGAATCGCGCTGGACGGTTGGTTGATCGAACTGGCCGACACGGCGGGACAGCGAGCGGAGGCGGAAGAGCTGGAAGAACAGGGCATTCGCCGAGCGCGAACATCGATGGCGAGCGCCGATCTGTGTTTGTGGCTGCTCGATGCCTCCGCGCCGCCGGTGTGGCCGGCCGAGAAGATCGATGCGGTGCAATATGTAGTCAACAAATGCGATCTTCTATCGGCATGGAATCTGGAATGCGACGGAGGCGCGGTGCGCGTGTCGGCGAAGACGGGAGAGGGGCTTGCGGAGTTGTGCGTGGCCGTGGTCGCTCAGCTAGTTCCCGACCCGCCGCCGCCCGGCGCGGCGGTGCCGTTCATGCCGCGATTGGGCGCGGGGATCGCGGAAGCTCAGTGCGTTCTTGCGGGCGGAAATATGGAGGCGACGCACCAGATCGTGGCTCACTTGCGTGAATGCAACATGAAGTGAAGAAGCCGAAGGAGTTGAGGGATGGCAAAGCACGTCTAACCGCGCAGCACTATATGAGATGGCTGGAAGACGAGATGTATACCATTGTTAGCTGGTTGACAGCGGATTCGGCGAAGGGAACCGCAGTGTGAGCGAGAGCGATCGGGATACCGTAGCAATCCGTCGGAGGCGCCGCCTCTGGGCAGGCTGCCTAGCCCTCCTACTCGTTACACTCGGAGGTTTGGGAGGTTGGCTGTGGTGGACCTCGCGACGCGGCTGGACGGTGGCCAAATTGGAACGACTCATTCAAGCAGAAGTGCAGCCCGACAGCGATCGGCAGTCGGTGGAAGCGTGGTTCGACCGCCACGGCATTCGGCACACTTGGTTCGAGGACACGACCGGCGACATGCGCGGCCATCACACCATGCCGCAACTGGCTGGGTTGCCGAGCGAGTAACTGAGCGGCATGGTGCGTGGAACCATCGATAAGCCGGAAGCCAACGTGGATCTGATTTTCCCCGGCGAGATCAGCATCTACTTCTTCTTCGACAAGCAGGGACGGCTCGCAGGGCATTTGGTGGACCCGTTCGTCTTCATGCCATAAATCGAAGGATATCACCGAACCATTCGCGGCAGAAGATCAGCCTGCTCGGTGATTTCTGCACCAATTTGCACGTCAAGAAAGCCCTGACGCACTAGCAGCGGCGCGAGTTCGAGGCGATACGGGACCAGCAAGAGAAAGCCGTCAAGCAGTTCCGCGAGAGTATGGATGCACTGCTCGCACGCTGGAAGACGATGATGAAAGACGTACCGAAATCGGAGTGGTACACCCCGGAGAACAACGCCAAGTGGTTGAAGATGTATGAGGAGATGCGCGGTTCGCTGGCGAACAAGAAGCGCACGCCCGAGTTCGAGCGGCTCGATAAAGATTTGCAGAAATACGTGGACACAGGGACATCGAAGCGAGGAAGCCCCGACGTGCCGCACGGCTACGTTTGGCTTTTCCGGCGAAAGTAAGAAGCACTATCGTGAAAAAACAAGGACTTACGTCATAAATGCAAAGGTTCTAGCGGTCCGGGCTAGTGGGGCAGCCTCCTGAGGGCGCCTTCGGCGGCCCGCGTCTCACGGGCCGCAGGCGCTCCGCGTGCCTGCGCCTGCAACACTTGTCGCGTTTCCGGCGCACCAATGTGTTCCAGGACCGCGATCGCCCGCAAGGAACGCAGCGTTGCGAGGGAAGGATTCTTCAACATCCGACGCGGTAAGTCCTCGATGCGGCGGCGCATCTCCAGCGACGGCTTGTCCGCCAGCGTCCGCCGCAGCGCTGGTTCCCCCTGCCGATCCGCCTGAGCCAGCGCCTTGAACGCGGCCTCGCGCACCTTCACGGTTGCAAACCACCATGGTTTGTTCGATGGTGCCCACGAAGGCAGTTCCCGCTCCGAGCATCACCGTTTCTTGGATTTGTCCGCGTCTCGGGGCCGGAACTTGCCCGGCCCGCTGATCTCCGTGATCCAAATCGCGTGGAACACCGTCGGGTCGTCGCAGCCCACGCCCAGAAAACGGCCGTCCGGCATCCGGTTCCAGTCGTCGATCATCAGGTCGTCATAATTCGGCCGGACCTTGATGAGTTCCTTGCCGTCCAACAGGCAGCGAATGAAGTTGCGGCGGACTTGCACAATGGTCGTATGCGTGGTGTTGACCTTGAGAAGACCAGGGGATTTCACGGGCTTGCCGGACTTGGACATCAGCTCGAAGTCGTTGCCGTCCTGTACGCCGACTTTCCAGAGGAAGGAGCCGCCGTTGGGGTTTGGCATCATGGCCATGACGGCATGGCGCAGTTTTCCTTGCGAGAATTGAAGGATGAAATCGTATTCCTCCGGCGGCTCGTAACGAATCTGCACGCGCGGACCAAAGTGTTGATCCCGGCAAATAAGTTCATCTTCGGTCTTCATCCATTTGCCCTTGCCCTTGACCACGTCTCGACCCAGTTCGATGATGGGCAGGAGATCGTACGTGCGCTTCTTAAAGGACTTTTCCGCATCGGATGGCGTTTTCTTGTCCTGCGCCTGCGCCCCGACAGGTATCCCGATAACCAATGGTAAGATGACGGCCGCACACAGGAAGCATCTTCTGACGGCAAGCACCGAAGAGACGTGATTGTATTCGCGCACCGTTGATTTCCTCGAACGACGAAGACGACGCCGGCGGCAGACAAAGCGGTCGAAAGCGGCCATGTCTTGTCAGGTAGTGCTGATCCCATCTGGTTCCGCTCAGATGCCGCTGCGTTTTTGGCCACTCTACTATAGGCCACAATTCGCTCGGCATTGACCGCGGCGTCCATTCTCGTCGCGGTTTGCGGAACCGAAGTCACGTCTACGGTTGCCTGGAAGCGCAGCGGCTTAGCCTTAAAGAAATGTTCTCGTTTCCCCGCTCCGCGCGGCAACGAACCACTAGCGCCGCCGTGCCCGGAAGATGTTGCCGGCGCCCTTGAACTCCCAAACGACCTTACCGGCGCGGTCCACCTCGAAAGCGCGCTGACCCTGATGGCTGGCGATCAGGAAATGGCCGTTGGGCAGGCCGGTCGCTGTCGTCGCCATCGGCGCGTCCGCATCCACGATCAATTTCCCTTCCGTGTCGTACTCCGCCACCTTGTTGCGGTCCGGCTGCGTGATGAGGATGTGGCCATTGCCCAGCAGGTCGATGCCGCTGGTCCAACCGGCGTTGCGGTTGGAGGCGAAGCTCTTGAGTTGCTTGCCGGTCGTGTCCATGAGGACGCACTGGCCGTTCTGGGCCAGCACGATGACGTTGCCGTTGCGCGCCCGATACGCGGCCGTGACGCCGCCGGGCACGTTGTTGATCGTGTAGACTTCCTTGCCGTTGCGGTCCACCTCCATGATTTGCGAATCGGTGGCGATGAAGGTGTTGCCGTTGCGCAACCGCTGCACGTTGACCGGCTGGCTCGGCAACCCCTCCTTCGACCACAACACCTTACCTTTGAAATCGCGCTCCGTGATCTTGCGGGCGTTGTACTCGGCGATGAGGACGCGATTGCCCGGCAGCACCCAGGCATCGACGGGAAACGGAATGCTGTCGATGGCCCAGCGCTCCTTGCCGGCGCGGTCCAGCTCGAAGACGCGGTTGTTGCTGCAATCGCAGATGAGCGTGTAGCCGTACCACGGCCGCGAGGTCAACCGGGCCAGATCGACGCGGGCGGCGTTGACCTTCCACCAGGCGGCCCAGGCGTCGCGGTACTTTTTCTTCTCGGCCGCTTCCGTTCCCAGCGATTCCTTCGGCGCGGTGTCGCCGGCCAACTGATACAGGGCGTCCTCGACCTGCCCGACGTGTTCGCCCGAAAGTACCGTGACCAGGTCGATCAGCACCGGCACGCCCTCTTTCTCGCGCGCCATCGCCAGGGCCAGGGCGGCGCGCAGGCGCACGGTCGGCACGGCATCCTTGAGCAGCCGGCGGGCCTCGGCGCGGCCCTCGACGCCGCCGCCCTTGACCAGCGCTTCCGCCGCGATTCCACGAAGTTTCGGATCGGAGCCGTTCGAGGCGCGCACCAGCGCCGCGTCGAGCTTGCCCTCGCGCAGGGCCAGCACGGTCAGCGAGGATTGCACCTCGCCGGCAAGGTTTTCATCCTCGGCGAAGGGCAAGTAAGCCAACAGCGCCTCGACGGAACCGGCTGGTTTGCGCACCGACAGCATACGGACAGCGGCCGCCGGCAGATGATGCGACGGCTCTTGCTCGATGCGCTCAAGGAGCAGCTTGGCCCGGCGAGAAACCTCGGCGTCCTTCTCCTTCGCCGCCTCGCGCAGCTGCGGCAAACTACGGCGGCCCAGCGCGAACAGTTCGCGCGACGCCGCCTCGCGCGAGGCGAAGTCTTCCGAGCCGAGCTTGCCGAGCAAATCGCGGATCTTCACGCGGTCCTCTGCCGTCAGCGTCCGCTTGCGCAGCGCCGCCAGCAGCGACGGCCCATCGACGTTGCGCCACCAGGCGGCCCAGGCATCGCGGCGGATCTTGCGGGCAATCTCGTCCTCGCCGGCGAAATTAACCGCCGGCGCCCACTCGCCTGCCAACTGCTGCAAAAACTCCTCGACGCGGCGACGCTGCTCGATCGGCAATGTCGCCAGCAGGTCGATCAGCACGGGGATGGCGTCGGCGTCGTGCGCCTCGCCCAGCGCCAGGGCGGTTTGCAAACGCACGCCGGGAGCGGGATCCTTGAGGAGCCTGCGCACGTCCGGCACCTGATCCGGCGGCGCCGCCAGACACAGGGCGACGGCGGCGGCGGCGCGGCGGACGGCGAGGTGATCGGCCAGGCCGCGCAGCAAGGCGGGGTCGGGTTTGCCGCCTGGAGTCGCCACGGCGCCCAGGGCGGAAACAATCGCCTGCAACACCTCGGGGTTATCGGCATAGGGCAGGTAAGCCAGCAGCGCCGCCGCCGCCCCGTCGGGCCTGCGCTGCGCCAGCACCCGCGCCGCCGCAGCCGGCAACGCGGCGCTCGACGAACCCTCGATCCATTTCAGACAGTGACGAGCGCGGTCGGCGAGTTCCGGCGCTTCCAGATCGTTGGCGGCCCGTCGCAGCGTGGGCACGGCCAGAGATCCCATGCCGAGAAGTTCCGCCGTTGCCAGGCTGCGATCGCGGTTGGCGCTGCCCAGTTGCTCCAGGAGAATCGGCAGCCGTTCGCGGTCGATCTCGTTGCGCGCCCGCGCATGGAAGAAAGCGAGCAAGGCCGGGCCGTCCGTGGCGAGTCCGGCAATGTGCAGCGTCTGCTCGTCGTCGCGCTCGGCCGAGGGCTGTGCCGGCACCGGGAACGCCGATGGCCCACCCACGACGGCCAGCGCCAACAACCAGGGAGCGATACGGGAAATGGGACGACTCATACAGGCGACCTCCCCAATGGAATTTATCGCTGTCGCGCTCGGTAGCAGGCGACGCCCTTATGTTCCCAAACGACCTTGCCGGCGCGATCCAGTTCGACGACACGGTTGCCGCCCTGGCTGGACACCAGCACGTGACCGTTCGGCATCCCTGTCGGCGTGGTCGGGTTGACCGCATCCAGTTCGCGCAGTTTCTTGCCTCCGCTGTCGTACTCCGCCACTTTGTTCCCCCGAACGACGAGAATGCCCCCGTTGGGCAGCACGTCGATGCAGCCCGCGCCGTTGCCCGGACAGGCGAAACTTTGCAGTTGCTTGCCGGCCGTGTCCATGAAGACGCATTGGCCGTTGCCCAGCAAGCATACCACGGGACCGCGCGGCGAGCGGTAGGCGGCCAGCACGTTGGTCGGCAGGTTGTTGATGGTGTAGACCTCCTTGCCGGTTCGGTCCACTTCCACCAGGCCGCCGGTGGTCGTGGCGATGAAGGTGTTGCCGTTGGGCAGGCGTTGCACGTTGGTGGGATTGCTGCCGACTCGCTTTTGCCAGACGATATTGTTTTTCATGTCGCGCTCGGTGATGCGATTGTTGCCCCACTCGGCGACGAGGACGCGATCACGGGCCACGACGACGGCGTCGATAGGCGACGGCACATCGAGCGTCCAGCGCTGCTTGCCGTGCCGATCGAGTTCGTAAACGCGACTGGCATCGCAGATGAGGGTGTATCCGTACCAGGGTCGATCGGTCAGCTTGGCCAAGTCCACCCGCTCGGCATTGGCCTTCCACCACGCCGACCACGCCTCCCGATACTTCTTACGCTCCGCCGCCTCCACACCCGGCGTCTCCTTGGGCGCCGAATCCCCCGCCAACTGATACAAGGCATCCTCCGCCGAACCCACCTCCTCCGCCGACAACTCCGTCAACAACGCTATCAGCACCGGAACGCCCTCCTTGTCCCGCGCCCGCACCAACGCCAACGCCGTCTTCAGACGAACCGACGACGACTTGTCCTGCAACAATTTCCGCGCCTCGGCACGTCCCGCCGTGCCACCGCCGGAGGCCAACGCTTCGGCCGCCGCCGCACGCACCAAGGCCCGCTCGTCGGACAACGCCGCCACCAACGCCGGCTCGACCTTGCCGCCGCGTGAGGCCAACGAGGTCAACGCCTTGCGGACTTCTTCGGACTGTGTTTCTTCCTCGGCGTGGGGCAGATAGGCCAACAGCGCCGCCGCGGCGCCGTCGGGCTTACGCACGCCCAAGAGCCGCACCGCCGCCGCCGGCAGACGGTGCGCCGGTTCGCGTTCGATGCGGTCGATCAACAGTTTGGCCCGTCGCGCCACTTCGGCGTCCTTGTCCTTGAGCGCCTCACGCAACTGCGGCAGAGTGATGCGACCCAACGCGAACAAATCACGCGAGGCGACCTCGCGTTTGCCGAAGTCGTCGCTGCCCAAACGCGACAACAAGTCACGCACCTTGCGGCGTGCCTCGTTGGTCAGCGTGTGTTCACGCAACGCTTCGAGCAACGCTTCGCCGTTGGTGTTCTTCCACCAGGCCAGCCAGGCGTCGCGGCGGATCTTGCGGGCGATCTTGTCGTCGGAGGGGAAGTTGACGACGGGCGCCCATTCGCCGGCCAACTGCGTCAGAAACTCCTCGACGGGAGCGCGTTTCACCGCGTCCAGATCGGCGAGCAGGTCAATCAGCACGGGGATGGCTTCGGCGTCATGCGCCTCCGCCAATGCCAACGCCGCACTCGAACGGACGTCCGTCGCCGGATCCTTCAGCGACTTGCGCAGCGCGGCTATCTGTTCGGGGGACAACTTCCTGTCCCCCTCGGCCGGCACGGTGCGCGCCAGGCCGGCGAGAAGGGCAGTCAGGGCGAGGCCGCCGACGGTGAGCCGCGAAAGGAACCGATTCATAAAGGCGATCCTCCCCGAATCTAACGCCGCCGCGCCCGGAAGACCTGGCCGGCGTTCTTGTGTTCCCAGATGATTTTTCCCGCGCGGTCCAACTCGTAGGCCCGCTGCTTTTCCTGGCAAGCCACGAGGATGTGGCCGTTGGGCAGGGCGCTCGCGGTGCATATATCCGGTGCGTCCACTTCCAGCAGCTTCTGCCCTTCCTTGCCGTACTCGATCACCTTCTTCCGGCTGCACTGTGTGATAAGAATGCGGCCGTTGGGCGACAGGTCGATGCGGCCATAGTGACTGGCGTCGTGCTGGGAAGGAAAACTCTTGAGTTGTTTGCCGGCGGTGTCCATCAGGACGCAGCGCCCGTTCGGGGACAAGGTGACGAGCGGCCCGCCGGGGAATCGATAACCGCCGACCGCCCGCTGCCCGGCGTCGTTAAGTTGGAAAACCTCTTTTCCGGTGCGATCGAACTCCGCGATCGGCCCGCCGCCGGTGACGGCGAAGGTATGGCCGTTGGGCAGGCGCTGCACGTTGATGACGTGGCCCCTAGTCGCCTTCTGCCAAAGGATGTTGCCTTTCAGGTCGCGCTCGGTGACGCGCTGGCCGTAAAACTCGGCGATGAGGACGCGGTCGCCGGGAAGCATCCAGGCATCGACGGGGCCTTGCAGATTGTCGATCGACCAGCGCTGTTTGCCGTGGCGGTCGATCTCATAAACGCGATTGCCGATGATATCGCAGAGGATGGTGTAACCGAGCAGCGGCCGATCGCTGAGGCCGGCGAGATCGACGCGCTCGGCGTTGGTCTTCCACCACGCCGCCCAGGCATCGCGGCACTTCACGCGCTCCGACTCTTGCGTTCCCAGGGATTCTCGGGGGGCCTTGTCGCCGGCAAGCTGGTACAAAATGCCCTCCGCTTGGCCGGCCTCGTCGGCGGGAAGCACGGCGAGCAGGTCGATCAGCACCGGAACGCTGGCGGGATCCTGCGCGACAGCCAGGGCCAGCGCCGCCTGCAAGCGAACCGTCGCAACCTCATCGCGGAGCAGTTTGCGCGCGGCATCGCGTCCCTCGGTCCCCGCCCCGCGCGCCAGCGCCTGCGCCGCTGCGGCGCGCACGAGCGGCCGAGCGTCGGACAGAGCCCGCAGCAGTTCCGGGGCGGCCTTGCCGTCGCGCCGCGCCAGCGCGGCCAGCGCCTTGCGTGTCTCTTCCGAGCGCGAGTCGTCCTCGGCGTAGGGCAGATATGCCAACAGCGCGTCGATGGCGCCCGCCGGCTTGCGCACGGCCAGCAGGCGCAGGGTGGCCGGCGACAGGTGATGAGCCGGCGCCGCCTCGATGCGCTCGATGAGGAGACCGGCACGACGCGCTACTTCCGGATCGCTGCTCTTGAGGGCGTCGCGCAGCGGCGGCAGAGCGACGCGGCCCAGGGCGAACAGTTCCTTGGACGCCTTTTCGCGGCGGGTGAAGCGGTCGTCGCCGAGTTGGACGAGAAGAGCAGCGATGCGGGTGCGCGTCTCGGCGCTGGGCGTCTGTTTGCGGACCGCGGCGAGGAGTGTGTCGTTGTCGTGGTCGCGCCACCAGGCGGCCCAGGCATCGCGGCGGCCTTTGCCGTCCTCGGCGCGCGGAGGTGATGCCGGCGCTTCTTCGCCGGCCAGATCGTTCAGAAACTCCTCAACCGGCTGACGCTTCCCCGCAGGCAACTCGGCGAGCAAATCAATCAGCACGGGGATGGCATCGGCGTCGTGCGCCACCGCCAACGCCAACGCCGCACGCTGACGGACATCCGCCGCCGGATCTTTCAGCGACTTTCGCAGCGCGGTCAACTGTTCGGGTGATGGCCTTCGATCTGTCCGGGCCGGCGACTCGGCGAACACGACCAGCGTTGAGCCGGCGATGGCGACGGCCAGCGTCAGGCAACGAACCGGAGCAGGAGAAACGCGCCGTTGCATGGAGGGAACCTCACCGCAAGAAATCGCATCCGATTTAGCGCCGCCGTGCCCGATAGGGTGATCCGCCCTTGTGTTCCCAGACGATCTTGCCGGCGCGGTTCAACTCATAGACGCGCTGCCCGCCCTGGCTGGCGATCAGGACGTGGCCGTTGGGCATCCACGTCGCCGTCGTGGCGTCGGAGGCGGTCAGTTCCAGCAGTTTCTTGCCGTCGCTATCGTACTCCACCACTTTGTTCGCGCGGCGCCCCTGGGCGATGAGGATATGACCGTCGGGCCGCACGTCCAGACGCCCGATGTTCCCCCCCAGTCCTCTCTCGACGGCGAAACTTTTGAGTTGTTTACCGGCCGCATCCAGGAGGACGCACTGGTCGGTCCGCGATAGACAAACGGTGACGCCTTTGCGCGAGCGATACGCGGCCATGATGCCGCCGAGCGCATCTTTGAAGCTGCCAACCTCCTTGCCGCCGCGGTCCACCTCAAGAATGCCGCCGTGCAGCGTGCCGATCAGCAGGTTACCGTTGCTCAAGCGCTGCACGCTGACGGGTCGGCCATCGACCTGCTTCTCCCAGACGATTTTTCCCTTCTCATCGCGTTCGGTGACGCGAGCCCCCCGATATTCCGCGATAAGGACGTGGTTGCCGGGCAACGTGCAGGCGTCGATGGGATACTGCAAGTTCTCGATGGCCCAGCGCTCCTTGCCGTAACGGTCGATCTCATAAACGCGATTCCTGTTGGTATCGCAGATGAGCGTGTAACCCAGCGACAGCGGAGCGCTCAGCCGGGCCAGATCGACGCGGCCGGCGTTGACCTTCCACCAGGCCGCCCAGGCATCGCGGTATTTCTGCCGCGCGGTCGCATCGCTGCCGGGCAATACGTCGGGGGCCGTGTCGCCGGCGAGTTGGCACAGCGCTTCCTCGGCCAGTCCGGCCTCGTCGTCGGACAGCACGGCGAGAAGGTCGATCAGCGCTGTCACGCCGTCGCGTGTTCCCGACCGCGCCAGCGCCAGGGCGATGCGCAGACGAACCGCCGGCTTGTCCGTGCGGAGCAGCTTGCGAACGGCCTCGCGTCCCGCCGCGCCTCCCCCCTGCACCAGCGCCTCGGCCGCGATCGCGCGGGTCTCCAGCCGAGCGTCCGCCAAGGCATGCAGCAGGGCCGGCTCAAGTTCGCCGTCGCGCAGGGCGAGCGCGGCGAGACATTTCCGTGCTTCCGTCGAGTGGGTGTCATCCTCGGCAATGGGCAGATACGCCAGCACCGACTCGGCGGCATCGCGCGGTTTGCGCACGGCCAGCAGGCGCAGAACGGCCAGCGGCAGACGCTGGGCCGAATCGTTCTCGATGCGTTCGATCAGCATTTCCGCTTGCCGTGCCGCTCTTCGGCTCTCGCCCTTGGCCGCCTTCTGAAGCTGCGGCAAGGCGATGCGGCCCAGCGCGAGCAGTTCCGTGAAGGCGGCTTCGCGGAGGGCGAATTTGTCCTCGTCGAGCCGCGCGATGAGGCCGCGAACCTTCTCACCCGTGCCGGTGGAAGGCGTGTGTTTGCGCAAGCTGTCCAGCAGCGCCTTGCCTTCGGTGGCGCGCCACCACGCCGCCCAGGCGTCGCGGCGGATGCGCCGGCCGATCTCGTCCTCGCCGATGGTCCGATCCAGGGGCGCCCACTCTCCCGCCAGCTGCCGCAGGAACTCCTCGATCGTCCGGCGCTTCTCGCGCGGCAGTTCGGCGAGGAGATCGATCAGCACCGGGATGGACTCGGCGTCGTTCTCTTTGGCCAGGGCCAGCGCGGCGCGCAAACGCGCCTCGGGCGCGGGGTCTTTCAGCGCTTTGCGCAGGGGCGAAGACGGGTTTCCGTCGTCCGCCGGCGCGGGGCCGGCGCGCACGACGATCAGGACGAGGCCGCAGACGGTTATGCACGGCAGCAGTCGATTCATGCTGGCGACCTCCCCAAGCTGATTTCCGATGTCGGATTGATGTTGAAGCCTCGTCCTTCAATCATCAATCATCAATCCGAAATCATCAATCGAATTCAGCGCTGGCGACTACGGAAGACGCTGCCGAGGCTTGTGCGACCAGCTATCACTCCTCCTGCTCAGGTCTTGCCATCCGTTGTCACTTCCGCCGTTGGAGTCGCAGCAGCGCCGCGCCGGCGTCCCTGGCAAGAGCCGTATCCGCGCTGCCGACCGCGATCCGTTCGAGCACCGCGCGGGCCTCGTACGTGCCGATCTGCTCCCCAAGGCGCACCGCGCGCAATTGGCCGATCGCAAGCGGGCCGAGATCCGCCGACTTTTGAGCCAGCCGAGCCAGCAATCGTTGGAGGCGCCGACGCGCCTCCAAGGACGGCTTCGCGTCCAGCGCCCGACGCAAGGCAGAATCGGCGCGCTCTTCCAGCCGTTCCAATTCCCGCTGGGCCTTCTCGCGGACGGCGAAATGCTCGTCGTCCAGGTTAGCGATGAGGCGGTCGAGATCTGGCGACGCGGACAAATTGTCCGCCCTCAGCCGCTCGCGCAACAGCGGCAGGGCCGCTTTGGGCGTCGCGGCCAAGGTCCAAAAGGCTCGGTCGGCGCGCACGGCATCCGTGCCGTCCAGATCATCCCAGAGGACGCGCAATTCTTCGGCGTTCGGTGCCGATTCGGAAATTCCGTCGGTGAGATCCCAGATCAGAGCGGTGCCGTCTCGACTGCCCGAGGCGAGCTTGCGGCCGTCCGGCGAGAAGGCGAGCGCGACCACCGCGTCCTGATGACCGTGGAAACGACGGATTTCCTGCCCGGTGAAGGCGTCCCATAGGCGGATTGTCTGATCCCACATCCCCAGCGCCAAAGTTCGGCCGTCGGGACTGAAGGCGAAGACGATAAGATCATTCTCCTCTTCGGGACGCACCGTGAGTTGTGCCAGCAGCTTTCCCGTCCGAACGTCCCACAGGGCGCCTCCTCCAGGGAAACCACCCGCTCTTGCCGCCACCGAACGGCCGCCGGGAGCGAAGGCGATTGGCCCGTAGAACTGCGAGCGAACCGTCCTCTGGAATTCACGAGGTTTCCCGTCGCTAACCACGTCCCACAGAACAATCCCGTTGATTCCCCCGACAGCCGCCATCTTGCCATCGGGCGAGAAAACCTGAGGGGCTCCCCGACTCAATTGCTTGCCGCTGACGGCATCGAAGAGTCCGCCGGTAGAAACGGAAAGCGTTTGCCCATCCGGCGCGAAAACCATGTTCTCCGGCCGGGGATAGGGCATTTTAATCCAGCAAAGCTCCTTACCGGAGCCGACGTCCCATACCCGCACGGAACCATCGGCGTCGTGTGCCGCCACTCGCTTGCCATCGAAACTTAGGGCGGCAGCGTTGACGCCGCCGCCGCCAATCGAGTGGAACGGGTCTTCGGGAGGAATCACCTGGAAGTGTCGTGGTTTCGTGCCGGCCGTCGCGTCCCACAGGCGCACCTCACCCAGCGCGCGCTCCAGCATAAAAAGCCGGCCCTCCGGGGTGAACGTCGGGATCGAGCACCACGCCCTCATCCCTCCGCTTCGGCGAAGCTCCTTTCCGCTGTCCGCGTCCCACACCCACACGGTGTCGTCCAGACTCACCGAGGTGAGCGTCTTTCCATCGGGAGCGAAGCCAAGTACCGTCACGCTGCTTCGCGGGCCTCGCGGTGGAAACAGATCCTTGCCGGTCGCGGCATCCCACAGACGAATCGTCGTCCCTCCCCCTCCCACCAAGGTTTTGTTGTCCAGTGCGAACGCCAACGGGTGAACCTCGGTGGAATCCTGGATTTGACGGACTTCTCCATCGGCGATGTCCCAGACGCGAATCGGTCCCTTTGAGATCGCCGCCGCGATCCGCTGACCGTCCGGCGCGAAAGCCAGCGATGCCACCGGGCCATCCGTCTTGTGACGGCCGACTTCCTTACCGCTGGCGATCTCCCACAACCGAACGGTTTGGTCCACGTTCGCCGTCGCCAATCGTTTTCCATCGGCAGAGAGGGCCATCTCGGCAATTCCCTTGAAGTCACTCAGGAAGTGGCGAAGTTCCTTGCCGTTGGCCGCATCCCACATCCGCAGACGTGGTTGTAAACCGCCCAGGGAAAGAAGGAATCGCCCATTCGGAGAATAGATTGCCGAGAAAATCCCCGCCCCCTCCCAGCTATTGACGCTCCAGAGTGGTTTTCCGGTAGAGGTTTCATGGACGCGGAGGATGCCATCACCCCCAGCCGTCACCACATGTTTGCCGTCCGGCGCGAACGCCAATCCGGGCGTGAAATTGCGATGACCGGGCAGCCGGCGAATTTCCTCGCCGCGAGCGACATCCCACAAAATCACTAACGAATTGCCTCCAGAAGCCAAAATCTTGTCGTCCGGCGTGAAGGCGAGTGCGTGAACCTCGGAGTCATGTCCTTTCAGCCGATGGCGTTCTTTTCCAGCGACACGGTCCCACAAGCGAACGAGCCCGTCACGTCCTCCCGAGGCGAGGAGTTTGCCGTCCGGCGAGAAAGCGACGGCATCCGCCCCGGTTGGATGCCGCAAGCGAACCGTACCCAACCGAGCCAGCGCCCTCGGCGGCAGCGGATCGCCATAAACGTCCGTGCGAACGGGTTCCGCTCGATTCGGTTTCGGTTTTTCCGACGCGCCGGCAGCCATCCCCGTCGTCAGAAACAACAACAGAGCGATTATCAGCCCGATCCATTTCCTTCGCTTCCGCCAACCTTCGGATCGAGCGAGATCCTCGCGCGGATGTGGTTTCCAACTTCTCTTGGAGCAGGCTTTCCGCTGTTCGGGACGCTTTGCCATGTGGTTTCCTCATGGGCTGCGCGTTCAGCGCCGGCGAGCGCGGAAGGCATTGCCGGCGTTCTTGTGCTCCCAGACGATTTTGCCGTTGCGGTCGAGTTCGTAGACGCGGGCGTTGTTCTGGCTGGCCACCAAAATGTGGCCGTTGGGCAGGGCCGTGGCCGTTCGCACGCCGGGCGCGTCGATCTCACGCAGCAATTTGCCGTCGCGGTCGTACTCGGCGACTTTGCCCTGGGCCTGCCGCGAGATGAGGATGTGGCCGTTCGCCATCAGATCGAGTCCGCCGATGCTGTTGGCGTCGTGCTGCGTTTGGAACGACTTGAGCTGCTTGCCGGTCGTGTCGTAGAACAAACACTGCCCCTGCCAGTTCATGCAGATGATGGTGCCGTCGCGCCCGCGATAGGCTGCCAGCAGGTTGCCGGGCACGTTGTTGATGCTGTAGACCTGCTTGCCGTCGCGGTCCACCTCGACGATCGCGGCGCCGTTGGCGCCCGTGATGGTGTTGCCGTTGGCCAAGCGCTGCACGTTGACGGGGCTGTTGATCCGCGCCTCCCACAGGATCTTGCCTTTCAGATCGCGCTCGGTGATGCGGTGCGCGTGCCACTCGGCGATGAGGACGTGATTGCCGCGTACCATGCAGGCGTCCGCGGGGCCGGACAGTCCCCCGATGGACCAGCGCTCCTTGCCGTGCCGATCGATCTCATAGACGCGATTCTGGCCGAGGGCGCAGATGAGGGTGTATCCGTACCAGGGTCGATCGGTCAGCTTGGCGAGGTCCACCCGCTCGGCATTGGCCTTCCACCACGCCGACCACGCCTCCCGATACTTCTTACGCTCCGCCGCCTCCACACCCGGCGTCTCCTTGGGCGCCGAATCCCCCGCCAACTGATACAAGGCATCCTCCGCCGAAC